>JBELLU010000022.1:0-28287 GCA_042096455.1 Opitutia bacterium
TTAACGTCGTCTGCCCTTGGCGAGTTTCTGCGCGATCAGGAAGGTGACTTTTTGTGCGAGTTGCTCGGCTTCCACGGGATTGATCCCTTCTGCTTCGGCGGCCTTGAGGGCTTGCTCGGCACGTGTCTTGGCGGCTTCTACCTCGGCAAGGTCGATGTCGTTCACGTCGATGGCAGCCTCGGTGAGGACTTCGACGGTGTCGCCCAGGACGCGGGCGAATCCGCGGTCGACCGCAATGTATTCGGTCTTGCTGCCATTGATCACTTTGATTTCACCCGCCTTAAGCTTGGTCACAAGGGGAATGTGGCCCTTGAGTACGCCGGTCTCGCCCGCTTCCGCGGGGAGGACGACCTGTTCCGCCCCGGTCTCAAGGACTTTGGCGTCGGGGGTGATGATTTCGAGCGCGATCATGTTGGTGCGGGCAGCTTATACGTTGACGCCTTCAAGCGCCTGTTCGATGGAACCCTTCATGTAGAGATCGTTCTCGGCGAGGTCGTCGCATTCACCGTCGAGGATCATTTTGAAGCCTTTGATGGTATCGGCGATGGAAACGTATTGTCCGGAAATACCGGTGAAGACCTCCGCGACGTGGAAGGGTTGGGAGAGGAATTTCTGCACCTTACGCGCACGGTAAACGAGTTGTTTGTCCTCGGGGGAAAGCTCGTCGAGTCCGAGAATCGCAATGATGTCCTGCAGATCCTTGTAGCGCTGAAGGACGTTTTGAACGCCACGGGCGACGTTGTAGTGTTCTTCGCCGACGATCGCAGGATCGAGCGCGTTGGAAATGGAGGCGAGCGGGTCCACCGCAGGATAAATACCAAGCTCCGCAATGGAACGCTCGAGCACGATGGTGGAATCGAGGTGAGCAAAGGTGTTGGCGGGCGCGGGGTCGGTCAAGTCGTCCGCGGGAACATAGACCGCCTGGAAGGAGGTAATGGAGCCCTTCTTGGTGGAGGTGATGCGTTCCTGAAGGTTGCCCATTTCCTGAGAAAGGGTCGGCTGGTAACCCACCGCGGAGGGCGAGCGTCCGAGCAAGGCGGAAACCTCGGCTCCGGCTTGGGAGAAACGGAAGATGTTATCGACGAAGAGAAGGACGTCCTGATTTTTCTCGTCGCGGAAGTATTCCGCCATGGTGAGGCCGGAAAGGGCGACACGCATCCGGGCACCGGGAGGCTCATTCATTTGACCGTAAACCAGTGCCACTTTTGAATTGGCGATATTTTCCTGATCGATCACGCCGGCATCCGACATTTCGTGGTAAAGGTCATTTCCTTCGCGGGAACGTTCACCCACTCCGGCGAAAACGGAATATCCCCCGTGCGCCTTGGCGATGTTGTTAATTAGCTCCATGATGACAACGGTCTTGCCCACCCCGGCACCACCGAAGGCGCCCACTTTACCACCCTTGGTGAAGGGACAGATGAGGTCGATGACCTTGATGCCGGTTTCGAGGATCTCGGCCTCGGTCGCCTGGTCCACCAACTCGGGGGGCATGCGGTGAATTCCGCGGCGCTCCTCGGTCGCAACGGGGCCTTTTTCATCCACGGTATCACCGGTGACGTTAAAGATGCGTCCGAGAACGGCTTCGCCAACGGGCACCGAAATCGCGCCGCCGGTACCCTTCACTTCCATCCCGCGGACAAGGCCGTCGGTAGAGGACATAGCGACCGCGCGAACGACGCCTTCCCCGAGGTGCTGCTGCACTTCAAGCGTGAGTTGCTTGTCTTCGCCGTCGACTTTGAAGTCGATCGTTACGGCTTCGAGAATTTCAGGGACGTTGTCGATGGGGAATGCGGCGTCGACAACGGCGCCGATGACTTGAACGATTTTTCCGTGGTTGCTCATGATGGTAGAATTGGGTGCGTTACTGATTAAAATTTGTATTTAGTTGGCTGCGGAGGCAGCGGCGATTTCAAGAATTTCCTGAGTGATGGCGGCCTGGCGGGCCTTGTTATAATCGAGGGTAAGGTCGTCGACGAGGTTGCTGGCGTTATCGGTGGCGGCCTTCATGGCCACCATTCGGGCGCAGTGCTCGGCGGCACGGCTTTCGAGAAGGAGCTGGTGCGCGATGACCTTAACGTAATGCTGCGGCAATTCCGCAAGCACCGCTTTGGCGCTCGGCTCAAAGCACATTTCACGCGTATCGCGACGGGCTTCCAGCGTGGCGGCCTCGGTCTTGGTGCGTTTGCGCAATTGGGTGAGCACTTCCTCGAGGTCCACAATCGGCAAGAGTTTTTGGATGACCGGTTCCTGAACGAGGACGTTCACAAAGCTGGGGTACGCGATCTCAATGGTGTCAATCGTGCCATCGAGATACGCCTCTATCGCGAGCTTGAGCATTCCCCGGATCTCCGAAAATGATACTTTGTCGGAAATCGTGAAATCGGCTAGGAGGTCGCGCTGGGTGCGGGCGACGAACTGAGTCGCCTTGCGCCCGACCGTGATGAATTTTGCGGGTCCTTTGACCTGTTCAATAACTTCACGGAAAAGATTGGTATTGAGCGGACCGCAAAGGCCTTTGTCGGTGGAGAGAACGAGGATGCCCCGGGTTTTGATTTCGCGCTTCTCGAAGAAGGGGTGTTCCAGTTCCGCGCCGCTGAGGTTGAGCTTCTCGCTTACCGAGTCCAGCAGGTCCGCCAGCATGAGGGCGTAGGGACGCCCCGCAATGGCGGCATCCTGCGCGCGCTTCATCTTGGATGAGGAAACCAACTGCATCGCCCGCGTAATCTGACGGGTGTTTTTGACCGACTTGATGCGTCGGCGAATGTCGCGGAGGTTAGCCATCTTATGAAGTTAAACGTTTATGAACGGGAATGTTTTAAGCGGAGAACGCAGCCTGCCACTCTTCGAAGGCAGACTTGAGGTCGGCTTCGATGGCCTCGTTGAGTTGCTTTTCGGCACGGATGGTGTCCATCAATTTCGCACCGCGCATTTCGAAGAACTCGCGAAGACTGGTGGTGGCGGCAACGACTTGCTTGGTGTCGACGCTGTCAAAGAATCCGTTTTGAGCTCCCCAGATGAGGGCAGTCTGAACTTCGACGGGGATCGGGTTGAACGCGGTTTGCTTGAAGAGTTCCACGACGCGGGCACCGCGTTCGAGTTGGGCCTTGGTCTTGGCGTCGAGATCGGAACCGAACTGCGCAAAGGCCGCGAGTTCGCGGAACTGGGCGAGTTGAAGCTTCACCTTGCCCGCCACTTTCTTGATGGCCTTGATCTGCGCGGCGGAGCCCACCCGGGAAACGGAAAGACCGACCGAAATCGCGGGGCGAATACCCTGATTGAAAAGATCGGTTTCGAGGAAAATTTGTCCGTCGGTAATGGAAATCACATTCGTGGGAATGTAGGCAGAAACGTCTCCGGCCTGGGTCTCGATGATCGGCAGGGCGGTGAGGGAACCGTTGCCATTGTCTTCGTTAACACGGGCGGAGCGCTCGAGGAGGCGGCTGTGCAGATAGAAGACGTCACCGGGATAGGCTTCGCGACCGGAGGGGCGTTTGAGAACCAGGGAGATTTGGCGATATGCGACCGCTTGCTTGGAGAGGTCATCATAAACGATGAGCGCGTCCATTCCGTTGCGCATGAAATATTCCCCCATGGAGGCACCGGAGAAAGGCGCGATGTATTGGTTGGCGGGATTGTCGGCAGCCGGCGCGGCAACGATAATGGTGTATTCCAGCGCACCTGCTTTTTCGAGGACATTGATCGTGCGGGCAATGTTGGCGTTCTTTTGTCCGACCGCTACATAAATAGAATAAACCGGGCGGAAGCCGTCTTCGAAGGAGCCGTCCTCGTTCAAGTGCTGGCGGTTGATTTTTGCCTGATTGATGATGGTATCAATCGCAATGGTGGTCTTGCCGGTCGAGCGGTCACCGATGATGAGCTCGCGTTGACCACGACCGATGGGAATCATGGAGTCGACCGCCATGATACCGGTCTGGAGGGGTTGGTCGACCGATTTACGGGGAATGATTCCGGGTGCGATTTGGTCGACCGGATAGGTCTCGGTAGAATTAACGGGGCCTTTGCCGTCAATGGGGTTGCCGATCGCATCGACGACGCGTCCGAGCAAGCCTTTGCCCACTGGTACTGAAAGGAGCTTGCCGGTTGTTTTGGCTTCGTCCCCTTCTTTGAGCTTGGAGTAGTCCCCCAGGATAACGCAACCGACTTCGTCTTCCTCTAGATTGAGGGCGAGGCCGAAGACCCCGCTGCCGAAGTCGATCATTTCGTTATACATCACGCCCGAGAGTCCTGCCAGTTTGGCGACTCCGTCCGCGATGGTGACGATGGTTCCGGTGTTGGATTTGACGGCGCCCGTTTCGAGTTGGGCGATTTCGTTTTCAATTTGTTCGACTATTGAGCTCATGAGAAGAGGGCGTGTGAATGGAGATAATTTTATTTAAAGTGATTTAGTGGACGCGCGCGGCGAGGCGCTGCAAGTAACCGGAAAAGGAAGCGTCGTAGCTATCGTCACCAACGCGAACGCGAACCCCGGCAATGAGGCTCTCGTCTTCAGCGGCAACCGCTTGGATCGGACGTTCATAAAGTTTGGTGTAGTATTGTGCAATCGCCTCTAGGGATTCGGGGGAAAGTGCCACCGGAGCCGCGACCACTGCGGTTTGGCGGGCGAGCTCGCGACGCAAATAGTTCAAATATTTCCGGAGCAAGAGGAGATGATGGCGGGGCTGAACCTGGCGCAGACCGGAAAGCACCTCCCCTACCCGCGCTTCCGTGATCACGCCCGCATCGTCGCGGGAGAGGAGCACCATCTTTTTGGCGAGCTGGATAACTTTCTTGTGGCGTTGCATATCTGGCAGTTAAAGGGAAATAAACCTTAGCTTTGGGCGAGTTCCTTGGCGGCAGCGTCCGAATAGGATACTTTTTCGTCGGCGCTCAGTTCGCGGGTGAGTACTTTTGCGGAGGTTTCAACGACCAGACGGGCGACTTCCTGGCGAACTTCCGAGAGCATTTTTTGGCGCTCAAGTTCGGTGGCTTCACTGGCCTTGCGAATGATAGCCTCCGCTTGGGCGGCGGCTTCTTGAGTTTTCGCCTCGATCATTTCCTTGGCCTGGTCGCGGGTCTCGCTCAAAATACGTTGCGCCTCGGCGGCGGCTTCCTGCACCTTTTGGGCGCGCTCGCGTTCGGTCGCGGCGAGCTGATCCTTCATTTCCTCGGCGTATTGCAGTCCCTCCGCAATCTTTTGCTGACGCTCATCGAGGGTCGCCATCACGGGCTTGACCGCAAATTGGTATAAAATGATTGCCACCAGGATGAAATTGATCATCTGGGCAATGAGCGTGGGCCAGGTGACGTCAAATTTTTTGAAGATCTCACGGAAGGTGTCGAGGATGCTTCCCTCGGCGGGTTCCTCTCCAAGGAGTGTTTCTACGGACTCCGGTGCTTCGGCGAGGTCGTCACTCGCGGCGGTCAGGGCGAACGGGCTCAAAAAAACGAGCAAGGAAAATAGGAAAAGTGCTTTCATAATAAGCGTGATGGGCGGCATTGATATGTCGACGACCCACGGGGATCGCCGACAGTCAAAGCCTGGGAGATTAACCAAGGAAGATAGCGAAGAAGATAATCGCTTCGGCGAAAGCCATGGCGAGAATCGACTGAACCAGAATCTTGGTGGCAGCCTCAGGGTTGCGGCCAACGGATTGGGAAGCCCCGAGTCCGATGAGTCCAATGCCGAGCGGCACACCAAGAGCGGCGGCGGCTACGTGAACCTTACCGGTAACTTCTGCTAGGATGTCGATGATCATTTTTTAATCTGGGTTGTTTGTTTTAGTTGGTTTCTGCGCCACCCACGGCTTGCTACATGGTCATGGTCGGAGAAAGTGTTAGTGTGCGTGTTCTTCGTCGTGGTTGGTCATGAGGCCAATATAGATGGCGACGAGCATGGTAAAGATTAGTGCCTGCACCACGCCCACCAAGACCTCGTAAAAGTAGAATACCGCAGGGACCACATAGGGCGCCTTTTCGGTCATGCTGGTAAGGAGGCTTTCGCCGCCAAAGACGTTACCATAGAGACGGAAGGAAAGCGAAATGGGCCGGAAACAGATTGAAACAATTTCAATGAGACCGACACCGAGGAAAATCGGAATGAGGAAAGCGTAGATCGCGGGAGGGGTTTCCTTTTTATCGGCCTTGTTGCCAAAGAGTTCCCAAATGAAAAACTTGGGGCCGGCAACCTTGAGGCAGATGTAGAGCCAGGCGGCGGTTGCAATGAGCGCCATGCCAAGAGTGGCGTTGAGGTCGGAATTCGCAGGCCGCATCCAATATTTGAAGTGCCCGTGCTCATCGTAATGACCAAAGACACCCACCCCGGGGATGAGGCCGCTCCAATTGTGAATCAGGATGAAAACAAAAAATCCAATTAAGAGAGGGAAAGCGATGCGGAAGGCCTTTTTGCCGAGGATGGGCTCGAATAAATCCTGCAGTCCCGCGACTAAATTTTCAATGACCGCCTGCCCCTTGCCCGGGATGAGCTTGGGCTTCCCGACCGTCAGGCGAATCACAACGATGAAAAGAATGGAGATCGCCCAAGTCGTCAGAATGGTATTCGTCAGGGGCAGCCCAAAAATCTCAGTCAAAGTGTAGGGACTGGGGCTGACTGCACCGTCCGCCGCGTTGAGCGCTGCAGTGGTGACAAACAAAGCAAAGAATGAAGTGATGAATTTGTTCACGAAGAACACCAAAAGAATGTAATAGCCTTGATAAGGAAAGCGAATGAGATGCCGTAACTCGATGAGTGCGTCAACACTGTAATGTAATTTGCCCCACTAACATTAGTATTCCTTATGACCTTTATTACTTTATTTTTTACTGCTTACACACTTGCGCGGGATACGGAGAGAAGCAAGTCTGTCTAATATGGCTTCCCCGAAAAATCTAACCGGCCAAATAACGCGCTTGCGAGACCGCAAGGGCGGCTTTCTTTCGGAGGATCCGGAAACGAGGCAAGCCGAGAGCACCGGCATTGCCCCAGCCCGCCCACGACCGCCTAAAGGTAGGCCTTTGGCGGCTGATTATTTTATGTGGTTCAGCTACGCGCTTTTGGCAGCCGCGCTGGTGACGCAGCTTGGACTGGTCCTCTGGCTGGATCTGCTTTAGCTTATCGCCGCCGCGCGACCACTGAATGATACGCGTCCATCAAGCTTTGGAAGTAGGTCTCCATCTCGTGGGGCCACTCCGCCGCGGAGTCAATCTCCCAGTCGGGGTGCGCCTCCAATAATTCAATCGTCCAGTCAAAGTAAGGTCGGTCGTCTGAACGAAAACAAAACCCGCCGCCCGCATCGGTGCGTGCCGCCAACGCATCGAGCAGCGCCGCCTGAACCATCCGCCTGCGGTGGTGGCGCGCCTTGGGCCAGGGATCCGGAAAGAGGAACACCGTGAGGTCGAAACGGATCTCCGGTGGCAGCACTTCCAGAAACTCGCCCAGTTCCGCCTTGAGAAAGTGCAGATTCGGCAAATCCCGCTTGGCGCACTTTTCCTGACCCTTCCGCACCCGATGGGCAATCAGGTCAATCCCCAGGCAGGTTTGCTCGGGGTGCGCCTCGGCATACGCCGTCAGCCAGTGGCCATGACCGCAACCCGCCTCAAAAACGATCCGCTCGACTCCCCCCAGTATTTGGAGGCATTCCTTTTTGAGCGCGGTTTTACGCGCCGCTTGTTTTGCCAATTCTTTGGCATGACCTTCGCTCAGTTCCATCGCAATATAAGGACTGAGTCGCCCCACCGCGTCAAGCAACAGGCGAATCCTCGGTCGTCAACCGGTAAGGCAAGCTGAAGTGGATCGCAGTCCCCTGCCCGAGGGTGCTTTCGGCAGCAACCGCGCCCCCGTGCAATTGCACAATATGCTTCATGATGCTGAGGCCCAGACCGGTACCTCCGCGTTCGCGGGAACGCCCCTTATCCACCCGGTAAAAACGTTCAAATATATGCGGCAAATCTTTCTCCGATATCCCCGGACCGTCGTCCACCACGCTGCACTCGACAAATTCCTGCTTGGCATCCAAACGGGCACGCAAAATCAAACGGGTAAAGTCCGGGGCATACCGAAAGGCATTTTCCACCAGATTATCGACCACTTGATTGATGCGGTAAGGGTCAAAGGCAAAGGGCGCGATCTGGGAATCCAACTCAAGGAGGATTGCCTGCCCCTCGGGCTTGAGCCGGCTCTGGTTGTTTTCAACGGTCTCCTTGAAAAGCGTCTCAATGGAAGCCTCGACGTAGTCAAACTGATCCGGCCGGGACTCGAGCCGCGACAAGGTCAGCAAGTCTTCCACCAGAACATGCAGACGTTGCGCGTTGTTCATGATTTTATTGAGAAAGCGCTGCCGGGCATCGGGGGCAAGGGCATCGTCATCCTCCACGAGGGTTTCCGCAAAGCCTTTTATAATGGTAAGCGGGGTGCGCAATTCGTGCGAAACATTGGCAACAAATTCCCGCCGCACCACCTCAAGCCCCTTCAATCGAGTGACATCGTGCAGCACTAATAAGGTCGAAGCGGACTCCGCACCCGACAAACCGAATACCTCGGTACAGGATGCCTCAAACCAGAGCAACTCCCCGCGCCACTCCAAACTGATCTGATTACGCTTGGTATTCTTATTTTCGCGGAAGGCATCCAAGAATTCCAAGAGGCTGCTGGATCGCAGGATGGATTCGAGTCGCGCGCCCTTCATCGCGCCTCCGTGCGGGAAGAGTCGCTGCGCCGCTTCATTCGCAAATTCGATGCGCCGGCCCGAATCAAAGATTAGAACCGCCTCTTGAATCGCGCCTAAAGTCGCTTCTACCTGACTGAACCTGCCGGACTTTTCCAGGGCATGGGAACTGTAATTGTCCATGAGCTTATTGCTTGCATGAACCAAGGCCTCCAGACCCAAGAGCTTAAACCACCAACTGGAGCGGTCGTAAAGCAAGCGCCGCTCCGCAGTCATTGATGCCTCCAGATGCTTCACGAGGCGTCGGGTTCCTGAAGCAATCACCAAGAGTGCGATGATCAGACCCGCACACAAGATTGAGAAAAATAAAGCCATTTAAATACTAATAGCTCGATAGCCTACCCCGCGCACCGTCTCAATCATATTGGCATATGGACCCAACTTTTCCCGAACGCGGCGCACGTGTGTGTCGACGGTTCGTGTTTCGATGTCGGTATCGTAATGCCAAACATTGACCAAGAGATTGTCACGGGATTGCACCCGCCCTTTTCGCTCCATCAACAGCTTCAAAAGGCGAAATTCGGTTGCAGTCAATACCACCGGCTGGCCATCCACCGTGAGCTGATGCAGTTCGGAATCGATGATAACCCCTCCGATCTCTATGCGGCTCTGTGACTCCGAGGAAGGAGCAGCCGTGCCCCGATTGAGGATATTCTTAATTCTCAACAACAACTCCTTGGTATTGAACGGCTTGGAGATATAGTCATCCGCGCCGGTTTCCAAACCCTTAACCCGATCCTCCGTTTCGCCCCGCGCCGTGAGGAAAATAATGGGTATATGCTTCATGGTGGGATCCGAGCGCACGATGCGGCAGAGTTGCAGACCGCTCAGCTCCGGCATCATGATATCAAAAATGAGCAAATCCGGATTAAAATCCCGCGCCCGCCCCACAAAGAGCAAGGGGTCGTTCAATACCTCGCAGGAATACCCCTCTTGCTCCAGCTTGTACTTAAGCAATTCGGTGACATCGGGTTCGTCATCCACAACCAGAATTCGATGTGTTCGTTGAGCATTCATAGGGATTAATGGGAATCTAGTATCAAAATTTCATCCTTTGCCAGCAGAAAGCCAAGCAACCCATATTGCATCTCCTGCGACGTGGAGTTGCAAGTTTATTTGTATCAACGACTTATTATGTTACATTTGACAATTTTTAAAATTAACACGGGCGACACTTAAGCGTAACGCCGCTGAAACCTTTCGCCAGCATTTCAGCGACTCTCCAAATAAACCATCAAAATGCTAATATCGGCAGGATTTACACCGCTGATGCGGCTCGCCTGCCCGAGGGTGCGCGGCTGAATGGCGGCCAGCTTTTCGGCGCTCTCATTGCGAAGCCCACGCACCGCTCGATAGTCAAAATCTTCCGGGATGCGCACTTTGTCAATGTGTCGCAATTTCTCGATCTGTTTCGCCTCACGCTCCAAATATCCGCGAAAAGCCACCCGATAGAAGACCTCCTCCCGCACCGCCGTCGATTCCCGCATCAAAGCCTCCGGAAAGGCAGCCTGGGTACGGTCCCGCCGCACGGCGTCCGCAAGCAACTGCCCCCCTACCCGCTCGCGCTCGAGGGTCTCCACCCATGTGTCAATGCGCCCCGACTTGTCTTTAATCTTCGCAATCCGTTCTTTATTAAGAATTTGCAAACTTTCTGCATGCTTCTTCAGACGCAATTCCGCACTGCCGTGGTTGAACAACAAACGATGCTCGGCGCGACTCGAGAACATCCGATAAGGCTCCTGCGTGCCTTTGGTCACGAGGTCATCGATCAGCACTCCCAAATAGGCCTCGTGGCGCTGCAAAACCAAGGGCGCCCCACCCCGTATTTTTTGCACCGCGTTGACCCCCGCGACCAGTCCCTGCCCCGCCGCTTCCTCATAACCCGATGTGCCGTTTATCTGACCCGCGAAAAACAAGGACTCGACCATCTTGGACTCCAGAGTGGCATGCAGTTGTGTGGGTGGCGCAAAGTCGTATTCCACCGCGTAAGCCGGTCGCAGCATGTGTACCGCTTCCAGACCAGGAACGCTCTGGAGCATTTTAAGCTGCACCTCAAAGGGCAAACTCGTGGACATCCCGTTGATATACCATTCGTCGGTATTACGCCCTTCCGGTTCGAGAAACAACAAGTGCCGATCCTTATCCGCGAAACGCACGAACTTGTCTTCAATACTCGGACAGTAGCGCGGTCCCCTACTCTCAATTACCCCCGAATACATCGGCGACAGGTGTAGATTTGCATCCACGATCTCCCTTGTGGCGGCGCTCGTGTAGGTCATCCAGCACGAAACCTGATCCTTTCCCGGGGTCCACCCCAATTTGCGCTGACCCGGATGTTCCACGTGGAACAAATCCTTTTCTTCGCGGGTGTCGTAAAAACCAAAAAGGGTCGGCTCGGGGTCGCCTTTTTGTTCTTCCAAGGCGCTGAAATTGATACTGGACCCTAAAATACGCGCCGGCGTGCCGGTTTTCAATCGTTCGAGTTCAATACCCGCCTCCAAAAAGGAACCGGACAGACCCTGCACCGAAAAATCACCCATGCGCCCGCCTTCGTTCTTATTCTGTCCCACATGCATGAGACCGCGCAGAAAGGTTCCGGTGGTCACAATGACGGTTTTGGCGTAAAACTCGACCTCAAGATTTGTCCGAACTCCGATAACCCGACCATCCTTGTAAATCAGACCCTGAACCATCGCCTGAAAAATATCCAAGTTGTCCTGCAGTTCCAAGACATGCTTCATGCGATACTGGTAGGCTTTTTTATCGCATTGCGCACGGGGTGCCTGGACCGCCGGTCCCTTGGAGGCATTTAAAAGTCTAAACTGGATTGCAGTTGTGTCGGTATTAACGGCCATCGCGCCGCCCAGCGCGTCAATTTCACGCACCATGTGACCTTTGGCTTGACCACCAATCGCGGGATTACAGCTCATTTGCGCGATCGTATCGAGATTTCCGGTGAGCACGAGCGTGTCGGCACCGAGTCTTGCTGCGGCCAGCGCCGCCTCGCAGCCGGCATGCCCGGCTCCGCATACGATCACATCGTATACTTGATCCGGTCCGTGTTTTAAGCCGCCACTCATTTTCCAATACAAAAATCTTTAAACAGACGATCGAGCATGCGCTCATTGTCAACCCGACCGACCACATCACCCAAAGCATCGACTGCCTGCCGCAAATCCGCCGCGATCAATTCCGACAATTCTGCATCCTTCATTTTCTGCAATGCTTCCTCCAGCGCCTTAACCGCAATTGTCAATGCTGCGGCATGACGGGCGTTCAGCACCAAGCCATCCACCGCCTGTAGGGGAGCGGTTTGCGCATCCAGCGCCGCCACCCATGCCGCCTTTAACTCGGACAAGCCCGTTCCGTGCTTTGCCGCAATACGACAATGCTTTAAATCCGGCCGGAAGGAGGTACAGGTCTGGCTCTCTGGCAAATCTGTTTTATTTTCCAAGATCAGGGTATTTTCAGGTGTTAATTTTTCGAGCAATTCCGGGGGCAGGGCAGGGGAGGGCGCGGTCGAATCAAGGACCAGCAAAAAGAAGTCCGCAGTTTCGGCCTGTTCCATAGTCCGTTCTATACCAATGCTTTCCAAATCTTCTGCGCCCGTGTGGAATCCTGCTGTATCCAAAATCTCGATACGCCATGTGCCCACCATAATGAAGGCGGATAAATAATCGCGGGTCGTGCCGGGCCGGTCGCTCACAATCGCGCGCTCGGTGCCGACAAGGGCATTGATCAGGCTACTTTTACCGACATTGGGCTCACCCACGATGAGGGTTTTTACGCCTTCATGCAGGAGGGCAGCGTATTGTCGTGTTTCTATCAAAGCCTCCAATTCCTGTATCAGGCGTTTGAGGTCCAGAGCGGGGCCCGCCTCGTCTACAGGAGGTAAATCCTCTTCCGGGAAGTCAATATAGGCTTCCAAATGCGCCATTATCTGAAGCAACCGGTCGGTGAGGGCACTCATTTTACGTCCGACCGACCCGTGTAGTTGGCGACGCGCAAGCTCAAGACTGCGCTCTGATCGGGCGTGGATTAAATCTGCAACTGCTTCAGCTTGAGTAAGATCCATACGCCCGTTCAAAAATGCAGTGCGGGTGAATTCGCCCGGATCGGCGGCGCGGCAGCCGCGAGCGAGGAGATCTTCGAGGATCAGCTGAATGATAAGGGGATTTCCATGCGGGGCGATCTCCAGCATCGCAGCGCCGGTAAAGGAATGGCCCTCGGCGAAGTATGTCAGCAGGCAGCTGTCGACGGTTTCGCCGTTTTGTTTGTGATACTGCCCATAATAGGCACGTCTGGGCTCAAGGGGATCATTCCTGCCCAGAAGGGCGGGACCCAGTTCCACGCAATCCGGCCCGCTCAGGCGAATCAAGGCTACCGCCGATTCGCCTGCAGGTGTAGAAAGTGCAACGATCGTATCAGTGGCAGGCATGGCAAATTGCAACCATCCCCGAAAGGTGGCGCAGGTCAAGCCTCCAGCGAAGGACCGATGGGGCAGGGGAGCGCTCCTTGTTTTTTAAGCTTCTTCGATCTCGGGGGAGGGCTCTTTGTCACCGGTCAGGGACTCGCCGCCCTTCGGCTGAACCTTTTCCATGATCAATTGGGTCAGTTCATCGGCGACGTCGGGATTATCAATCAAATGCTGCTTGGCGGCTTCGCGGCCCTGACCGACCATTTCCCCCTTGTAGGCGATCCATGACCCCTTCTTCTCCAACAACTTATGTTCGACGCCCAGATCAATCAAGGAGCCCGAGTGCGAGATCCCCTCGTTGTACATAATGTCGAATTCGCAGTCGGTGAAGGGTGGGGCGACCTTGTTTTTAACGACTTTCAGGCGGGTGCGATTCCCCACGACCTTGCCGGAAGATTCCTTTATCTGACCAATCCGGCGAATATCCATACGCACGGAGGAGAAGAATTTGAGCGCCCGCCCGCCGGGCTGCGTTTCCGGGCTCCCGAACATGACTCCAATCTTTTCGCGTATTTGGTTGGTAAAAAGCACCACGCAATTGGATTTGTTGATCGCCCCGGCAAGACGGCGCATCGCCTGGCTCATCATGCGAGCCTGAAGCCCGACAGTGGTGTCGCCCATTTGCCCATCCAGCTCGTTTTTTGAAACGAGGGCGGCGACGGAGTCGACTACGATAATATCTACTGCGCCGGAGCGAATGAGGGTTTCGGTGATATTGAGGGCGTCTTCCCCGCTTTCGGGCTGCGAAACCATGAGGTTTTCGAGATCGACCCCCACGACCTTGGCGTAGCGCGGGTCGAGCGCGTGCTCGACGTCGATAAAGACGGCATTGCCCCCGAGTTTTTGGGCCTGGGCTATGGCGCTGAGACAGAAGGTGGTCTTACCGGAACTTTCGGGGCCGTAGATTTCACAGATGCGCCCGCGGGGCAGGCCGCCAATGCCGAGGGTGAGGTCGATCGCAATGGAGCCGGTCGAAATGACGTCGACTTTCATTTGGACGGCTTCGCCGAGACGCATGAGGGCGCCGGGGCCGAATTGTTTATTGATGCCCGAAATCGCAAGGTCGAGGTTCTTGCGGTCTTTTTCGGGGGTGCGTTCAGTTTTCTTGATTTGTGTTTTAGCGGGCATACTTCAATAATTTGGGATTAAAAATTTAAATTGCAACGAAGCTTGTAAAAGGAATTCATAATGGCAAGCACAAATGATAATTTGTTCACTAGTTTTCCAAATATGGAGCAAGTCTTACGCTTTCCTCATAAAATAGGGGCAAAAGGCGGGCAAATCTGCGTGGAATTCACAAGCGGACGCCTTCAACGCCTGAGCCTCGAACGGTCCGTTTTAAGCATCGCGCCGGAAAATGGGGACCGGATCGCGGCATGGTTTGAATGGTTGAGTTTATTTGAAGCGGCAAAACCATCGGCACAATGGGAGCTCCTTGCGCCGGACGGGACCGCTTTTCAGCGCACGGTTTGGCGCGGTTTGCTCGAGGTGGGGTGGGGGAAGCGCATCTCGTATGGGGCGCTAGCAGGAATGCTGGGGCGCCCGCGGGCGGTTCGAGCGGTGGCCTCGGCGGTCGCCGCCAACCCCATCGCGCTTCTAATCCCTTGCCACCGGATTGTGCGCGCCGACGGTCAAGTCGGGGGCTATCGCTGGGGCAGGGCGCTCAAGGAGACTTTGCTTGAATTGGAAGCGGGACGCAGGACTTGGGGCGAGCTGCTCTGGGAAGATTCGCTCACTTAGGCTTGCGGCTTGCGTGCAGTGAGGACTTCTTAGGCTAATGAACAAGCGCTACCAACATATCATCTGGGACTGGAATGGCACCCTCCTGAATGACACCAGGCTATGCGTGGAGGTCTTGAACGCGCTTTTGGCGGAGCGGGGACGTGCCGCAATCGGACCGGATGAATACCGGAAACAATTCGGCTTCCCGGTCATTCATTTCTACGATTACCTCGGTTTTGATGTGGATGTAGACAGTTTCGAGAGCGTGAGCCGGGCGTTTATTGATGCCTACGAAGCACGCTGGTTGACGGAATGTAGTCTGCACCCCGACGCGGAGGCGGTCTTGCAAGCGCTCAGCGCGGGCGGCCTGAGCCATTCGATCCTCTCGGCTGCCGAGCAATGCACTTTGGAGCGTGGCGTTGCGCATTACGGAATCGGTTCCCATTTCAAGGGCGTTATCGGGACTGACAATATTCATGCCCTCGGCAAGGTCGAGCGGGGGCGCGCCTGGATGGCTCAACTTGAATGGCCCCCGGAAGCAGTTGTTTTGGTCGGGGACACCCTGCATGACCTCGAGGTGGCAGAGGCGATTGGTTGCGACTGCGTATTGATGACGCACGGGCATCATTGCCCGACGCGACTCGGCGATAGCGGCGCTCCGCTGGCGCATTCGCTCCGCGAGTTGGTCGATACCCTCACACCCAAGGCAACCGCGGGCGAGTAGGGATCAAACGATCCAGCAGCCACTTGGAAGGAGTTGCGCATCGCACCCCGCGAGCACGTGCGGGTTAACCTCATAGGCCCATACCTGACCCAGCGGCTCGCCCTCTAAAGAAAAGCAGGGGACTTTGCACCTTTCGTATTCGTTGATAGCGCGGGAACGACCTTTGACAAAGCCCTCCAGTTCATCGACTGCGGCAAAATCCGCCGCCTGAATGAATTCGTGCACACAGCCCTCGATCCAGCCCGCTTCATTGAATACTGCGCCCGGATAACCACAGCCCAAATCGTAGAGCTGTCCACGGATGCGGGCGGGGGTGGTGCGCTGCACTTTGCCCTCACAGAAACGCTCCCAGTAGCAGCCGCCCGGCTTGAGCGTTCCATAGACAAAGACCGATAATTCCGTAAAGGCCATGCGGGAAAAAGCTCCGCCTTTACACGGATTGTCAAAGCAAAAAGACCCGCGCACGCGGTCTGCTTCAACGCGTGAGGGTCGGCTCGCCTTTTTCCCAGTTGCAGGGGCACAATTCGTCCGACTGCAGGGCATCCAAAACGCGCAGGATTTCCGCAACGCTCCGGCCCACTTCCAAATTGTGGCAGCCTGCGTATTGCACCACGCCTTCGGGATCGACGATGAAAGTCGCGCGCTGGCAGACATTTTCACGCGGGTCGAGGATTCCGAGCTCCTGCGCGAGTTGACCGGCGGCGATCAGGGGGAAGCCGATTTCCCGCAAATCCTTGTGGGACTGTCGCCAGGCGAGGTGGCAATATTCATTGTCGGTGCTCCCGCCGATCACGACCGCGTCGCATTCCGAAAATTCAGGCAGCGCGGCGTTGAAGGCGGCAATCTCGGTGGGACAGACGAAGGTGAAGTCTTTTGGATAAAAGAAATAAACCTGCCACTTCCCTTGAAAATCGTCCGCGGAAAGGGTGGTTATATCATTCTCGCTCAATCCATTGCAGGCTTGGGCTTTGAATTTGGGAAATGGTTCTCCTACGCTGAGCATACGCAACTGATGGTGATCGGATTTGATTTTTTAAATATTATTTAATAACCGCATTTTTTACTGGGGTTTGCAATGAATAAGTTAAGTGGTTTTTGATCTGAATTCTGCGTTTACAAATAGCCCGCCGAAAAACAATCTAGCGCGTTCATGAACCGGGTATACATCAAGACCTACGGCTGCCAAATGAATGAGCGCGATTCGGAGGCGGTCGCCGCCATGCTGCGGGGGAAGGGCTATACCATGGTTGCAGATGAGGCCGAGGCCGACGTCATTCTGCTCAACACTTGCAGCGTCCGTGAACAGGCGGAGCAAAAAGCGATTGGCAAGGCGGGTCATTTGACCGCCCGCAAGAAACGCAACCCGAATCTCTTGGTGGGGATTATGGGCTGCATGGCGCAAAATCGGGGTCGCGACCTGCTCGACCGCCTGCCGGACCTCGACCTCGTGGTGGGCACCCAGAAATTTCACCGGGTTCCCGATCATTTGAGCAATATGATTGCAAGCCTGCAGGGGGAGGGGCCACGCCCGCAGAGCATTGTGGATCTCGAGGAGGAAGACGGATCGCAAAATACGATTCGCTCCCACGTGGAGGGCGAGCAGGTGACCGCCTTCGTGAGCATCATGCAGGGCTGCAATATGAAGTGTTCGTATTGCATCGTTCCAAAAACCCGCGGGGCGGAACGCGCGCGCCCGATGGAAGCGATTGTAGAGGAGGTTACCGAACTCGCCGCGAAGGGCACACGCGAGGTGACCCTGCTCGGACAAATCGTAAACCAATACGGCATCCGGGAGTTTCCCTTTGTCGATAAAAAGAGCCCCTTTGTGCAATTGCTGGAGAAAGTCCACGCCGTTGAGGGCATCGAGCGCATCCGCTTTACCAGTCCGCACCCGGTCGGGTTTAAGGACGATCTCATCGAGTGCTACGGACGCCTGCCCAAATTGTGCGAATACCTGCATTTCCCCATGCAAAGCGGGAGCAATACCATCCTGAAGGCGATGCGCCGCCCCTATACAATTGAAAAATTCTGTGAGATCATCGGGAAACTGCGCGCCCTGCGCCCGGACATCTATATTTCTACCGATGTGATCGTCGGGTTTCCCGGCGAAACCGATGCGGATTTCGAATTGACCCGCCAGATCTTTGAAACGCTGCGCTTCGACATGGCTTATCTCTTTAAATACAGCGTGCGCCCCGGAACGACCGCGGAGCCGCTCGGCGACCCCGTTCCCACTTCCGTCAAGGAATCGCGCAATCAAATCCTCCTCGATATCCTCGCCCGACATTCGCTGGAACGCAATGAATCCCTGGTGGGCACGGTCGAAGAGGTGCTCTTTGAAGGCCCCGCGAAGAAGGGCGAGTCCATGTTCATGGGCCGCACGCGCGGACACCGTAAGGTCATCGTCAAGGCCAGCCCGCGCCTGGTGGGTCAACTCCTTCCGGTCCGCATTGATCGCGCCACCAACAGTACCCTTTTTGGAGAACTGGAACTCGCGGGCCTCTCCGCTTAAGCGGTCGCTTCAAAATCCGCCAGGACCGCCTCCGGGCTGCGCAGGGATTCCGCCGGGAAAAAACTGTTTATACGGTTGATAACCTGTTGAATGATGCCGTCGGGGCACGAGGCGCCACCCGTCAAGAGTATTTGCCTCGGTTCCCGCTCCCGCTCCGCCTCCAAGTGAAACTCGCGCTGCACTTCGGGTTTCAAATCATTGGTTTTTGAAGGCGATGAAAAAATATAGTGCCTCACTGAATCGCCTGAAATCAGATTTGCCTCCGACTGGATGTAATGGGCGCGTTCTCCGATGGCTTTGTCGCAGACCCGATAGAGCTGATAGGTATTTGAACTGTTTTTGCCGCCGACCACCAGCGCCGCATCGATTGGATATTCCAGCGCCTTGTGGAGCGCGTCTTGATTCACCTGCGTGGCATAACAGAGGGTGTCTCCCTTGCCCTGCGACCAAATGTGTTCTTTCGCGGCTTCACGCCCATATTTCTCCGCCATCACGCCCTTCAAATACTCAATGATTTCAAGGGTTTCATTCCGCAACAGGGTTGTCTGGTTGACCACCGCAATTCGCTTGAGGTCGCGCTCGGCATCGAATCCTGCGGAATAGAGCCCCTCAAAAGCCTGCTTAAAACGATCGGTCCTTTCAGGGCCTTCCGCCATAATTATATCACCCAAAATCTCAGCGTGTTGACGGTTTCGAATCATCAGCGCGGGGCCGTGCGCGGAGCTGTTCGAAAATGTCGCTTTGGTCTCTTCATGCTCGGATTTACCATGGATGACCACCGTGTAACCCTCATTTGCATAGCGCCGGGCAGATTTCCACACTTTTTCCACAAGCATGCAGGTTGCGTCGTGCTCGCGTATCGCAATGCCCTTCCGGATCAGGCGGGCTTTGTCCTCGTTGGTCGCGCCAAATGCCGGAATGATAACAATATCTTCGGATTGCAGCTGATTCCACAAAGCGGCGGAATCGTGCGGTCCGTTGGCAGGATCACCGGTGGCGGTCAGCGGCAGGCCCTTGTCGGTTTGGAGGTAACGCAGTCCGCGCGCGAGCAGGTCCGCATTAACGAAAGGATTGTGGATCAATTCGCTGAGCATGAAGACGCGCCGTCCTGGATTGGCGGCAACCGCCTCGTATGCGCGTTCAATTGCGTTTTGCACCCCGAGGCAAAATCCGAAATGGCTGGGTATCACATAGCGCACCGGACCGAAGTCCAGCACTGCCGGAGGGCCGGAGGTTTTTTCCTTGGCGCGCCGAGCCGCCTTGATTGCTGCGCACAATTGGCTTTGGTATAACGCCTCCGATTTAGCATCGATGTAAATCCCGCGGTTCCGCTCCTTCGAGGTGCGAAAACGGTAGATGTATTCATTCTTGCCGAGATCCAGGTAGGGCAGGCGGGCAAGGTATGGATTTAACGCCTCCAGCGCACTCGCCAGCGTATCGCTTAAGATCTCACGACCGGCCTCCACCGCGTTCTCCAGCTCACCCAGACTCAGTGCCTCGTCACTGGAAGCAACGCCTGCCTCAACCTGACAATACAAGTCCTTCTCGCCGGTCGCGGTGAGCACCTTGGTTATGTAGTGCCCGGATTCCGGCGTTGATTCACCGGAGTTCCCCGCGTCTGCCACCTGTAACAGACCCTCCGCGTCGCGCCGGAGCAGCAATCGGTAGTTGTGGTCAAAACACAAAAGCAGCCAGGGCGCTGATGGAGTCAGCTTTTTTGAAGAAGTTTCGGGCATGGCTATTAAAATGTTGATTGCTCGCTGCGGGTCAACTTTTGCTGGCAGCCTTTCCGTATTCTGCGATTGCACCGCCCGCACACAGGCATCATCAATAAATGCGTTATTCAATCCGCTTTAAATTACACCAGATGTTTCAATTAAATTTCAGCGAGCAAAGCATGCAGGAGCTCAACAAGCTCGACACCCGATCCCAAATGGAGGTGGTCGAGGTCGTCAGTTCCCTCAACAATGAGCAATTGGAACATCCCGGGGAGCAGATCGGGCGCTTTCATCGCGCCGGAAAAACCTTTTACCGGGTGCGGGCGGGCGATTTCCGCATCTACTTTGAGCGGCAGGGGGATGCCCTCCTGGCTCACTACATTCTGCACCGCAATACCTTCGCCGATTTCATTTTTCGCACGAAACTACCCGTAACCGAGGAATTCTTAATTGAACAGGAAGACTCCTTCTGGAAATACATTGAGAGTCTCCGGCACCGTGAAGATCATACCGATTGATGCCCCCAGAAACATATACTCCACCTCCAACCCCGGAGGACGCCACCGAAGCCAGCCGCATCTACCTGCTTCCCAACAGCCTTACTGCGGGCAATCTCTTTTTTGGCTTCCTCGCGATCCTGCGCTGTATTCAGGCAAACAATACCACGGAAGCCGACCTCGTGGCGCAGCATTTTTCACAAGCGGTTTGGTTCATCTTGCTCGCCATCATCTGTGATGCCCTCGATGGCCGCGTTGCCCGCATCGGCAACCGCGAATCCCTCTTTGGTAAAGAATTCGATTCCATTGCCGATGTTGTTTCCTTTGGCGTGGCTCCGGCGCTCATGACCCTCTTCCTGATTCTCGCTCCGACCGAGAAATACCCCTTTTTCCTACAAACCGGATGGCTGATTGCCTTTGTCTACCTCCTTTGTGCCGGGATTCGTCTGGCGCGTTTCAACGTGCTCACGCACCCGCTGCTGGAACCGCCCAAAGCACTCCTTGAAAGCAAGGACTTCATCGGCCTGCCTGTTCCAGCGGCGGCGGGCATGATCGCCTCGCTTGTGCTGGTGCTCAATACCTTCGATATGCGCGGCTGGGCCTTGCTGCTCCCACCGCTCCTCCTCGCAATCTCGATATTAATGGTCAGTAACATCGCCTATCCCAGTTTCAAAACCGTCACCTGGCAAACCCGCACCCCTTTCCATACCTTCATCATTATCGTCATTGCGGTAGGAGTCGCCTTCACCTTCCGTGAGTTCTTTTTCGCACTCCTTTTTCTCGGCTATATTTCCTATGGCCCCGCGCGCTATTTTTATCGTAAACGCTTGAAGCGCAGTTGATATGCTCAGTTTTACACCGCAGCTGTCCAAAAACATGTCATAGCCTGTTAGTAAGCCGTTAATTCAAAAAACTTTTTCACATCCTTCACTTTCCTGAACCCCCAATTCCAGCTTTATTCACCGAAACTTTTTTCTCTATCCTACTTGCGACAAAGCAGTTGCTGCGTTTTTCTTACCCTTCACACTACATAATACTATGAAGGTATATATAAATTAAAAATAGACTAATATATAATAGTTGCCAGCAAGTTAAATTCCCCCGAAATAAGTAGTATGAAATTCAAGATCAATCAGGACCACTTCAGCAACGGACTCCAACAGGTGCTCAATGTCGTTGCGACCCGTTCAACCATGCCAATCCTGAGCAATGTTCTCATCGAAGCCAGCGACGGGCACATTTCCCTCACAACCACCAATCTGGATCTTGGGATCCGGTGCCGCATCAAAGCTGAAGTCGAAGAACCCGGTGGTATCACGCTCCCCGTCCGCAAACTCGCCACCATCGTCCGCGAACTGCCACAAAGCGATATTTTCATTGAAACCGGCAACAACAATCAGGCGAAAATTACCTCCGGCGGTTCCCTCTTCCGTATCATGGGAATCAGCATCGAGGAATTTCCACCGCTCCCCACCTTCGAAAACCGCCATGTCTTTGAGCTCAGCCAGGAAGACATTGTCGGAATGCTCAAAAGCGTTTCCTACGGTCAGTCCACCGACGAGAACCGTTATATCCTCAACGGGGTTTATTTCAGTTTTGCCGACGAGAAACTAACCCTCGTTGCAACCGACGGCCGCCGCCTCGCGCTCACCGCCTTGGAAACCGAGATCAGTGAGGACAACACCGGGAGCCTCATCCTACCCGCCAAAACCGTTGCCGAACTCGAGCGACTCCTTGGCAAAGGCGAAAAAGTTAAAATCGCCTTCAACGATCGCCAGGTTGCCTTTGAAATCGCAATTGATGCCGACGATTCCGGTCTGGTGGATGAACTCTACCTCGTTTCTAAAATTGTAGAGGGCAAATATCCCAACTACCGACAGGTCATTCCAAAAGAAACCGAACACCGCGTGAAAGTGGAACGTGAGCTCATGCTCGAATGTGTCCACCGTGCCGCCCTGGTTACTTCGGACAAAAGCAATTCTGTGCGCCTTAAGGTCAGCAAGAACCTCCTTGAAATTTCAGGCTCTTCCAGTGAATACGGAGAATCCCACGAATCGATGGCGATTGCCTACGATGGCCCCGAAGTACAGGTCGCCTTCAATCCGCAATTCCTCATGGAGCCGCTCAAAGCCCTGACCAAAGACGAAGTCTTCTTTGAATTTAAGGACGAGATGAGCCCCGGTTTGTTCAAGACACTCGACAACTTCATTTGTGTCATCATGCCGCTTCGCTTGAACTAAACCGCAGGCTTTTTTCAAAGCGGTATTCAAGGAAGTTGCGATACCGGGGCCAGTAATAATACACCGAAGTGGCGACCAAGGCACCTGCACAGTCAGCCAACCAATCGGCGAATTCTACCGCGCGCCCCGGCGTCATCGATTGACGCCACTCGTCCAGCCCTCCGTAGCACATCACCAAGAGCGCGGCAGATAACCAACCGATCATCCCGCGCTTTGAAAAATACGGGATGCGTAGAATGCTGGTTGCAATCAGTCCAAAAACAAGAAAATGGCCGATCTTGTCCGGCGAAATAGCGAAGCTTAAATCCGGGGTGGCGAGCTCCGATGTCGAAGAGAGGGCATGGACGATACCCATCAATAAGACCGGCCAAATGTAATCCCGGGTCTTGGCTGAAATTAAGGCAGTCATCAATTCAGCGGTAGATGAAACGAAAAGGTGGTTCCACTGGAAGAGGACTCCAGCAAATTGATATCACCACGGTGAGCGCGTAAAATTTGCTTACTGATTGAAAGCCCCAGGCCCGTTCCCTCGGCGCGATGGGTTAGGAAGGATTCAAAGATCTTTTCTTGCGCCTCCGGCGGCATACCCGGCCCGTTGTCCATTATTTTAAAGAGCGCCTGGTTCCCCTCGCGACTCGTGCCGATTGAAATCCGTCCACCCCCTGGCATCACCGCGACGGCGTTTAAAATCAAATTCAGTACCACCTGTTGTATTTGTCCTTTATTCACTGTGATGATGAGCGCTTCCGTGCAGGGCTCGTAGTCAACCTCGATGCGCATTTGTTCCATCTTCAGGCGCACCAGTTGTAAAGTTTCTTCGGTCAACTGATTCAGGTTATAATTTCCATTCAAACCTTCGCGCATTCGACCGAAGCCCAGCACCCGCTCCACGATAACCTCCAATTGCCCGAACTTCTCGCGAATCAAGGCGACATCCCGTTCCCGCTCGTCACCCGCCTCAAAATGCAGGTCCAGCGAATCAAAAAGTAGCTTTATTACGGTGAGCGGGTTGCGGATCTCATGGGCAATTTCTGCCGTCAACATCCCAAGGGTCGTCAGCTTTTCATTCCGCCGCAGGGAATCCTCGGTTTTAAAAATACGCGCGTATAGTTCCGCATTCTGGCAAACGATCGCCCCCAGGGCTGCGAGGGTGCTGAATGCCTTGCGTTCATCATTGTTGAAGCGGTGCGGTTCATCCGTAAAGGCGGCAATCACCCCCTTGACCTCGTCATCAAAAATCAGGGGTGCCGCCAGCATCGAGACCAAGCCCTCGCGTTGAATGACCTTCAAAAAGTCACTCTCCTCCGCATAAGAAATATTTCCCACTTCGGATAGTTTGCGCCGCCTGACCGCCGATCCCATCGCGCTGTCCACCAACGCGACCGGCTCACCGTATTCCATCGGCCCCGAGCGACCCGCAATTTCGCGCATCTCCAAAAATTTACCATCCGCGCTCAGCCAAAAAACCCCGCAACTGTGGCAATCCAAAATCTGCCGGCCCTGAATTGCCAAACTGCGCAGAATTCGACCCAAATCCATCTGTCCCGCGATCCGACCCCCCAGATTGACCAGTGATTGCAGTTGGTTTGCCTTCGTGCGCAGTTGCCGAATCAACCACAAGCGGCCCACTACCCGGCTCGCCTCTGACGTCAATAGGCTCAAAATCTTCAGCGCCGAACCATCGAAGGCATTCACCTTGTCGCTGTCCACCACCACCACGCCGATGACGGTTCCCCCGTCTTCCATCGGAACCGCCATTTCCGAACGGATCTCCGGACGCACCGTAATATAGAGCGGTTCCTTGCTAACATCCTGCACCACCTTGGCGACTCCGTGCAGCGCCACCCAGCCCGTTATTCCCTGACCCAGTTCCAGCGCCAGATTATTCCAATCATCCGGGAAACCATGCGCGACCTCCAATTCCAGGCGTTGCGTGTCACGGTTCATCAGGCAAATACTGACCCCGCTCGGCTCCAATACCCGCACGATCTCACTCATGATGAGGCGCAAAGCTTCCCTTGGGTCTTCCGTGCTGGAGACCAAAGTGCTGATGCGGTAAAGGGAATCAAGGGCCCGGCTTTCGCTCTCGCTTGCCATATTGCAGGTTTAGTGTCAGCTTTCAGCCGACGGCGCAAGCCGTTATCTGGCGTGATCGCCCCGCGTGATCGCCTCCAATTCCTCGCGCAGGTCGAGGAGGTTGTCCGAATCCACCTGTTCCGCATCTTTGCGATGCTCGATATAGAATGTATCCATCGCAACCCCCCGTTCGGTCGCAATACGCGCGAAGGTTATATCAAAACCCTTGCTGTGGATCAGCCGCGCCAAACGATACAGCAGACCGAGTCGGTCCGCGGCCTGCACTTCAATAATGGTGCGCTTGAGCGAGAGTTCATGATAGACATCCACCCGCGGCGGGAAGGGCGCCGGCAAAAGATCGCGGTTCTGCTGTGCCTTCGCTTTTTGCACCTCCGCTTCTTTTAAATCAATGGCGTGCTGCAAACGCTTACCCTCCACCAAGGCCTCGTGCAAATGCCGCCGGAAGACCTCCAGCGCACCCCGGTCGCTTACCAGGCCGCCACTGGTGTCCATGATGTAGAAGGTATCAATCGAGATGTGATCCTTGCGGGTGATTGCTTTGGTGCTCAGGATATTGACTCCCGCCAGCGTGAGGGCGCCCGCCAGTTTGTAGAAAAGCCCCGCCCGATCCCATGTAACCACATTGACCACCGTCAGGCTCAGGTCGGGATCATCACGCCAATCAATTACCGGCATGAGCGAACCCACCGAGTCGGTGTTCTGGATCTGCCCCATCAAATCATGCGCCATCCGCATGTGCAGCGCAATCTCCTCGGCGTGCGTATTGATAAAGTAACGTTCCGGCAGCAGGCTGAAATGTGCCTGCATCTCCTCCACGCTCAAACCCTCCGGCAAGTGGCTCAAAATTTCCTCGTGCAGCATGGCGATGCGCTCCTTTCGTTTACGTTCAATGACGTTCTTACCCTCGAAGGCTTCCAGCGTTCCCCGAAAAAGTTGCCGGTGCATGGAGTCTTTGTATGCATTCCAAAGCGTTGGCGCGGTTCCCCGTGCATCGCAATAGGTATGCACGTATAGGAAGCGCAATTTCTGCGGATCTTCGACCTTCTCGGCAAATGCGGCTGTTGTTTCGGGGTCATCCAAGTCAAAGCGTTGCCAGATTCGTGCCATTTCCAAATGATTGCGGATAATAAATAAAATAACTTCCTGTTGCTGAGGATCGATGCCGAAGCGATCCAGAATCGGCCGCGCAATGCGCGCGCCGGCGGCATCATGCCCTTTGATTCCCTCGGCTTTGCCAATATCGTGCAGGAGCAGGATCAAATAAAGCAGGAGCGGATCGTCATTTTGTCGCAGCGCCTTTTCGTAGGCCCCGCTTATCGCATCTACTTTTTGAAAGACCCGATCCAGATGTTTGATGGTCTGCAACACATGCATGTCCGCAGTGTAACGATGGTAGAACTCATGCTGCACCCGACAGGTCAGTTGCCCGAATTCCGGCAGGTAACGCCCCAAAACGCCCAAATTGTGCATCTCCACCAATATCGGATAAACCTCACCCGCGCTGCGCAAAATACTGCAAAAACTCTTCGCCGCGGAACCACTCTGAATCAAGCTCCCGTCGATTAACGGAATCGAACGCGATACCAGAAATTTCAAATCCGGGTCCATCTTAGCGCCGAATTGTTGCATATATCGAAAGATACGAATCAAACGCACCGGAGACTCCGCAAATACCTTTTTCGATTCCGCGCGGAAAACCCGATCCTGCAAAATGAAGCCGTCCACACGCTTATGTCTACCCTTTTGGTGAGCCCGCAGGGCATCGCCGAAGGTGTAGCGACTCCGCGCCCCGTCCGGGTCTCCCGTACTCAACGCCAAGCGTTCCTTCAGGAGTTCACTGGTGTGATAAATCGTACGCACCGCCCGGTAGTAATCCATCATGAACGCTTCCACCCGTTCAAAAATATCCTCTTGCGGGTAGTTTAAGCCCTCCGCAATTTGCGGTTGTTGCTCCAGGAGCAGCTTGTCGGTCGGGCGCTTGTTTTGCAGGTGCAGCTCGGTCCTAACCCGCAGCAGAAAATCATAGGCACGCTCCATCGCAAGCCGTTCATCCCGCCGCAATAAACGCGCCTTCTGGATCGCCTTAAAGTCCTCATACCCAAATTTGATGTGCGCCATCCACAAAATATTCTGGTAGTCCCGCAAACCGCCCACCCCATTCTTCACGTCGGGTTCCTGCAAATATGCCGTGTTGCCCGCCTTCCCGTGCCGCGCTTTCTCATCGATCAGACGTTGCTTGATATAATCCCGCGGGTTCTCCGTCTGTACATATTTCATGAAACGCGCGCGCATCTTATCGTAGAGCGGTTCCGAGCCGCAGATGAAGCGTGATTCAAGAACCGCATTCTTTGATTGAATCTCGGCGCGGGCCTCCGCCAATACCTCCCGGTTGTTGCGCGAGGCATGCCCCACTTTCCAGCCAAAATCCCAAAGGGGATATAAAATTTCCTCCGTTAGAATTTCCTGAAAACCCTCAAAGCGCTCCTTGTTTGAGATCCGCTCGGGATACAGAAACATAATATCGATATCACTGTGCGGGTTTAGTTCCGCCCGCCCGTAGCCCCCCGTCGCCAGCACTGCCATCTTACACGGCAAACGGCCTTTTTCTGTAGCATAACGATTCAAGGCCGCCAAAAATAGATTTTCAATCACCACGTCCACCATCACGGTGCGCGCCTGACAAATCTTGCGACCCGACCAACCCTTCCGGTGGTCGCGCAGTAACAATTCATTTTCCAATTCCAGAAAACGTTTGTAGGCGGGCAATTGCTCGCTCCGGGGCACGCCCGGATCAAAAGCCAGTCGCTTTTGGGCATGTTGATGGAGCCGGTTGAGGCTGGGTGATTGAATCGGAGGCATAAGTAATCCTACCACATCTCAATACCACCCCTCGCAAAACACCACGCAAAAAACACGCTTTCGCTTTTGACCCCGCCGCGCTTTCCTCCCATCTTCATCCTTCAAACTTCTAATTATTACCATCCAACGCACCCGAATCATGCAAATTGCCGCCGACTCCGTTGTCTCCATCGACTACACCCTCAAGAACGATGAGGGCACTATCATTGACCAGTCCCAGCCCGGACAACCCATGGATTACCTGCACGGTCATCGCAACATCATTCCCGGTCTCGAAAACGCCCTCCTTGGCAAAACCGCCGGCGAATCGGTCGAAGTACGCGTTGAGCCTGCCGAAGGTTACGGTGAATTCAACCCCGCCCTCGAACAAGTGGTTCCCCGCGAGCGTTTCCAGGGGGTCGACAATCTCGAAGTCGGCATGCAATTTCAGGCGAGCACCGAACAGGGCCCCGTCGCGGTTCGCATCAAAAAAGTGGAGGGTGAAGAAGTCACGGTTGACGGCAACCACCCCCTTGCCGGACAACACCTGAATTTCTCCGTTACGGTGCAGGGCGTACGCGTAGCCACCGAAGAAGAAAAAGCCCACGGCCACATCCACCAGAGCGGCGGCGAAGGCGGTTGCTGCGGCGGCGGTGGCGGCGAGGGTGAAGGCGGCGGTTGCGGCTGCAACTAAAGCCGCACGCGCTGGTTGGAAAGCGACAGGAGTGTCGCTTCTACG
>JBELLU010000023.1:0-26894 GCA_042096455.1 Opitutia bacterium
GTGCCAGAACCGCAAAGCTACGCGCTCTTCGCCGCCGCCCTTGCAGGTTTCGCGGTGTATTTCAGAAAAAACAAAATCAAAGCCTGATTGTTCGTTGGACTTTTCAAGCAACTGACTTCTGTTTCTACAGCCGCTCTTCCCAGTCTTTGATTTGGTTGGCGACGGATTTGGGGCCGGGCATTCCGGGGGCTTCGCGGGCGGCGAGGGCGCGGTGGAGGTCGAAGACTTGAGTCCAGTCGGCTTCGAGGGCTTCGTGGATTTGTTTGACTTTGGCGTGGGGTAATTCGTCGAGGGGGCAGTTCTCTTTTTCGGCGAGGGCGACGAGGGCACCGACGCAATGATGGGCTTCGCGGAAGGCGACGCCTTTCTGGACGAGGTAATCGACGACATCGGTGGCGAGGAGCATGGGATCCGCGACGGCGGCGGCGCATTTCGCGGGGACGGGTTCGATCCCGGGGAGGCAGGCGGCGAGGACTTCTAGGATGAGGAGGGTTTGATCGGCGGAATCAAAGACGGGGGGTTTGTCTTCCTGGAGGTCGCGGTTGTAGGTCAGGGGGAGTCCCTTGACGAGGGTGCTGAGGGTTTGGAAGTTGCCGTTGAGGCGGGCGGCCTTGCCCCGGATGAGCTCGAAGGCGTCGGGGTTTTTCTTTTGAGGCATAAGGCTGGAACCAGTGGTGAAGGCGTCGGGGAGTTGCACGAAGCCGAACTCGGCGCTGTTCCAGAGGATGCAGTCCTCGGCGAAGCGGGAGAGGTGGAGCCCGATGGTGTTGCAGGCGGCGGCGAAATCGAGGTAGGCGTCGCGGTCGCTGACGGCGTCCATACTGTTATCGGTGAGGCGGGGTTCGCCCTCGGGGTCGGTAAAGCCGAGTTCACGGGCGACGAAGGCGCGGTCGATCGGGAGGGTGGTCCCGGCGATCGCACCGGAACCGAGGGGGCAAACATTTGCCTGTTCATGGACCATCGCGAGGCGGTTGCGGTCGCGGTCGAGCATTTCCATATAGGCGAGGAGGTGGTGCGCCATGGGGACGGGCTGGGCGCGTTGCAAATGGGTGTAGCCCGGGATGAGGACGGACTGGGTGCGCTCCGCGAAGGCGTGGAGTTCGCGCATTGCTTCGGTAAGGGCGTCGTAGAGGGCTTCGCAATGATCCTTGAGCCAGAGGCGCATATCGGTGGCAACCTGGTCGTTGCGGCTGCGGGCGGTGTGGAGTTTCGCGGCGGCGGGCTCGCGTTCGGTGAGGGCCTGCTCGATATTCATGTGCACGTCCTCGAAGGCGGTATCCCATTCAAAGGTACCGGCTTCGATCTCGGACTCGATCGCTTCAAGGCCGGCGTGGATGGCGTCGCGTTCCCCGGCGGTGAGGATGCCGACATGGGCGAGCATCGCGGCGTGGGCGCGGCTGCCTTTGATGTCGTAGGGGGCGAGGCGGTGATCAAAGGAAACGGATTCCCCGAGGCGCAACATGAGCGCGTCCGGGCCATCGCTAAAACGTCCGCCCCAGGTGGCCTGTGAATGGTTGTCGGTCATAGTATTTAAAATTGCAGGGAAGTGGCGGGTGGCAACGCTCAACTGTGTTGAAGGGATGCGAGTATTTTGGCGGGATTTTCGGCGGGCGGGAAGCATTTTGTGCCGAGGCAGAGTTGGAGGGCGGAATCGGGGGCGGGGCCGACTGTGATAAAGACGCGGTGCCAGGGATGTTCGAGGAGGGCAGCGCGGAGGGCGTTGAGATCGGCGGCGGCGCCCGCTTTGAGGTGGGCGATTCCACGGGCCTCGGTGGCGAGGGCTTCGAGGCCGTGGGCGACGCCCGAGGCGACCTGGGCGGCGTAGTCGGCATAGACCGGGCGGGTGGCTTGGAGGGCTTCGGCGTAGCGGGCTTCTCCGGTGAGGGCATGGAGGGCGCTGCAAGCGTGCAGGAGGGAACTGTTGCCGGAGGGCTGGGCGTTATCGAACCATTCCTTGCGGCGGGTCACGGGGGTCTCGGCGCCTTCGGCGGTAAAGAAGCAACCGGGTGCTTGTGAATCGGCAAAAGCGGCGAGGGCGTAATCGATGCAGGCTTGGGCGCGTTCGAGGTATATCGCGGAGGCGCCGGGTTCAAGGGTGTCGATTTTGGCGGCGAGCGCGAGGCAGGCTTCGGCGGCGAGGGCGTAGTCGTGTAGGAATGCTTCCACCGAACTGCCGCTGTTTTCGTAATACACGGAGTGGAGGCGGAAGGACTCCCCTTCCGGGCGGAGGGCGTCCCAGATAAAATCGGCGGCGACACGGGCGCGCTGGAGCCAGGCAGTTTGATTGAAATAGAACCCGGCCTCGGCGAGGGCGCGAATCATGAGGGCGTTCCACGCGAGGGAAATTTTGGGATCGCGCCCGGGCGGGGTGCGGGTGGATTCGCGGTGTTGACGGAGGGCTTCGCGGGCGGGGGCGAGTTCCTCGCGGCGGGCGAAGTCCGGTTCGACGAGGGCGGGATTGCTGGTGCCGTTTTCGAAGTTGCCCCCGGGGGTGATGTTGTAGGCGGCGCGGACTTCGCGGGAACGGCTTGGCCCGAGGACGGAGTCGACTTCTTCCGGTTCCCAGACGTAATAGCGGCCTTCCTCGCCGTCGCTGTCGGCATCGAGGGCGGCGTAGAATCCGCCTCCGGGGGCGGACATTTCGCGCTCCAGCCAGTCAATGGTTTCGGTGACCACTGCGGCGTAGAGGGGTTCTTGGGTGTCCACCCAGGCGCGGGTGTATGCCTCGATGAGGAGGGCGTTGTCGTAGAGCATTTTCTCGAAGTGCGGAATGAGCCAGTGGGCATCGACGCTGTAACGCGCGAAGCCCCCGCCGAACTGATCGAAGAGGCCCCCGTGTGCCATGGCGCGGAGGGTGTGGTCGCGGACTTCCGCGATGCGTTTAGAGAGTTCCGGATCCGCCTCGCGGAGGGCGGGCAAATGGCGGACGCTGTCGATGAAATTGAGGGTCATGGCGGGCGGGAATTTAGGTGCGCCGCCGAAGCCGCCGTATTGATCGTCGTGATTCCCGCAGATGCCCTGCGCCGCCTTCATAAGGACGGCATCGTTCCATTCCGAACCGCCCTGTTGATTGGCGGCCATGATGTTCTTTTGGATGGACTCGGCGTTTTCGAGGAGTTCGTCCTTGGAACGTTTGTAGAAATCCGCGATGCGCATGAGGAGTTGCGGCCAGGGGATGAGCCCGTTGCCGCGATCCTCAGGCGGGAAATAGGTGCCTCCAAAGAAGGGACGTCCGTCGGGGAGGCAAAAAACATTGAGGGGCCAGCCGCCCTGATGCTGGAGCATTTGCACCGCTTCCATGTAGATTTGATCGACGTCGGGCCGTTCCTCGCGGTCGACTTTCACACAGACGAAATTGCGATTCATGAGACCCGCGATGTAATCGTCCTCAAAACATTCGTGCGCCATGACGTGGCACCAGTGGCAGGCGGAGTAGCCGATTGAAACAAGGAGGGGTTTGTCCTCGGCGCGCGCCTGCGCGAGGGCGGCCTCGCCCCAGGGGAGCCAATGCACCGGGTTCCCGGCGTGTTGGCGCAAATAAAGACTGCTGGAAGTGTGAAGTTCGTTTGGCATTGGGCAGGGCAAAGGTTTTGGAAAATCGCGCGCAGGTCAACCCAAGGGGAAATTGACATTGCAGGTCGGCGCGGGAGCGGCAGAGTTGAGGGCTTTAAGATGTCTACTATTCGGATACTATCGGATCGGGTTGCCAACCAAATCGCGGCGGGCGAGGTGATTGAACGCCCCGTTGCGGTGGTAAAGGAATTGGTGGAGAACAGTATTGATGCGGGCGCGACGCGGGTGGAAGTGGAATTTCGCGAAGGCGGAAAGTCCTACATTCGGGTGGAGGACAACGGTAGCGGGATGGCACCGGACGCGGCGCTGCTCTCGCTGGAACGGCACGCCACCAGTAAGATTCGGGAGACCTCCGACCTCGACACGATCGCGAGTTTTGGATTTCGGGGGGAGGCCCTGCCGTCGATTGCCTCGGTTTCGCGCTTCGTTTTACGGACGCGGGAGGCGGGCGCGGAACACGGCACGGAGATAACGGTGAACGGCGGGAAGCTCCTCGACCGGAAGGATTGCGGGATGCCGGTCGGGACGGTCATCGAGGTGGCGCAACTTTTCAACGCGGTACCGGCGCGGCGCAAATTTTTAAAGGCGACCAGCACCGAGACCGCGCACATCACCTACAATTGCCGCCTGATCGCCCTCGCCCACCCGAAGCTCGCCTTTCGCCTGACCGAAAACGGGCGGGTTGTGTTTCAATCGCCCGCCTGCGAGACGCTAGGGGATCGCATTGGGGAAATCTGGGGTAGCCGTTTGGTGGACGATCTCATTCCGGTGGATGCGGAGGATGCGGAGAAAGGGCTGCACCTGACGGGCTTGACCGCGAAGCCCGGAGTGGGACGGAGCACGCGGCGGGAATTGGTAACGATGGTGAACCGCCGACCGGTGGACAGCCGGACCCTGGGCTTTGCGGTGCTGGACGCCTATCATGGACGCATTCAAAAAGGCCGCTACCCGCCCGCCTTCCTCTTTCTGGAAATCGATTCGCGGGCGGTGGATGTGAATGTGCATCCCGCGAAACGGGAGGTGCGTTTTCGCAACGAGGGAGAGGTGCGGCGTTTTGTCTTGGAAGCGGTCACGAAGGCCTTGGAGCAATTTGAGGGGGTGAAGGCGATCGCGCCAAAACCCGCCTTGATCCCGCAGGTAAAACCGATCCCGCAGGTTGCGCCGAGGCTTCCGAAACCGAGCCTTCCGGTGAAACCGGTGGCGACTCAGCCGGACGCCGGACGCCCGACTCCGCCTGTGGCGAAGCTCCCGGAAAAGACGCTTGCCCCGGCACCGTCCGCGCCGGAAAAAGCGGCGCCGAAACAGAAGGATTGGGAATGCCTGCGTCTGTTTAAGAAACGGTTGGCGCTTTTTGAGACCCGCCGCGGGCTGGTCTTGCTGGACTTGCGACGGGCGGATCAACGGGTGCGCTTTGAACGGATATTAGCGGATCATGAGGCGGGCAAAGCCCCGCGTCAGAGTCTTCTGCTGGCGGTTCCGCTGGAACTCGAACCCCTCGCGGCGGAAGCGCTCGAACGCCAACAGAAATTCCTGCGGGAACACGGTTTTGAAATCGAGGCCTTCGGGCGCAATTTTTATCGGGTCGAAACAATCCCCGCCTGGTTGGCGATGGAGGACGCGGAAAATTTCATCCGCGATTTGATCGACTTGTTGCGGCAACGCGGGAAAAGCGCGGGGGCGGTCATTTGGGAAGCGGTGGCGCAACTGGCGGTGAAGGACAGTTACCGGAGCGGGGACGCCTTGAATTTGGCGCAAGCGGAAGCCCTGGCGGGGACTTTACTGGAATGCGGGAATCCGCACACCGCACCGGACGGGAAGCCGACCTTTACGGAGGTGAGCTGGAAGGAATGGGACCGCCGCCTCGGCGGGGAATAAAGGCGCAGAATTTATTTGGTGCGTTTGATACGGCGGCGCACCATCGCATGTGCTTCGACCGGCACCCAGTCTTCCCAACCCGGGGTGCCGGATTCGATTTCCTTGAGGATGGTGCGGCCGGTTTTGCTGAGGAGGACGGGGTCGCCCACACCGATGGCGCAGACGCGTTTATTTTGCATGAGGTGGCGATAGAAATACTGCCAGTTTTCGGGTGCCTTGAAATTGTCGGCGCTGACGAGCTCCTTACTGCGGGTGTTGTGCCAGGGGTAGACATACAACTGGACGCGGTTCTTGAAGAGACGCCCGAAGGACTCGAGGACGCCACCGGCAAGGTTGGCGGACCATTTGCTTTTAAAGAGTTCGTTGAGGAGACCGATACTGAGGATGATCCCGATGGGCTCGGCGGTGTAGCGGCTGAGGTAGGTGGCGATGCGGTGGAACTCGGCACTACTTGAAATAAGGACGGTTTTACCGAGGGCCTGCAGGGCGTCGGCGCGGTCGATGAATTCCTCGTGGTCGAGGGCGCCGTCGCGGAGGAGATTATTGGTACTGATTTCGCACAACTCGATGGCTTTGTCGGCTTCGCCTTTTTCCATCTCGGATTCAAAAACGGCGCGGCCCTGCGAAACCATATCGAGGTGGAGTTTGAGGACGGGATTAAAACTGCCGCGCAGGAGGAGGATGGGTCGGCGGTGGAGGGCGTCGGCGGCCTGCACGACCTCGCCGTTTTTGTCGAACATGGCGGCATCGGTGAGCCCACTCTGGACGAGTTGGAGGGCACAGAGGCGGTTGTCGACGTAACGGAAACCCTCGCCACTGAAGCGCAGCATGTCGATTTCCATGGTGCCGGGCGTGAGGTTATCGGCGAGGGAGGCGACAAAATCCTCGAGGCTGTCGCGGTGATAAAAGGCGGCGTAGATCAGGTTGACCCCGACCTTGCCCAGGACGTCCATTTGTTCCGAATTGGTCTCGTCGAGGAGGCGGAGGTGGAGGACGATTTCGACCGGCTCGGTTTCGGGTTTGAGTTGGAAGCGCACCCCGATCCAGCCGTGGCACTCGTCATTGTCCTGATAACCCCGGGCGCGCACCGTGTTGCAAAAAGAAAAGAAGGTGGTGTTTTCACCGCGCTGGGGCCCGAGGCGTTCCTCGAGGAGCTGGTATTCATATTCCAGCATGGAATGAAGGCGTTCCTGCGAGACGTAGCGCTTAGCCTTGCCGTAGAGCACATCGCTCATGGTCATGTCGTATGCCGAGATGGTCTTGGCGACGGTGCCGGCGCTGGCGGAGACGCGGAAGAAGTAATTGGCGGTTTCCTGCCCTGCCCCGATTTCGGCAAAAACGCCGTAGATCGGTTCATCGAGATTCAGCGCGAGGGCTTTATCGTAGGTGGTTTGCGTGTTCTTTTTTGAGTGCGTTGGCATAGCTGGAATAACTCCAATCGTGTTGGAGTCTGCTGCATTTTGCGAGCCAGAACCGCGCGCGCCTTGCAGCTTTATTCGAGACCGAGCTTGGCGCGCCCCGCCTCGGAGATCATGTGCGGGGTCCAGGCGGGTTCCCAAACAATCTCGACCTCCGCGCTCGAAACGGCGGGCAGGGCTTCAATGCGTTGACGGGCGTCGTCTGCAATAACGGGCCCCATGCCGCAACCCTGCGCGGTAAGGGTCATCTTAACCGCGATGGCATGGCGTCCCTCCGCGTCGGGTTCGGCAATACTGAGATCGTAGATCAAACCGAGGTCGACAATGTTGACCGGAATTTCGGGATCGAAGCATTGCTTCATCGCTTCCCAAACAATCGCCTCACTGAAAGGCTCCGCGGAAATATCGGCTTCGGCCTCCGCTTGAGAATTGGCGGCTTCCAGTTCAGCGGCTGCGGCGGCGCCGAGGGCGTCCCAATCCTTGCTCGCGAGACGGAAGAGCCCCGAATCGGTACGGATCGTGACGGTACCGCCCAACGCTTGGGAAATACTGGCGCGGGTTCCGGCGGGAAGCACCTGCTCGGTTCCCTCCGGAATGATGGTGGCGGTCGTTTCGCGGGTAAGGGTGAGTTCTTGGTCAAAAGCCATGCCGTTAATGTGTGCGGGGTCGGGGCGCTGTCAATGTCCGTGATGGCACAGATTTCGCTGACATGAATAAAACTTGCGAGCGGGGCAAACTGCCGCCTTAAGCTATAGGTATGTCGAAAGTCATCATCGTAGGGGCCGGCGGAGTCGGCAACGTCACCGCGCACAAATGCGCGCAAGTTCCGGAAATCTTCAGCGAGATTGTGCTGGCATCGCGCACCCTCGAAAAATGCGACGCGATCGCCGCAGACGTTCTGGCGAAACAGGGCGTGACGCTGCGCACCGCGCAACTTGACGCCGATGATGTCGCCGCGACCACCGCCTTTCTCAAAGCGGAAGAACCGGCGCTTTTGATCAATGTCGCCCTTCCCTATCAGGATTTGCCGCTGATGGATGCCTGTCTCGCGGCAGGGGTGGACTACCTCGACACCGCGAATTACGAACCGCCCAACGAGGCGAAGTTTGAATACAAATGGCAATGGGCCTACCGCGAGCGTTTCCGTGAAGCGGGACTGACCGCCTTGTTGGGTTCCGGGTTCGACCCGGGCGTGACGAATGTTTTTTGCGCCTACGCCCTCAAGCATCATTTTGATGCGATCGAGACGATTGATATTCTCGATGCAAATGCCGGGGATCACGGGCATCACTTTGCCACTAATTTTAACCCCGAGATCAACATCCGCGAAATCACGCAGAACGGGCGTTATTGGGAAGGCGGGGAATGGAAGGAAGTCGAAGCGATGAGCGTGAAGCAGGTGTACGACTTTCCGGTGGTCGGTCCGCAGGATGCCTACCTCCTTTATCACGAGGAACTGGAATCGCTCTCAAAAAATATTCCAGGCCTGAAGCGCATCCGTTTTTGGATGACTTTTTCCGAAAAATACCTGACGCATTTGCGGGTTCTGGAAAACGTCGGCATGACCGCGATTGAACCGGTCGATTACAAAGGTTCGAAAATCGCGCCCCTGGAATTCTTGAAGGCGGTCTTGCCGGACCCCGCGAGCCTTGGTCCGCGCACGAAGGGCAAGACTTGCATCGGTTGCGATATCGTGGGCGTCAAGGACGGGCAACCCAAGCGCATCTTCATCTATAATTCCTGCGACCACGAGGCCTGCTATGCGGAGGTTTCCAGTCAGGCGATCAGCTACACCACCGGGGTGCCCGCCATGATCGGCGCCCAAATGATCCTGCGTGGGCTCTGGAAGGAGCCGGGGGTTTGGAATATGGAGGAATGCGATCCTGATCCCTTTATGGAGGAATTAAACCGGCGCGGGCTCTCATGGGAAGTTATCGAACTCCCTATAGGAGAATAGGTTATCAATCCCAAGGGCGCGAATCCGCTAATTCTTGACTTACTGACTCAAAAACCTATGTTTTAAAGATTCATGAGTTTGGAACTGCCTAGTCTAGACAAGGAAGCACTTGAATCTCTGGAGCAAACCGCTGCGACGGATCGGGTTCGTTGGGCCTACGAGCAATTTGGCGACGGGCTGGTGCTGAGCACGAGTTTCGGGGTGCAAAGCGCGGTGATGCTTCATTTGGTGAATACCGTCATCCCGGGCATTCCGGTCATTTTTATCGATACGGGCTACCTCTTTCCCGAGACCTATCGCTTTGCAGAAACTCTCAGCGAACGCCTCCAGCTCAACCTCAAGATCTACCACCCCCTAAAATCCGCCGCGCACCAGGAAGCGACTCAGGGTAAATTGTGGGAGCAGGGCTTCGCCGGTCTTGAGCAATACAACCGGATCAACAAAGTGGAACCGATGAACCGCGCCGTCAAAGAACTGGGCGCGACCGCTTGGCTTTCCGGCCTGCGCCGCCAGCAAGCGAGCTCGCGGCTTGAGCGTCCGGTCGCTCAAAAACAAAACAAGACCTGGAAAATCTACCCGATCCTCGATTGGTCGGACCGCGACATTTACCAATACCTCAGCGAAAACAACCTGCCCTACCATCCACTGTGGGATCAGGGTTATGTCTCGGTGGGCGATTGGCACAGCACCACCAAGCTCAGCGAGGGGATGCAGGCGGAGGACACGCGCTTTGGCGGACTGAAGCGCGAATGTGGTTTACACGAGACCACCGGCGGAACCGACTACCAAATTTAGGGTATAATTGACCCTTGCCTCTAATCTTGCTCCCAGCGCCGCTGCGGTTCTAGATAGGTGACTTTCCATGCAGCAGGATTCCAGAAATACACCCCCCCGCCATGTCGCCATCATTATGGATGGCAACGGACGTTGGGCGAAAGAACATGGCTTGCCGCGCATCGAGGGGCATCGCCGTGGCGCGCAGGCGGTACGCCACAGCCTCGAGGCGGCGCGCGACCTCGGCCTGCGCTACCTCACCCTTTACGCCTTCAGTGTGGAAAATTGGAACCGCCCCAAGGATGAGGTCCGCGCCCTGATGGATCTCCTTGACCACTTCCTGAAAGAGCAACTCCACCACCTGCTGAAAAACAAAATCCGTATGCGCGTGATCGGTCGCTATCACGAGTTGCCCCAAAACATTCAGGAGCGCCTCCGCGATGCCGAAGCCCGCACCGCCGACTTCACGGATTTCACGGTAGGGCTCGCGCTCAACTACGGTTCCCGCACGGAGGTGGTTGATGCGGCCCGCGCCATCGCAAAAGCCGCCCAAGACGGCACCCTCGACCCCAACCAGCTCGACTACGCGCAGTTCCGCAGCTTTCTGTATACCGACGACATGCCCGACCCCGATCTCGTCATACGGACTTCCGGCGAATCGCGCCTCAGCAATTTCCTGCTCCTGCAATCCGCTTATTCTGAGATTCATTTCAGCAAGGTGCTTTGGCCGGACTTCGACCGCGCCTGTTTCGAGGCCGCCCTGGAAGATTACGCCCAACGCGAACGCCGTTACGGAAAAACCTCCGAACAATTGCAACCACCTACGCCCTGAATAGCTTTGTCTACTTAAGCAATGAAACAACGACTTTACAGTTTCACCTTCCTTTGGCTCATCATCATCGCCGCCCTCAGCTTTCTTGGCTCCAACGGTGCAGTCCTTCTGGTTACAACGCTGGCGCTCATGACGCAGTTGGAATTGTATCAACTTCTGGAAAAAATGGATCTGCGACCCAAGGTGCGCCTTGGGCTTTTTTGCGGTGCGGGCATCCTGCTGGGCGGGTATTATTTGCCGGGTCTGAATAGCGGCATCGAGCTCTTCCTCCTGAGCTACCTGATCCTCGCGCTCGTGCTTGCCTGTGGCGACCTGCGCACCGATGCCCTCCGCAGCATCCTTCCCACCCTCTTTGGACTCACCTACGTCCCCTTTTTATTACATTATATCCTCCTGAGCCTGAAGCATGCCGAACTCGATGGACTCGGGAGCGCCAGCGGGATTTATCTGGGGGTCTGGCTCATCACGGTGGCAAAAGCCAGCGATGTCGGCGGTCTCCTGCTCGGGATGAAATTCGGCAGAACCCCGCTTTCAAAAATAAGCCCCGCCAAGACCTATGAAGGCGCGGCAGGCGGGATTCTAACCTCCGTGCTCGTCGGACTCGCACTGCATTTCTTTTTCCGTCCCGAAGGCCTCGAAGCCTTTGGTTACGGACTCGCCGCCCTTTTTGCGATTCCCATTGCGGTGGCGGCGATTGCCTCGGACCTCGTGGAATCTGCCTTCAAACGACAGGCTGCGGTCAAAGACTCGGGGAGTTTGATACCGGGCATCGGGGGCGTCTTTGATCTGAGCGATAGCCTCATCCTGAGTGCCCCGCTGGGCTACCTCCTCTTTAAATACTTTCTCTTCTCCTGATCCTTTGCCATGACCGATTGCACCCGCAAGAAAATCGTGCTCCTCGGCGCAACCGGTTCCATCGGCAGCAACACCTTGCGGGTACTACGGGAACATTCGGACCGTCTGGAATTGGTGGGCGTCTCCGCTCGGAGCAACTACCGCGAATTGGCGGCGATCTGTGCAGAATTCAAAGTGCCGCACGCGGTCTTGACCGATCCGCACGCCTACCAGAAAGCGCAGGCGGAAAACGTTTTTGAAAGCCACACCCGGCTCGCCTTCGGCGCGGACGCCCTTGCGGAATTGGCGAGCCTCCCCGCCGCCGATACCGTACTGGTCGCAGTGGTGGGTGCCTGCGGCCTCCAACCGACCCTCGCGGCGATTGAAGCCGGCAAGGACATCGCCCTCGCCAACAAGGAAGCACTCGTCCTCGGCGGAGCCTTTGTCATCGAGCGCGCCCGCGCAAAGGGTGTCCGCCTCCTGCCGACCGACAGCGAACACAACGCCATCTTCCAATGCCTTGAGGGACATCCGATCGAACAGGTTGACCGGCTCATTTTGACGGCGTCGGGTGGTCCTTTTCGCGACACTCCCCTCGCGGACCTCGCCGCAGTGAGCCCTACTGATGCGGTGCGCCATCCCAACTGGTCGATGGGCCGCAAGATCTCAGTGGACTCCGCTACGATGGCAAACAAAGGCCTCGAACTCATTGAGGCGCACTGGCTCTTTGGTCTGCCGCCCGAGCGGCTGGAAGTGGTCATTCACCCGCAGAGCATCGCCCATTCTTTTGTGCAATTTGTGGACGGTTCCATTCTGGCGCAAATGAGCCCGCCCTCCATGACTTTCCCGATTCAACATTGCCTCCTCTACCCCGACCGTGCCCCCGCGGTGGAGCCGACCCTCGATTTCAAAACGGCGTTTCAACTCGACTTCAGCCCGCCCGACCCGCAGCGCTTCCCCTGCCTTGAACTCGCATACGCAGCCCTGCGCACCGGCGGCGGCGCCCCCGCGGTTTTCAATGCCGCCAACGAAATCGCGGTCGAACGCTTCCTGCAAAATGAACTCCCCTACCTTGCGATTCCCAAAGTGATTGATTCCGTTATGGAACAACTGGCAACGACGCCCGTCCCCAATATTGAGTCACTCCTCGCACTCGACGCCGAGGCGCGCAGTCGCGCCGAAACCTTTCAAGCCTAAGTCACGTTCATGGATATATTTCTAAATTTCTGGTTCATTCTGGTCGCCGTTTTCGTGCTCGGGTTCTCGATTTTCATCCACGAGCTCGGTCACTTCATCGCGGCCCGCAAACGCGGCCTCATCGCGGATCGTTTCTCAATCGGGTTTGGTCCCCGGCTCTTTGGTTGGAGATGGAAGGGTACGGACTTCCGGATTTCACTGCTGCCACTTGGGGGCTATGTCTCCCTTCCGCAACTCGCCGACATGGGTCGACTCGAAGGCGCGGAGGGCAAGGAAAGCAATCCCCTGCCTCCCATTTCCTACGCCGACAAAATGATCGTCGCCGTGATGGGTGCAGTCTTCAACCTCCTCCTTGCGCTGGTGCTTTCCCTCATCCTTTGGGGCGTGGGTCGCGAGGTCATTCAATCCACCGAGGTCGGTCAGGTCGCCGAACAAATCGTCAATTCCGAGAACGAAATTGTACCCGGCCCCGCCTTCACGGCGGGTCTGCAAAAAGGGGACACGATTGTGAGTATTGACGGACAGGCGGTGCGCGACTGGATGCAATTCCAGAGTGCCCTGGTCACCGGAACCGGTCGTGCCGAGGACGGGCGCCCGATGCTGGAACTCGGGATCCTGCGCGACGGGGCCGCACTGGAGCTGGAAGTTTTTCCGGCGCTGGTCTCGCGCGAATCGATTCGTTATATCGGAATCGAACCCGCCTCCGATGACGGTGCCGCGCCGATCATCACGGTATTGGAAAAAAATATGCCCGCGCTTGCAGCGGGTTTGAAAGTGGGCGACCGCCTTTTGGAATTGGATGGCGAACCGATCATCTCGGGCGGCTTTCTCAAGACCTACCTGAGCCGCCACGGTGACCGCAGTATCGATGTAACGGTCGAGCGCTTGGGACGCCGCCTTACCCTTCCGGTGCAACCGCGCATTAAAACCGAGAACAACGAGACCACCGCCCGCTTTGGATTCGGCTACAACTTCCCATACAAAACCGAGCGTATTCATTACAGCCCGCTGGAACAGATCAACCGATTCGTCGATACGATTGGACGAACTTTTTATGCCCTCGTGCATCGTGGTTCCGACGTAAAGGTACGCAACATGAGTGGCCCCGTTGGGATTGTGCACGGGCTTACGCACATGGCTCGAAGCGGCCTCATGGAAATCATTTGGTTCACCGCCTTCATCAACGTGAATCTCGGGCTCATGAACCTCCTGCCGATTCCGGTGCTCGATGGCGGGCACATGCTTTTTGCGACCATCAGCAAATTATTGGGGCGGCCTCTCCCGCGCCGCTTTATGGAAAACCTCCAGGCGGGATTCGTGATGCTCCTCTTGGGATTCATGGTCTACGTAAGCTTCTTTGATCTGGAACGGGTCGGTCTCGATTCCGGACTCCTTCAGGATCCTGATCCGGTCAAGGCGGATCCGGTCGACCCCGCCCAACCCTAGTATGACCGCGCTCGCAACATATTGCGCCTCGCGTTTCCAGTCGCTGCGCCGCCCGACCCGCGAAGTGCGCGTCGGTCATCTCGCGATTGGCGGTCAACAACCCCTGCGGGTGCAATCCATGACGACGACCCCCACCCAGGACGTCACCGCCACGGTGAAGCAATCCCTCGCGCTGGCGGAAGCAGGCTGTGAAATCGTGCGCATCACCGCGCCCAATAAAAAGGCGGCGGAAGCCTTGGGGCCGATTGCGAAGGAATTGCGCGCCGCCGGTTGCGAGGTGCCGCTGGTCGCCGATATCCATTTCCTGCCCAGCGCCGCGATGGAGGCCGCCAAGCATGTTGAAAAAGTCCGGATCAATCCCGGCAACTACGCCGACAAAAAGAAATTTGCGGTGCAGGAATACACGGAGGCCGCCTATGCGGAGGAACTGGAACGCCTGCACGAAGCCTTCACCCCGATCGTGCTACGTTGCAAGGAATACGGACGCGCGATGCGCATCGGCACGAACCACGGCTCCCTCTCCGACCGCATCATGAACCGCTACGGCGATACCCCCCTCGGGATGGTGGAGAGTGCCCTCGAATTTATCCGCATCGCGGAAAGCCACGGCTTTCAGGACATCTGTCTCTCTATGAAGGCGAGTAATCCGAAGGTCATGATCGAGGCCTACCGCCTCGCGGTGGCGCGCATGAACGAGGAAGGGATGCACTACCCCCTCCACCTTGGCGTGACGGAAGCGGGAGACGGCGAGGATGCCCGCGTCAAAAGCGCGATCGGCATTGGGAGTCTTCTCTACGACGGCCTGGGCGACACGATCCGTGTTTCCCTGACGGAGGATCCGGTGTATGAAATTCCGGTAGCGCGCGAGTTGGCGGACAAAGCGATGCAACTCTGGGCGAAGACCGCCGGGGCAGAACCGGAAACGCCGCTTGTGGACGCGGTGAATCCATATGAATTCCAACGCCGCGCCACCGCAACGGTTTCTTTAAACAAGGAATGCCGGATCGGGGGCGATGCTCTGCCGGCGGTCATTATAAAAACACACCAGCCCATCACGGAAACACAGGCGATCATTCAGGAGGTGTGCCGTACTCAAACGACCCAAAAAGAAAGCCGCATCGAGGGGCTTCTCTTGAAGATCGAACAACCCGGGGATTTGACGGCCTTCGCGGAATTGTATCGCGGATTGGAAACGGTGCTGGCGGCTTTTTTCCTCGAGCTCAGCGGTGCGGTGGATCTCTCCGATCTCGAGGCCTTTGAATGGCCTGCCGGCGAATTGTGCGGGATCACCCTCGCGCAACGACTGGGGGCGGAGGATGCCTTTTACGCGGCGCAGTTGCAGCAGTTCTGTCAAAAACAGGGCTTTAATTTCGCGCTCGATTGCAGTGCGGATGATCTCGAAAACGGCATGGGAGCCGCCTTGCAGGCAAATGGTGTTGAATCTTTGATCCTCACCTCCAGCGCGGGAAGTGCGTCCGGGAAGCATCCCCTCGGCGAATACCGTGCCCTGGTGGAAGCCGCCGCGAATTACCTGCCCAGCGCGCCGTTGTGGATTCGCAACTGCCCCTCCAACGCCCTCGACCCCAAGGATTATTTCAGCGACCGTTTGCTCGAAAGCAGCATCCTGAGCGGGGCGCTCCTCAGTGACGGCCTCGGGGATGCCATCAGCATCGAAACGGAACCCCTCACCGAAAAAGCAAACGCCCTCGCCTACAACATTCTGCAGGGCGCCCGCGCCCGCATTTCAAAAACGGAATTCGTCGCCTGCCCCAGTTGCGGGCGCACCCTCTTTGATTTGCAGGAAGTCACCCAAACGATTCGGGCGCGCACCAACCACCTGAAAGGGGTAACGATCGCCATCATGGGTTGCATCGTGAACGGTCCCGGTGAAATGGCGGATGCGGACTTTGGCTACGTGGGTGGCGCGCCGGACAAGATCAATCTATACGTGGGGCGCGAGTGCGTGGAATACAACGTGCCGGCAAGCGAAGCCCTCGATCGTCTGATTGACCTCATCAAAAGCCACGGCAAATGGGTTGAGACGGACGCAGGCTAGTTAAGCGTTGCCAGAAAATCCCGCAGGGCGAGTACTGCATTGGCGCGGTGACTGAGGCGATGCTTCACGGATTCACCGAGCTCCCCGAAAGTTTCGGTGTAGCCCTCAGGCATGAAAATGGAATCGTAGCCAAAACCTTCCTTACCCCGTTCCGCTTCGGTAATAGACCCTTCACAACTGCCCTCAAAATACTGCGCCTCGCCCTTGGGACCGAGGAGGCAGAGGACGCAACGGAAGCGCGCGCTGCGTGACCTAACCCCTGCACCCGCACCCGCCAAGGCCGCGAGCAATTGATGGCGGTTCTCGGCATCACTGGCATTCGGCCCGGCGTAGCGGGCGGAGTAAACCCCCGGAGCGCCATCGAGCGCATCGACCTCCAGCCCGGAATCATCCGCCAAAACATAGGCGGAGGCAGGTGCGAGGGCGCGCAAAGCCTCCGCCTTTAAGAAGGCATTCGCCGCAAAGGTCTGCCCGGTTTCCTCGACCTCCGGCATTCCGCCGACCACCGCCGCCGATTCCACCTGCACCTCCAGACCCGCGAGCAGATGTTCCAATTCAAGCACCTTGTGGGCGTTGCCAGTAGCGATTATTATTTGCATATCCGTATTCTTTTAAAGCCACCCGCGTTGCAATCGATCTTTGCCGTGCTTTGATTCCCGCATCTCCCGCAGGGTGTAGGGGCCCGTTTGCGAATCATGCCTTTGATCCGTTGCAGCGATGGGTGCGATGTAATGAAAGAGATAATCGACTTCCCCCTGCGCCAGAAGACCCGCGCTCAAAGTCGGACCGGGCTCGAGGTAAACTCCATAAATTCGCTCGGCACTGCACCGCTTGCGGAAGGCGCCCCAATCCAAACGTCCCTCAGGATGCGGCAATTCCCAAAGCGTAATCCCACGCGCTTTGAAAGTGGCGGCTTCGTCCAAGCCCTCCGTGCAAACGACCACGGTTTGTTCGGCATGGGAATCGGTGTAGAGTTTCAAACGATCAATCGCTCCCGCCGTTTTTAATTCGCGGTCAAAGACAAAACGTCGCGGCGAGGTCTCCGCTTCACCTTCGATGCGCACCGTGAGGCGGGAGTCATCAGCGAGCGCGGTGTTGGCGCTCACCCCAATCGCGGGGAAATACTGCCGCCAACGCATGACGTCGGCCCGCGCTTCCGGCCCCGTGACCCAAGGCGTCCCGCTCCCCTTAGGAGGCGCAAAGGCACCCTCCCCGGTGGTGGCAATCTTGGCGGCGAGAAGTGGTTCCCCCCGCGTGATCCAATGCCCGAAAATCAAATTTAAATCGGCGCAATCCGCAGCCATGACGCCCGCGACCACTTCGATCCCCGCAGCGCGTAATACGTCCACGCCCTGACCCACATGCGCGGGATTCGGATCCTCCGCGCCAATCACGACCCGTTGGATTCCCGCCTCGAGGATCGCGTCGGTGCAGGCACCGGTGCGCCCGCAGGTCGAGCAGGGTTCGAGGGTCACATATAGAGTGGCATCTTTTGCGGGGGCGCGGCCCAGCGCCCGCAAAGCCTCGACCTCGGCGTGCGCCCCGCCATCGGCACGGTGCCAGCCCTCCGCGACCGCTTCGCCCGATTCAACGATCACCGCACCCACCAGCGGGTTCGGGTGGGTCTGCCCCAAAGCGCGGCGCGCGAGGTCTAGGGCCTGCCGCATCCATTTTTCGTCTGTGCTAGCTTCGGGCATCAGCGATCCATTATTCCGGACGAACAAAAGGGTTATTGCTTTTTTCCTGCGCGACGGTGGTGGTGGGGCCGTGCCCGGGATAGAGGGTGGTGCCTTCCGGGAGGGTGTAAACCTGTTCGCGAATCGAGCGTTCCAGCACCGCAAAATCCCCGCCGGGCAAATCATACCGCCCGACGCTGCCGGCAAAAATGACATCTCCCACAAAGGCGGCCTCCAGTGCGGGAGCGTAAATTAAAATATTGCCCGGACAATGCCCCGGCACGTGGCGCACTTCCATCGAGTGCCCGAGGATTTCAATATTTTGACCGCCCTCGATCCAATGTTGAATGGCGACGGGGTGCAGTTCCAAACCGGGGATCGCAAAACTCGCCATGCGCGCGGGATCCTCAAAGAGCGGTCGATCCTCGGCATGACCGTAAATCGGAATTCCGGCATCTGCAAAGGCATGGGCATCGATGATATGATCCCAATGCCCGTGCGTGAGGACGAGGCCCTCAATGGTACAGCCCCGCTCCGTCGCGAGCGCAGTCGCCCAGCGGTAGGCATCCTCCGGCGCATCAATGACCCATGCCGACTTCCGCTCCGAATCGACTAGGGTGATGGCGTTGGTACCGATGGGCGGCAATTCCTGAACGAGTATTTCCATGCGCCACACAATGAATGCCTTATTCCAGCTTTCAACCCCGAAGCTTGGCTCTGTTCTTGCTTATCTCATTTTGTTGCAATAAGTTTGTATTCATTGACATGTTTTATTCACGCCAACCGGCAGGTGGTTTGTTTCGAGCCATCACATTTTGCCTGAGCCTCCTTCCATTGGCTTCCCTCTCGCTATTGGGCGAGGAAGAAGCTCCGCTACCGAGCGTGCAAACAAGGGTCGATACCGCCTTTCAACTGCTCAATGAGGGCGCCACCCAGGACGCCCTTCTTGGATTTCAAACCGTTCTGGAAGCGGATCAAAACAACCTACAGGCGCGTCTGGGTGAGGCCATGATCTTCAATAAACTCGAGCGCTATCCCGAAGCCTTTGCCGCTTATGATCGCCTCACCGAGCAACTTCCAAGTAACGCTTTTGCCTGGAACGGCCGCGGACTTGCCGCCTTTAACCTCGAACGATTTGACGAGGCCCTCAACTCCTTTCGCCAGGCCAGCACCATGACGCCCAGCGGGTATCATTTCGAATCATTGGCATGGACTTACATGTGCCGGGGAGAATTCAACGAAGCCGCTCAAAGTGCGAAGCGCGCCAACCTGCTCTATACCCGCGAGGGCGAGCAAACCCTCTACCCTCTCCTGCTGGCATACTTTGCGCACCTTGAAGACGGCGATGCCGAAAATGCCCGGCGCACCCTCGACTACAGCCTCGCTAATCTTCCACGCACCGGATGGCCGCTCCCCGTCCTGAATTTCATCGTCGGTAAATCCAACGCCGCCGAACTCATCAGCCATGTCCGCAACTCCGCGCAGGAAACGGAGGCCCACACTTACCTCGGGCTCTATTGGCGAGCAAAAGGCGAGCACGAACGCGCTCAGAAACACCTCCACTGGGTACGTGAAAAAGGCGATCCCAGTGTTTTTGAATTTATCCTCGCGCGCGCCCTTCCGAAAAGCTCCAGCATCGCGATGCTGCCCGCCTCCATGCCTTAGGGCTGCTTTTTAGGAAAGAAAAGGGTCATTCCGAAAAGGGGTCATTTCGTATTGTTTTTAATGAAGCGACGAAGGAGGGTACTCAATTCGTCCATGCCTTCAAAACGAAGCGCCATCAGCGCGAAACCGTAAAGGACAACTCCACCGGGAACGAGCAGCAAGACCGCCGTAATATCTGCCAGTTTTGGTTCCAGACCCAGGTGCGCCGGTAGTCCTTTGAATAGATAGCAAACCAATCCCATGATGCCCGCTGCGAGCACAATTTTAAAGAGCGGCAGCATAAGGGTGCGCAAATGCAATTGGGGGTGCCGCTCCTTGAGGGCGCGCAAGAGGAGAACTGACTGAATGAGCGCCGCCAATACATTAGCCAGCGCCAAGCCCTGCTCCTCCATCCAAAACATCAACGCCAGCGCGAGGAGGAGATTTGCAAAAAGACAGATCACCGCCACCCGGACCGGCGCGCGCATTTCCTTGTCGGCGTGCAAGCCGCGCGTCGCAAAAGTTGCGACCGAGTAAAACGGGAGCCCCAGGCCGTAAATCGCGACCAGCGGCGCGGTTCGCAAAACATCACCCGCTCCAAAAGCCTGCCATTCAAACAAAGTTGCGAGGATCGGCTTCGCCAAAACCAGGAGGCCCATCCCCGCCGGAACCGAGACCGCCAAGACGAGGATCATTCCCGAAAGAAAACGCTCATTGAAAACCGCGGGCTTGTCGGCGGCGCGGGCGCGCGCCATCTGCGGAAAGAAAACCGTTACCACTGCAAAGATAAATACCCCCAGGGGTAGCTCCATTAAACGACCGGACATATAGAGCACTGCGGCGGCACCCTCGTTTAAGCCAAATGCCAAAAGCCGCGATACAAGTATGTTTATCTGCAAGACCGCCGCCCCCAATAACCCCGGCAAAAGGAGCTGCCAGAGTTCGCGCATTTCTGACCGGTGGGTTTGGGTGACCTGCGGACGCCAACCCGCGCGTTTCAAATCCATCAAAGGAAGCGCCAATTGCAGTATTCCACCGAGGAGAACCCCGCCACAAAGACAATAGACCACCGCTCTTAGCCCCTCAAACCAGAGGCTCCCGAGGAGCAAGGCCCCGATCATGCAAAGGTTCAGGAAAATCGGGGTGCTGGCGGCGACAAAAAATCGCCCCAGTACATTGAGGGCAGCGGTGGCGAGCGCGGCGAGGCAGATGAAAAAAGTATAGGGCAAGAGCCAGACCGCCAAATCCGCGCTGGTCACCCAGCGACCGGTGAGCACTCCGCTCCAGGTCAATAGCTTAAGCACAATGATGCCCGCCAGAATCAGGGCCAGCAGGATCAGGGAAAGGCGCAGGAAAATGCGGTTAAAAAATGCAAAGGCTCCGGCCTTGCCTTCGCGTTCCAGCGAACCGGAGAAGACCGGGACAAAAGCGGAGGTCAAGGCACCCTCTCCCAGGAGGCGACGAAAGAGGTTCGGGAGCGTAAACGCCAAAATAAAGGCGGAGCTCCATACCCCCGCCCCCAGTGATGCAAAAAGAAAAATATCGCGCACCAAGCCCAGCACCCGCGATCCAATCGTGGGCAGGCTGACCGATGCAATCTTTCTTAGTTCACTCATCCTAACACTTCTCCACGCCAGCAAAGGTCATTCCGCGCAGGAGCACAATGCTATCCTTTCAGTCCGGAAACTTCCCCTTGGTGCGCGCATTCAACTTTTACAAAAACCATACTGCTTGCCTAATGGCACAAAAACTGCCATCTCTACGTATCATATGCCATTAATCACGAATTTAACCGAGCGACTGAAACGCCATCCCAAGCGCGTTGTTTTTCCCGAAGGCGCCGATGAGCGCATCCTTCAGGCTGCCCGGATGTTTGCCACGCAACAACTGGGCATCCCGATCCTGCTGGGTGACCGCGCTGAAATTAAGAAAAATGCCGCGGCCCTCGATATCAACCTCGAGCACATCCGTATCATTGAACCGCGCCGCAGCAGCGAATACGAGGGCTTTGTCACCAAGTTCCAGGGTCTGCGCCGCTTCAAGGGCCTCACCGAGAAGGAAACCGAAGCCTACCTCGACAACAACAATTACTTCGCCACCCTGATGCTCGCCACCGCTCAGGCCGACGCGATGCTGTCCGGCGCGACGGTCACCGCTTCCAGCGCCCTGCGCCCCCTCCTGCAAATCATACAACGGCAGGAAAAGGCCAATAGCGTTTCCTCCCTCAATATTTTTGATCTGCAGGAACCCGAGACCGGCAAGGACCGCGTCCTCTTCCTCGCGGACTGCGCCGTCATACCCAATCCCGACAGCGCCCAAATCTGCGATATCGCCGTCAATACCGCCGCCCTCGCTTACCACCTCACCAACCAGAAACCCCGCGTCGCCCTCCTCAGCTATACCAGCAAAAGCCTTTCCAGTAAAAATGAAGGCGTTGTTAAAATGAAGGCCGCCACCGAACTCGCCCGCCAAAAAGCCAAGGAACTCGAGATCCCCATGGAAATCGACGGCGAGCTTCAAGTGGACGCCGCCCTCGACCCCTTCGTGGCGAAGGCCAAGCAGTTGCAAGGCTCAGTCCCGGGCAAAGCCAACGTCCTCATCTTCCCGGACCTCCATTCCGCCAACATCGCTTCCAAGATGGTCGATGTCCTAACCCGCGCCCGTACCTACGGCCCGATCCTAACCGGGCTGACCCGCCCGGCAGCTGAAATCAGCCGGGGCGCCACCGCCAATGATATCTTTGGCACCGCTGTTATGATCGCCTCGCAGGCGATTGATCATCAACTCCTCTATCCGACCAATGGTGACACCCTCAACGAAGATGTGACGGTCCTATAGGCTAAATGGGTAAAGCAAAGCAGTTCACGCGCGAGAAAAACGACACCGAATTGCTCAGTGCGCCGAGGAATACGTCCACCAAACGTATTTTTATCGCGGCGACCCGCATGAACGACGGGAAAACCACCACCAGTCTGGCGCTCTTTGCGGCCCTGCGAACCCGCACCAGCAAAGTCGGCTTCATCAAGCCCGTTGGCCAGCGTTTCATTGAAGTGGACGGGCAACAAATAGACGAGGACTCCGTCCTGCTCGATTCCATCTTTGATGTGGATATTCCAATCGAGGCGATGAGCCCTATTTCCATTCATCCGACCTACACCCGTGAATTTCTGGATGATCCCAAGCAGAAGAACAAAGTTCAGATCGACCGCATGTGTCGCGCCTTCGACCGCGCCGCCTACGAAAAAGACTATGTCATTATTGAAGGCACCGGGCATGCCGGGGTGGGAGCGGTCTTCGATCTCTCCAACGCACAGGTCGCGCGGCGTCTCAACGCCAAGGTTATCATCGTCGCGAGCGGAGGCATCGGGCGCCCGGTTGACGAAATCGCACTGAATCAGAGCCTTTTTCAACAAGCCGGAGTTGAAGTCATCGGAGCCATCATCAACAAGGTTATTCCGGACAAAATGGACGACATCCGGCATTACTGCGGCCGCGCCCTAGATCGCATGGGCATTCCTTTACTCGGTTGCATCCCCATTGAGGAACAACTCGGGGTTCCCAGTCTGCAACAGGTCGCCCAGGAACTGGACGCCAATTGGATCAACGCCTGCGAGAAAAATAAAAACAACCGCTACGAACGTGTCATCATCGGCGCGATGGCGGCCAAGGGCATTGTCGAATACCTCGAACCCGGGGTCTTGATCGTTACCCCCGGTGACCGCGAAGACATCATTTTATCCATTATCGCCGCCGAAGGGCTCGCCAAGAAACGCGCCGTCGCAGGCCTGATCCTGACCCGCAACGTCATGCCGCACCCGAAATTGATGGAAATGATTCAACAGACCCAAATCCCCGTTATTATCTGCGAACAAGAAAGCTACCACGTCGCTTCAAAAATTAATAACATGACAGTCAAGACCCTTCCATCCGACGAAGATAAAATCTCCATCATCAAACGCCTGATCACTGAAAACGTCGATCTGGATGCGATTCAGAATGCTTTCGGGGCGCAGACCATGTCGCTCCCGGCAATGGAGATTTAATAGATCACATGCCGCTCCCCCGGGCGGCTTTTGTGCATGAATCATGCTTTGCACTTTTGAACCTTTCTTGCATACGCTTTACCAAGTCTAAGAAAATACGGAAAATATGAAAACTGACTTCAAAACACAGCTTGGGCTCGATCCCAAAACCGCCGCTTCCACGTTCGACCGGACCGCCCTTGTCGAATACGTGAACCTAAAACTCAGCTCAATCGGGCAGCCAACCTATGGCGAGCTCGATAACTCCGATTTCTACGATTTGAACCGCTCCCTGCTTGCCAGTTATCAGGAAAAGTCGCGACTCCTCGCCGACTATCTCCCTCCCTGTGACCAGCGCATTCAAAGTTTCCTGATGGAGTATTTCTCGGATCTCGACCTCGCGGAAATCCCACACCTGCCGACCCTCACGCTCATCCTCGACCGCCACGGCGTGGCGCGTACCCTCTCGCTCCCCGCTAGCAAGGATCACTTCAGCTCTGACATCATTGATTCCTACCGTATTCAGCAGGGCGTCCTCCATAATCCCAAAAGCGACCGCCGCACCACCAAGGGCGTCTTTCACGTCGCCGAAGGCGGCCTCCCCATCCCGAACGACAAAAAAGCAGTGCCCAAACTAGCGGCGGCACGTCTGCTCACCAAAGCGCTCAACCCCCCTGCGACCCTCCGCGAACTCCCTTTCCTCGCCCATGAGGACAGCCCGGCGAAATCCTGGGTTTCCCTGCTGTTGCGTCCGGTCGTTATCCCCGAAGTAGAGGGCTTCATCAGCGAAAAACGTCTGGAGGTGCGCTTCTTTGCGCCGGGCAATCTCGTCAGTAACCTCGATTTCGTTGAGTCGATCTTTGGCAACGGAGGCGACCCCTTCCTTGCGAGCAACGATGCCGGACTCGACCCCGAGCATTGGACCGGGCATTCCGGTTGCGTCATTCTCGCGCCGCACCTCATTGGAACCACCAAGAAAGAACTCGGGCTCCCGAAGGTCTCCGAGGCAACCGAGCGTCAAAAACGCGACGGGATGTGCTGGGAAAAAGAAGACGAACTCTACAACGAAGGCGGCGCATTTAAAATCACCTGCCGCGATGCCTCCGGTCGGGTGGTCACCGCCATCGCCGATAATTACTTCGGGTACTGCAAAAAAGAGGTGAAGACCCAGATTGGATTCTCCGCCAACCTTCACGGTCTCGCGGAAGAGGAGCATGCCGGCGGCACCCTCGCCTTCACCGGTTACGACCTCGGCGAGGATTTTCGTCTCAGTCGTTTCTTTGAGGAAGTGAACCAGACCTTCGACGGCCTGGTCGCCCGTTCCATTGATGCGATCGACCTCCAACCCGAGGGCTACGCCATCGATAAAACCTACCGGGATATCATTTACCTCCCGGAAGACGCACACATCGAGCTGAACAAACAAAGCATCCGGTGGACCAAAGACGGTGAAGCCCAACAGATCAAGCTGCTCCCCCGCCACACCTACGTCCTTCCCTCCGGCTATAAAGTTGAAATGGTCAAACCGGCGGAAGGGCGGCGCTGGCGATTGGTCGGCTACACCGCTGAAAGCCGCGTTTGCCACAAACCCAGCACCGTTTCAGGGGGCGGGAAATCCGAGATCTCAAAATCAATCTCCGACGCCATCATCACCGGTCCGGTCTTCGTGAGCGATTTCGAGAAAGACTTCGCACTCGCGGAAGCCATCATCGACCGCGACTACGGCGACCGCTTCCGCGACCTCTACGACGAGAAACCGCCCAGCCGCCCGCTCCTTTCCCCCGAGCGCTCCCTCGGTTCGGTCATTAAACTCCTGACTCCCTCCGAGACCGTCTACAGTGACGCCTATAACGAATGGGTTGAATCCATTCCCCAGCACGTCAAGGAACTCGTCCTTATCATCAAACGTTTCTACAAGGATGATTGGGGCAAGGATTGGCGCCAGCGCTTCAGCGTGGACCTCATCAACGGCGAACCGGGCAATATTCTCCGCTATCGGGGTACGCCCATGATCACCCAATACCTCCGGGTCGGCTATACCGACAACGGCTCCTGGCGCACCTTCGGTCTTCGCAAAGACTTCATGCCCGCCACCAAGATTTCGCTCGAAGACGACATCACCGCCTCGGTGGTGGTACCCAGCGAAGCGATCCAACACCTCCCCGTCGGCTGGACGGCGCCCTCCGCAAAATTCGTCCATAATTGCGAATTCCGATTCTTCCAACGCCCCGATGATGCCATCATTCGCGGCTACGACACCCAGGCTGAAATCGACCTCAGCTCGCATGGCAGTTTCCTGAGTAACTACGAACCGCTCGAGCGCGACCACGCCCGCCATGAAATCGAGGACGCCATCCGTTACGAGCAATACACCGAACCGATGCAGGACCTCATCCGCGAATTCCACGCTGCCAGCAGCGGGGATTACTACGCGACGAACGCCTTCCCGCGGATGGTGGACGGGAAACCCACCAAGAACCCCCGCTACCTGCAGGTGCGCCCCGACCTCCGCAATATCCGCGCCACCTACCTCGCAGACATGAGCACCCGTCTCTTTCGCAGACAGGATCTCAAATCGCAACTCCTCCGCCCCGTCACCTCCATTCTTCCCGGGCGCCGCAACAACCCCGCAGAACCGGAAGCAGGCGTCAAACCGCTCTGTACCTTTAATCCCATCCATTACATGGAACTCCCCGAACTCTTCATGGAGTTCATCGCGAGTATCACCGGGAAATCCCCCTCCACCACCGGAGCGGGTTCTGAAGGCGCCCTCACCAAGGCACCCTTCAACGCCCTCCCCCCGATCTACGACCTCAACAACGCCCTCGTGGCATTCCTCGCCACCGAGCAACCAGCCTTCATCACCGCCGCCGGTTATGTGGGGCCCCATTGCCGGGTCGATCACGACATCAGCCTCCTCGTGCCCGAAATCTGGTGCCGCCTCCGCCCCGAAGAAGCCGACCCCCAATGGCTCATGGAACACGAATACCTCGATAAAATCGAGGACTTCGAATACGAGGGCAAGACCGTTAAAGCGAGCCTCCTTGGCTACCGCATCAACGCGAAATTCGTCCGCATCTTCTTTGCTCGGGTCTTCAACAATCCCGACTCGGTACTCACCGAGGAAATGCTCAAACCGGAACTACAGGACATGGCCACCTTCGTGGAAGGGATGGAAACCATTCTCGCCGCCCACCGCGAAGTCGCCCAAAACTACTTTGAGGACGGCTCGGTTGAGCAAGCCTGCCCGCCCTTGCGCGCCCTCCTCCACATCATGGCGCACGGCGAATACGAAGGCCAGACCCTTGAAAGCCCCGAACTCCGGGGTATGTTCACCCGCGAAGCGATGCTCGCCAGCGATTGGTATCAGGCGCGCCTCAAAAGCCAGCAAGACCATGACGTCAAAGCCTGGGAAGGACATGTCAACTATCTGGAGCACTTCCTGCAAAAGGACAGCCATCACAGCATCGCCGCCGAACTTCGCATTGAAGAACGCCTGCGCGCCGCCAAAGACCGTCTCGAAAAGGTCAGCCAAACAGGCTACCCGGACGAACTCATCGGCAGCATCGGACGTCAACCCATTGATTGAA
>JBELLU010000024.1:0-26196 GCA_042096455.1 Opitutia bacterium
CACCTACACCGCCCTCCGGCGGCGGGTCAGTTAAACGCCCGGAATAAGGGTTTACGCGCCCTCGCGGTCGCGCAGGAGTTTGAACTCGACCGCATCAACCAGCGCCTGCCAAGTCGCCTCGATGATATTGTCGCTCGCTCCAACCGTGCCCCAGGTCTCGCCCGATTTATTGTCACGGGTCTCAATTTGCACGCGGATAATCGCGTCGGTCCCGTGCTGGCTCTCGAGAATGCGAACCTTGTAGTCCACCAGTTCGATGTCGGAAATGGTGGGGAAGACCGGCGCGAGAGCTTTGCTGAGGGAGTGCCCCAAAGCATCGACCGGGCCGCTCGCTTCGCTCACGGTGTGGTGGTCCTCGCCATCGATCCGCAAATGGACGGTCGCCTCAGAAGAGACCTCACCCTTGCCGCTGGCACGGCTCACCATGACGCGATAACTGACGAGATCAAAATCGGTTTGCTTGCCCTTGAGGAAACGGGCGAGGAGGAGCTTAAAGGAGGCATCGGCGGCCTCGTATTCGTAACCCTTGAATTCGAGCTCCTTGAGTTGCGCGAGGAAGTCCTTCATTTCCGGCGCGCGGGGATCGACCTCCACCCCAATTTCCTTCGCCTTCATCATGATGCTGCTGCGTCCGGACATATCGGAGACCAGGATGCGGGTCCGGTTGCCGACGAGTTCCGGCTCGATGTGTTCGTAGCTACGCTTGACCTTCGCGGCGGCATCGGCGTGCACGCCTCCCTTATGCGCAAAGGCACTGGCTCCCACAAAGGGCGCCTTGGTGTCGGAGGATCGGTTTGCCATCGCATCAATAAAGAGGGCAAGGTCGCGGAGTTTCTGGAGCTGCGATCCGCAGTTGAGGCTGCGGCCCATCTTGAGGGCGAGGTTTGGAATGATGGTGGTGAGGTTGGCATTTCCATTGCGCTCACCCACGCCGTTGACGGTGCCCTGCACGAGGGTCGCGCCCGCTTCGATTCCCGCCAGCGAAACCGCCACCCCGAGGCCGGAGTCGTTGTGGCAATGCACGCCCACGGGCGTGTCCGGAAAATGTGCCACTACCGCCGCCACGATGGTTTGCACCTCGCCGACGAGCTTGCCGCCGTTGGTATCGCAGAGGGTGAGGTTCACCGCGCCGCCGCGTTGCGCCGCTTCGAGGGTCTGCAGGGCGTATTCGGGGTTGTCGCAATACCCGTCGAAGAAATGCTCCGCGTCGTAGATGACTTCGCGCCCGCTCTCGGAGAGAAAACGGACCGAGTCTTCAATCATGCGCAGGTTTTCCTCGGCGGTGGTGCGGAGAATCTCGGTAACGTGCAGGAGCCAGGATTTACCGAAGATCGTAACCACCGGGGTTTCGGCATCCAGGAGGAGTTTGAGTTGGGGATCCTCGGCGGCGTCCACCTTCGCGCGGCAGGTCGATCCGAAAGCCGCGATTTTTGCGTGTTTGAGCTGGAGCTTCCGCGCCTCCTCAAAAAAAGCCATGTCGCGCGGATTGGAACCGGGCCAACCGCCTTCGATGTAATCCACCCCGAATTGATCGAGTTTTTCCGCGACGCGCAATTTCGCCGCCACGGTGAAGGAAACGCCTTCACCCTGCGTGCCGTCACGGAGGGTGGTGTCATAAATTTTTATTGCCTGGGCCATACTTGAATTTGCTAAGTCTGCCAGCAGAAGGCTTCAGCGGGATGGGGGCAAACCAAAAGCGCAGCCCAATCCCTTCCCGCCGATTTGAAAATCTCTCGTTTTCCGGACTTGCAGAATTTGAATTCCGCCCTAATCTCCGCCTCTTTTTGCACCTGAAACATTAAAAGGGATCCGGCATTTTAGATCTCAAAGAACTACAATTTATCACTAAACCGAAACACGCATCATGAGCGACCTAACCATATACAGAAATATCGGCATCTTTGCCCACGTTGACGCGGGCAAGACCACCACTACCGAGCGCTTTCTAAAACTCACCGGTAAAATCCATAAACTCGGCGAGGTGCACGACGGTGCCGCCACCACCGACTTCATGGAACAAGAGCAGGAGCGTGGCATCACGATTCAGTCCGCCGCGACCACTTGTTTCTGGCCCGGTAGCCAGCAACAATACAAGCCGCACCGCTTCAACATCATCGACACCCCCGGTCACGTGGACTTCACGGTGGAGGTGTATCGCTCCCTCAAGGTGCTGGACGGCGGCGTGGGTGTTTTCTGTGGTTCCGGCGGAGTCGAGCCCCAGTCCGAGACAAACTGGCGTTACGCGAATGATTCGAAGGTCGCCCGCCTGATCTATGTCAACAAACTCGACCGCATCGGTGCCGATTTCTACAAGGTGGTCGAGCAGGTCAAAAGCGTTTTGGGTGCGGTTCCGTTGGTTATGGTGCTCCCGATCGGCGAGGAAAGTGACCTCAAGGGCGTGGTCGATCTCCTGACCCGCAAGGCCTGGGTCTGGGACGAAACCGGCGATCCCCTGAACTACGAAATCCAGGACGTCCCCGCCGATATGGCGGACAAGGTCGAAGAATACCGCTCACAACTCATCGAAACCGCGGTTGAACAGGACGACGATGCGATGGAAGCCTACCTCGAAGGCAACGAGCCGGATATCGAGACCCTTAAAAAATGCATCCGCAAGGGTACCATCAATCTCGACTTCTTCCCCACTTACTGTGGTTCCTCCTTTAAGAACAAGGGCGTTCAGCTCATTCTCGACGCGGTGGTCGATTACCTGCCCAACCCGACCGATGTGAATCCCCAGCCCGAGGTCGATGCCGAGGGTAATGAAACCGGCGAAAAGGCGATCGTTGACGCCAACCGTCCGCTCCGCGCCCTCGCTTTCAAAATCATGGATGACAAATACGGCGCGCTGACGTTCACCCGCGTTTACTCGGGTAAGATTAGCAAGGGTATGTCGGTGCTCAATACAACCACCGGTAAGACCGAGCGCATCGGCCGTATTATTGAAATGCATGCGGATGAGCGCAATGAAGTCGATAACGCCCAAGCCGGTGATATTGTTGCCTTGCTCGGTATGAAGAGCGTTCAGACCGGTCACACCCTTTGCGACCCGGATCACCCCGCCACCCTCGAGCCTATGGTGTTCCCGGATCCCGTTATCTCGATTGCGGTGAAACCCAAAGATAAGGGTCAGGCCGAAAAACTCGGTACCGCGATCGGCAAAATGGTTGCGGAAGATCCCTCCTTCCAGGTCGAGACGGACGAAGACTCCGGCGAAACGATCCTCAAGGGTATGGGCGAGTTGCACCTCGATATTAAGGTCGACATCCTCAAGCGCACCTACGGCGTGGAGGCCGAGATCGGCAAACCTCAGGTCGCCTACCGCGAGACCATCACCGCACCGGTGGAAGACAGCTACACCCACAAGAAACAATCCGGTGGTTCCGGTCAGTTCGCCAAGATCGACTACAGCATCGAACCTCAGGAAGCGGGTGAAGGTTTTGCCTTCGAGTCCAAAGTGGTGGGCGGTAATGTCCCCCGTGAATTCTGGCCCGCCGTTGAAAAAGGCTTTAAGAAGTCCATCGAAAAGGGCCCGCAAGCCGGTTATCCGGTGGTCGACGTCAAGTTTACCCTCAATGACGGTGCCTTCCACGCCGTGGACTCCTCTGCGGTCGCTTACGAAATCGCTGCCAAAGCGGCGTATCGTCAGAGCATGCCGAAGGGTCGTCCCGAAATCCTCGAGCCCATCATGAAGATCGACGTCTTCTGCGGTGAGGACAATATGGGTGACGTCATCGGTGACCTCAACCGCCGCCGTGGCATGATCAAATCACAGGAGCCCGCCAACACCGGAATCCGCATCAAGGCGGATGCCCCGCTCTCTGAAATGTTCGGCTATATCGGCTCCCTGCGCACCATGACTTCCGGTCGCGGACAATTCTCCATGGAATTCTCCCACTACGCCGCGACTCCGAAGAACGTGGCGGAGACCGTCATCAAGGAAGCTGCGGAGCGCGAAGCCGCGAAACGCAAATAGCACCTCGGGTTTAAGCCGTTTTTATTCCAGCCCCCGACCGGTTTACCGGCGGGGGCTTTTTTATGGCTCCTGTTCACCGGGCATAAAAAAAGGAAGCCCGCTTGGGGCTCCCTTCGAAAAGGTTTGTTTGTGTGAACGGACTGAGACTAGTAATCCCGGCCACCGCGGTCACCGCGGTCACGACCGCCGCCGAAGTCACGCCGGCCACCACCGCCGCCGCCGCGACGATCACCGCCGAAGCCACGACCGCCGCCGCCACCGCCGCTGCGCGGGGGACGCTCTTCACGGGGACGCGCCTCGTTGATAACGAGCGGACGACCCATGAATTCTTCGCCGTTCAGGGCATTGATCGCTGCTTCCATCGACTCTTTCGTGTCCATGGTTACGAATGCAAAACCGCGGGGGCGGTCTGATTCACGATCTTTAACAATAAACACGTCTTCTACGCCTCCATGAGGCTCAAACAGGCTTTTGATATCTTCGAACCCCGCATCAAATGAGAGATTCCCTACATACATTTTGGTATTCATACTTTAACTCTATCTTATTTCTATCGGCCTGCTTCGTTGCCCTGAGTGTTCAGAATTGAACGGAATCTTTTTTTAAAATTTTTGATTTAAAAGCGATTTTTACCCACGCGCGGAATAATAACAGTTGATAAGGCTGGGGAGTAAATAAGAGAAATTTAAAAAATGCAAGCCGTGATTTACAAAGCGGCAGCGGAGCCCGAGGGATGAACGCTCGGCAGGTGCGGGCAAACCTGGGTAGCGGGTTTATTTTGAGGGCTGCGACCGCCCCGGTGCAAATGGAACGGGGTGGCAACGGTGGGTGCGGAACGCCGCAGGTGGGACGGTGCCAGCCTGCACTGAACGGCATCCGGTCGAAATGGTGGGAGCTGCGGGAGTCGAACCCACGACCTCTACCATGTCAAGGTAGCGCTCTAACCAACTGAGCTAAGCCCCCATTTCAGAATTTGCTAACAGTGCAAGTACGCGCCCGCACTGCAAGCCTATTTCTAAAATCCCGTTCAAAAGCTTCGAATTTTGCGCCTCGGTGGGCTTTGTGGGGCGTGCATTAGGAAAGGTAATGCTGAAATAAGCAGAATTTATCATTATTAAAAATATAAAATGGCAGTTGATTCGGTTATTTACCCACTTCAATGTAGGGTATATTCGATTTTATAACCAATTTATAACTATAAAATTATGCATATTCTGCATTTAACGGTGTATTTAAGCCTACTTTTAGCGGGACTTTTCCTACTCAGTTTTGTGTACCAGCAACGCAAGTCCAAGCAGCGCTATGCGGAACAAGATGCCCTTCAACCCCTCCGGGATGAAACCCCCAAACATGTATCAATAAAATGAATACCGAGAACCAAACCGAAACGATCGAATACAATGATGCCTGCGTGCGCCATTTCATGATCGCGTCCATTATCTTCTCCATTGTGGGGCTACTGGTGGGGGTTGTGATCGCCTCCCAGTTGAACTTCTGGCAGATGAACGGGAAGTTCCTGGAGTGGATCAGCTTTGGAGCGTTTAAAAGCGAGGGGGTGGAGTTCCTGACATTTGGGCGCTTGAGGCCCCTGCACACCAACGCCGCTATTTTTGCCTTTGTGGGCAATATGATGTTTGCGGGGATTTACTATTCCCTGCAACGCCTGTGCCGGGCGCGTCTTGCCAGCGACCTCCTTACCCGCATCCATTTCTGGGGCTGGCAGTTTATTATCGTTTGCGCCGCCATCACCCTTCCCTGCGGCTTCACCCGTGGCAAGGAATACGCCGAACTCATCTGGCCCATCAATCTAATGGTCGCGGTCATCTGGCTCGTCTTCGCCGCAAACTTTTTCTGGACCCTCGCGAAGCGCAACGAGCGCAGCATCTACGTCGCGATCTGGTTCTACATCGCCACCATCGTCACGGTTACCATGCTCTACGTGGTCAACCACCTCTCGCTCCCGACGAGCTTTACCCACAGCTATTCCCTCTTCGGCGGGGTGCAGGACGCCCTCGTTCAATGGTGGTATGGTCACAACGCCGTGGCGTTCTTCCTCACCACCCCGATCCTCGGGATCATGTATTATTTCGTGCCAAAGGCCGCCAATCGTCCGGTCTATTCCTACCGGCTCTCGGTTGTCCACTTCTGGTCGCTCGTCTTTATCTATATCTGGGCAGGCCCGCACCACCTGCTCAACACCGCCCTCCCAAACTGGCTGCAGTCCCTCGGGATGCTCTTCTCCCTCATGCTCTGGGCGCCCTCCTGGGGCGGCATGCTGAACGGTCTCCTCACCCTGCGCGGCGCATGGGATAAACTCCGTACCGACCCCGTTATTAAATTCTTCGCGGCGGGCGTCACCTTCTACGGGATGGCCACCTTCGAGGGTCCCCTCATGTCGATCAAATCGGTCAATGCCCTCTCGCACTACACCGACTGGACAATTGGACACGTCCACGGCGGCACCTTGGGCTGGAACGGCTTCATGGCGGCGGGGATGTTCTACTGGCTCGCCCCGCGACTCTGGAATACGAAGCTGTTCTCCAAAGGCCTCGCCAATCTCCACTTCTGGCTGGGGATGGTTGGCATCCTGCTTTACATCGCCTCGATGTGGGTCTCCGGGATCACGCAGGGCCTCATGCTCAACGGCACCAACGCGGCAGGCACCCTCCTCCAATACCCCAATTTCCTCGATACCCTCCAGTCGATTCGCCCCATGATGCTCTTCCGCTTCTTCGGCGGCCTCCTCTATTTCACGGGTTTTGTCCTCCTCGCATACAATGTTGCCCGCACCGCCATGAGTGGCTCGCCGGTCAACGGGACGGTCGAGGTGGATGCCTCGAAAGAATGGGAACCGCACAAGAACTACAGCAGCTTCTTCAATGCCCCCATCATCTATGCTAGCGCCCTCATTCTCACCGTCATTTGCGCGATCTTCTCCAGAGGCAATAATGACCTAGGCTTCATTTTGAGCGTCGCCGCCAGCATTGCGGTCTGCGTCATTGCCTACGCCCATTTTGATATTGGCAAAATCAAGTGGAGCACCTGGCACGACCAACTCCTTGAACACAGCTTCGGCTTTACGGTTCTCGTGATCATCGCGGCTGCGATTGGAGGCGCGATCCAGATCATCCCGACTGTCACGATGCAGCGCGCCCACAACGTTGAGGATCGCCTGCAAGTCCCCTACACCCCGCTCGAACTCGCGGGTCGTGATATCTACGTGACCGAGGGTTGCTACAATTGCCATTCCCAGATGATCCGAACCATGGTGCCGGACGTCATGCGCTACGGCGATTACTCTCGTCTTGGAGAGTCGATCTATGACCACCCCTTCCAGTGGGGCTCCCGGCGCACCGGCCCGGACCTTGCCCGCGAGGGTGGCCTCCGTTCCGATGACTGGCACTACTTCCATATGCTCAACCCGCGCGACATCTCGCCGGGATCGAACATGCCGAATTATCCCTGGCTCTTTACCAAGCGTACCAAAGTCGAGCAACTCGTTCCCAAGATCAACGCCATGCGCCGCCTTGGAGTCCCCTACGATAAACCCGTAGAAGAGGTGATCCAGGCTCAGGTCGACGCTCAGGCCACTGCCATCGTCCAACGACTCGCCGCAAAGGGAGCAGTGGTTGAACCCGACAAGCAGATCGTCGCACTCATCGCTTACCTGCAAAAACTCGGAACGTACCAAGACCTCAAGGTCGCCAAAGTCAGCGATCAATAGCACCCACATCCAAGCAATAAACTCAAACTCATGTTCAAGCGCGTCATCTTTGAAAACTGGACTGAAGCGATCCCGGAACTCTCCTTCTGGCTCACCTTCGGCGTCTTTATCGCGATCATTCTACGCGCCTGCTTCATGAAAAAGGAGAAGCTGAAACATCTGGAAAATCTTCCCCTGGAGGACCAAGCCCCAACCAAATCAAAACAGAAGCAGCAATGAAAGACGACGAACAAGAAAAAACCGATTTCCACAAGGAAGAACTCCCTAAGGGCGTCGTGTTGAAACCCCACAGCCACGACGGTATTTTTGAATACGACCAACGCCTACCGCGCTGGTGGTTGCTCACCCTCTTCGGGGCGGTTCTCTTTTCCGCGATCTACTGGCTCATGCTCGATATCAAGAGCTATGAAGGTGAGACCCATCAGGAAATGGAAGCGCGCATGGCAGCTATTCAATCCCTCCGGCTCGCCAATTCAATTGATGTCACGGACAACAACCGCTTCTGGGAAATGGCGAACACCAAAAGCATCGTACAATCCGGCGAAGCAATCTACCAAACCAACTGCGTTGCCTGCCACAACCCCGACCTCACCGGCGGCATCGGATTCAACCTCGTCGATGCCGAATGGGTCCATGGTGCCGCGCCCGCAAGCATCTACCAGACCGTCTTCAATGGAGTCCCCGAAAAAGGCATGCAGGCTTGGGGCAGCCTCCTTGGTCAAAAACGCATCGCCGAAGTCGTCAGCTATATCCTGAGCAAGAATGACCGCAAGATTATGGAAGCGGCGCCCAATCAATAGCTGCAAGCAAGCACTACATGCAAGATAACAGGAAGCTTTCCCCCATCCGCGAATCCGTCACCACAATCAACCAAGACGGTTCCCGTTACTTCCTGCACCCCGCCGATGTCCGAGGCCCCTATACCCTTTGGCGACGCGTCGTCGGACTGTTCCTAATCATTTTCTTTGTGGCGCTTCCATGGATTCCCATTCACGGGCATCCCGCGCTCTTTCTCGATGTCGCTCACCGTCGCTTCCACATATTGGGACTGACCTTTGCCGCCCAGGATTTCTGGATGACCTACTTCTTCATCACCGGTCTCGGCTTTTCCCTTTTTTTCCTAACCGCACTTTTCGGACGGCTCTGGTGCGGTTGGGCCTGCCCTCAAACCGTCTTCCTCGACCAAGTCTTTCGGCGGGTTGAACGCTGGATTGAAGGTGACGCGCAGGCACGCCGCAAACTCGACCAGGCTCCAATGAGCCCGGAAAAATTCCGCAAACGTTGCCTGAAGCACGCCTCCTTTGCCCTGCTTTCCATTTTCATCGCGCACATTTTTCTCGCATACTTCATTTCGATGCCGGAGCTCTACGATTGGATGCAGCACAGCCCACTCGAGCACTGGGATGCCTTCCTCTTCGTCTGCGTCGCAAGCGCCATCCTCTACTTTAACTTCTCCTGGTTCCGCGAGCAATTGTGCCTCATCATTTGCCCCTATGGACGCCTCCAAAGCGCCCTAATCGACGACGACTCCATCATCATCGGCTACGACAATCAACGTGGCAACCCGCCAGGCCCCGCCACCCGCCCCGACTTCGGCGATTGCGTGAATTGCAAGCGTTGCATTCAGGTTTGCCCGACCGGGATCGACATCCGGCAGGGTCTCCAGATGGAGTGTATTGCCTGCGCAAACTGCGTGGACGCCTGCGACGTGATCATGGAGAAACTGGGCCGCGCAAAGGGACTCGTTCGCTATGATTCCCTCAACGGACTGGCGGGCAAAGCCCGGCGCATCATCCGCCCACGTATTCTCCTCTACGCCGCCCTCCTTCTTTTGGGTGCCACCGTGCTCACCCTCTCCGCCTTCCACCTGCACGGTATGAATATGAATATTGTGCGCATGGCGGGACCACCCTACTACCAAACCGAAGACGGCTACCGTAACCAGTATATGGTTCGGGTTATCAACAAGACCAACAGCCTGAAGCATTACAACCTCAGCGTACAGGCGGACCATCCCTTCAGCGTATCGGGTGCCTCTGAACCGGTGGAGGTTCCGCCCATGGGAGAACTGGTAAAACCAATCATCGTCAGCGTTGAGGCAGCGGATTACCACGGGCAATTCCCGCTTGAGATCACGGTCCGGCAATTGCATCCTACCTCAAGCATCACCCGCAAAGCCGAATTCCTTGGCCCCAAAACCCAAGTGCCGATCAATGAAAAATAATCCTAAAAACCCGTCGGCTTGGTCACTCTGGATTCCGGTTACAATGGCCTTCCTTTTAGTCATCGCGGCATGGGTAATAACGATCCGACTCGCCAAAAACACTCCATCCGACTCAATCCCCCTCGAGCAAAACAGCCGCACCACTCAAGAGAATCACTGATATGAGCCGCACCATTCAGGTTAACGAGTGTGCTCACTGCGGCACCCCCTTTTCCGGCGTCCCGGAAGAACGCTTTTGTTGTCGCGGCTGTAAATTCGTCTGGAGGGTCATTCATGATAACGGCCTCGACCAATTCTACCAAATAAGAGGTAAGGCCACCCTGCCCCCCGCGGGTGCGTCCGTCTTCAACCAAACCGCACAACGCGCCATCAAATCGGCCCAAAGCGCCCTCGAGGAAAAAAGTGAAAACGAAATCGTGCGGGGAGAGTTTCGTCTGGAGGGCATCAGTTGCCTCGCCTGCGTTTGGCTGATTGATGCGGTCTATAAACGCGAACCCGGTGCGATTGACATAAAAATTGATTCGCAGGCGGGGCAGGTGCTCCTCATTTGGCGGCGGGAGATTTTTAAAATGGCAAAATTTGGTCTGGTGCTTCGACAGTTGGGCTACCGCATTGCGCCCCTTGATGCAGACACCGAGCAACGCCCCCAAAGCCACCAACTTGTAAGCCGGCTTGGAATCTGCGCCTTCCTCCTCCTCAATACCATGCTGTTCACCTTGCCGGGTTACCTAGGCATGGGCGGCGATTTTTTCCTGAGCCCACTCTTCCATATGCTCGGGGCGTTTTTTGCCACGATGAGTATCATTGTAGGCGGCGGTTACTTCTTTCGGCGCGCATGGCAGTCCCTCCTGTGTCAGGTCCTGCATATCGACCTGCCCATCTCCCTCGGCCTGCTCGCCGCCTACGCCGGATCGCTGGTGGGCTGGGCTACTGGTTTCACCTCCCTCATTTATTTCGATTTTGTCTCTACCTTCGTCTTCCTCATGCTCGTGGGTCGCTGGCTGCAGGAACATACCCTCGAGCGCAATCACGCCATCCTCCGAAAACAAAACCAGCATTTGCAGGATGTTGCTCTCCTGGGGGGGCCCAGAGACGGAGAACGGGTTGCGGTCGAAACCTTAACTGCGGGGCAAGTCTACAATATTGAACCCGGTGGAATCAATCCGGTGGCGGCTGAATTGCTCGATCCGGCGGCCTCCCTGAGCATGGAGTGGATTACCGGCGAACCACACCCGGTACTCTGGCCAACCAATAAAATTGTACCTGCGGGAGCCATTAACCTGAGCATGGGTCGCCCCGCATTCAAGGCGCGCGAAAACTGGCACGACAGCACCCTCTTCACCCTCCTCGCACACAAGGAACCCCAGTTTCAAAACAAACGCCTCCAAGCCATCCTCAAATATTATGTTTTGGCGGTACTTGGCATCGCCTTCCTCGGGGGGCTCGCCTGGGTCGCATTTACCGGCGAACTCCTCCTCGCCCTCCAAGTGCTCACCTCGGTCCTCATAGTCTCCTGTCCCTGCGCCCTCGGCGTTGCCCTCCCCTTGTGCGACACCTTTGCCAATGCCCGACTGCGCAAGCTTGGCCTCTACATAAAATCCAACCACATCTGGGAACGCCTGCGTCAGGTTAAAAGCGTGATCTTTGACAAAACCGGTACCCTTACCCTTTCCACCCCACGACTTCTCAATGAGCTGGATCTCCATCAATTGAATGACGAAGCGATGCTTGCGCTTTTTGTGATGGTGGATCGACACCCCCACCCCCTCGCACGATCGTTGCGTGAGGTCCTGCTCGCCCAGCGCGGAAAACCACCCATCCCGCCCGCCGCAGAAGACGTCACTGAATACATCGGTCGGGGACTCGCCTGGCAGGATGCCCGCAAAAACCGTTGGACCCTGGGGCAAGCCAACTGGGAAGCCACCCCGGATGCCAAAAATCACCACGCCCATCGCGCCGTCCTGCGGAAAAATGGCACCTTTGTTGCCGGGTTTGATTTCTCCGAAGATGTCCGGGACGATGCCCTCGAAGCAACCCGCCAATTCAAAAGGATGCATTTGGAAACGGTGATCCTCAGCGGCGATATCGACGCCCGCGTGCAACGCGTTGCCAGCGCCCTGAATCTTCCCGCCCACGCCGCATTTGGCAACTGCAGTTCAAAGGACAAAGCAGACTGGATTCAAAACCACGCACACGATTCTGCCCTCATGATCGGGGACGGCGCAAACGACCGCCTCGCATTCAAGCATGCCATCTGCCGGGGAACCCCCGTCGCAGAACAGGGCATCCTCGAATCCGCTTCCGATTTCTTCTTTTTCGGACGCAGCTTGCGGAGCCTGCCGGAGCTGTTCAACACCGCCCGACGGAGACGCTTGACCGTCGCAACCATTTTCACCACTGCGGTTGTTTATAATGTCGCGGCCGTCAGCATTTGCCTCGCGGGCTGGATGCACCCGCTCTTGGCCGCCGTCCTCATGCCATCCAGTTCGCTTGCCACCCTTGGTATCGCTTACCTCAATTTGGGGCGCTCAAACCAAAGCCAGAACTACACCGTCCGCGAATAACGGGACTCGCTGGGTGACTCCAGATAGGCATCAAAACACATCGCCAAATTGCGGATAAAGAGACGCCCGTGCTCCGTCACCGCGCAACCGGTGGCAGTCCACGAGAGCAAGCCGTCATCGACAAAAGTCTCCATTTCTTCAAGCGCCGCTGAAAAATGACTGCGGAAGTCAATCGACCACTTCTCGCTCATCGCGTCAAAATCAAGCGCCATGTCGCACATCAATCGCATGATGACATCCGCCCTCAATTTATCCTCCGCCGTCAATTCATAGCCTTTCGCAACCGGGATGATCCCCTTCTCGACCCGCGCACGGTAACCCTCCAAATCCTTCACGTTTTGACGGAAACCGTTCGCGCCCTGGGAAATACTCGAAATCCCAAAGCCGCAGATCTCCACTCCCGCTCTCGTGCTGTAGCCCTGAAAATTGCGCTGGAGGCTGCCTTCCTGCTGCGCCACCACCAACTCGTCGCTCGGCAGCGCAAAATGATCCATCCCGATGTAAATATATCCCGCCTCGGTGAGACGCTCAATGCACAACTTCAACAATTGCAGCTTCGCCTCCGCATCCGGCAATCCGATCCGCTCGAGAATCTTCTGCGCCGGCGCCATCCACGGAACATGCGCATAGTTGAACACCGCAAAACGATCCGGCTTCAGCGACAAAACATCATCAATCGTTCGGTTAAAACTTTCCGGCGTCTGCTTCGGCAAACCATAGATCAAATCGAGGTTGATCGAGTCGAAGCCATTGCCCCGAAGTAATTCCATCGCCTCGATATTCACCGACTGCGGCTGAATGCGGTGAATCGCCTTCTGTACATCCGGATCACAATCCTGAACACCAAACGACGCCCGGGTAATTCCCATTCGCGCAAAGGCCTCCACCTGCGGAGCCGTCAAACGGCGCGGATCCAACTCCACAGATTTCTCCGCATCTGCACTGAACTTAAAATGCCGGTCAATCAATCCCGCGAGGCGGTCGATCTGTGCCGCTCCGAAGAAATTGGGCGTACCGCCCCCGAAATGAAGCTGCACCGCCTCGCGCTCCCCCGCAATTAAGGGTTCATACAAGGCCAATTCTTTCTCCAACAGATTCAGATAATCATCGGCGCGGCCCTTATCCAGACTCGTGATCATGTTGCAACCACAGAACCAGCAGAGGGTCTCGCAAAAAGGCAGATGAAAATAAAGCGAGAGCGGAGCCTTTTCCTCGCCAAGCGATTTCAAAAGCGGGCTGGCATTCTCAAACTCACGAAAATGGTTCGCGGGAGGATAGCTGGTATAACGCGGGCCGGGCCGGTTATACTTCTCAATCAATTTAAGGTCTTGGGCGGTAAGATGCATAGCAAGTCAAATGCATAGCTTGCCCGAACAAGTCAGCTTGCCAAGCCGGAAGCGCAGAAAGCTTCCATAGGGAAGCCCGGGCATCCACTGGGGGCTTAAAAATAGAGCGAGCGCATTACCTCTCCTAATACCCACCAATAGCTTGTAATACCTCAGCAAGCCCAGCCTCAACGATTGACGGGGCTCCAAAACCCAAGCAAACTGATGCCATCCCTATACCAGAATCTAGTTACGCATGAAGTTTCTTTAATCTGGTAGAACACAACGCTCGACCAAGGGCGGCAGCGTAGCAGCTATAAGGAGCCCACAGCGCCGCTCAACCCCACACTCCGACTCCTGCAAGTCTGAGGCCTTCAACACTCCGGCCCAACGGGGAAATAAACCTATTGCGCGTCATAGTGATTTTAGCTTTAAGCCTTCACGCCGCCGAGGCACGAAAATGGGCAAACAAAGAAGGAAATTCCTTCGAGGGCGAACTTGTCAGTGCCAATAAAACAGAAGTCGAAATCATACGGGACACTGACAGAAAGAAATTTACGATCGAACGAAGCACGCTATCGGATTCAGACAATAAACATATCGACGAACATCTCGCATCAGTCGAGCTCGAGGAATTGATGCAGACGATCCCGCGCACATTCCGAGAAGCTCTCAAGAAGACAAAGGATTCCAGAAAGAGGACCATCATCCTATATGCCCCCGACTTTGATCGCCGGAAACTTGATAGGCTCATTAATCAGATACTCTCAAATAAACAGCTGATGAACCGCCTCAAAGGTAAGGCGAACCTTGCGATCCTAATAAACCGCGAGAGAAAAATGGAAGAAGAGACTCCATGGCCAGCGCGAGAGAATGCGATCAATCTATTTTTGTATACGGACTTATATGAAGACATATCCTTCTCTTTCGGAGAAGATTTGGATGGCTACGAATTCAGTCCCGCCTTTGAAGAACTAATCAAACCGCTCTGCTGATATTTGTAGAAATCGGCTTTGCAGGTGCAATGGAAGCCCCAACACCTGTAGGAATAGACGATGAATCACCAGCAGCAGTAATCCTTGGGCTTATCCTGTTAGGCACAATGCTAGGGTGCCTCACTGCAACTGGACTGGGGATCGCAGGATTGTGCCAAAAAGATAAGGAAAAGGTGTTTTCCATTTTAGGGATAATTTTCTCCATTGGTCCTTTAGGCATAACTCTCCTTCTGATTGTGATCGGAACATCTTTTGAACAATAAAACATAACTTCGATCCAGACGCAGCTATCAACGCCTTTGGCGTCGCTCATCCTCTACGTTCAACAAAAAGCATTGCTCTGCAAAATAAAGTGCTACTATAATATCACTCATGAAAACCGAACTCGTGACCACTCTGAAGCGGCAAGCCACTCGAATCATTGATAATCTCAGGACTGACAGAGATCCAATAATGATCACAGAACATGGAAAACCTGCGGCATATCTCATTGACGTAGAAACCTTTGAGGCAAAAGAAAAGAGAATGCAGCTTCTTGAAGGTCTCGCCAGAGGAGAGAAGGCATTCTCAGAAGGACGCGTTATAAGCAATACAGACGCAAAAAAGAAAATGTCGAGATGGCTGAAGTAATCTGGACCGAAACTGCATTAAACTCCCTCGACGAAATTGCAGATTACATTGCGCTCGATAACTATGAGGCGGCACGGCGACTGGTAAGAAAGGTCTTCGAGAAGGTCGATCTACTGGAAAACAAGCCTGGCCTCGGAACCCGACCGAGAGACCTGAAACATACACCCTACCGCAGGTTGGTCATCAAGCCGGTTTATGTATACTATAGAACCGAAGGTGATCATGTTATAATCATCTTTGTTGATAGAACAGAAAGAGATTTCGAGATCTCAAGATTCGCGCGGTAAACTGAGGCACAGGAACTTTGGAAGGATATCACCGCTCTTGAGTTGCCAGCCAGAAGCGAAACCGAACCGCGCGAGGCCTTGATCGCCGGACATTCGAGCAAGCTTTGGACTGCGATATTCACGCGAAGAAAAGGAAAAATTAGAATCATATCCTGTAGAAGGGCACGAGATGGCGAAAAAAGAATCTACTATAACAGCTAAAGAACTCGATCGGCGTTTTGATGACGGCGAGGACATTTCAGAGTTCCTGGACACCAAGAAGGCACATCGTCCCAACTTGGGGCAGCGCCGCGTGAACGTGGACCTCCCGAATTGGATGATTGATTCGCTTGATTCATAAGCAAAGCGCATTGGTGTGACCCGACAGTCCATAATGAAGGTTTGGATATCTGAAAGAATAAAAGTCGAACAAGGCGAGGTAAGCACCGGCATTCGCCGCCCTCACTCTTAGCGTGCCGCCTCACTGCTGCGCAGCGACCTGTGGTCGGGCCATCTCCGCCCTTCGACAAGCTCAAGGCTCCGTCGAACGCTCGGGAGAGCTCTCACCTATTCGTGGTTGCGCACAAGAAAGCCCCCGGGACCGGATCCACGGGGGCTTAAAAATGGAGCGAGCGAAGAGGTTCGAACTCTCGACATCCACCTTGGCAAGGTGGTGCTCTACCAACTGAGCTACGCTCGCTTATGAAGTTTCTGAAAATGGTCAGCTGCTTCTTGGCTGTCAACGCGAATTTTGCGCTTCTTTAATCCTCGCGGGCCATATTCAACTCAAAGGAAAACTGGCCGCGTACCGTGTCGGGCAAGACATAAAAGCCGCTCGCCTCAAGCACCTTGGAACAATTCTCACTCAAGAGATAGCTCAGGATGGGTTTGATCCGCTTCTTGTTGGCGCTTTCAAAAACCACATAGAAGGGCAAGCGTAGCGGGTAATCGCCATAGTGCACGTTGTCGACCGATGGCCCATAAGCGGGCAAGCCTTCGCCCGATGATATCATCAAGGTCTTCGTTCGGCTCGCATCACCTTTCCTGGAAAGCAAACCGATACAGCTCACGTCACTCACGATCACTTTTTCTGCGGTAGCGATGTCGACCAAATTGACCGCGCTTTTAAAGCTCTTTGAATTGAGCGCGGTGTATTTGAAAATTTCATTTGAAATACTGTTATCAGTCTCAGCAGCAATTACTTTGATGCTGCGCCCCGTCCAACCGCTCAGACCCAGCTCACCCCATGTCTTGAAATCCGAGGTCTCGTCGCTACCAAAAATACCTCCCAGTTGAGAGATGGTGACTTCCCCGAGAGGGTTGTCATTATTGACCACGATCGCCGCAATATCATAAGCCAAGGGATAGGTTTCATACCGTGTTGCATCCGGCATGGCGTGGCCATCCGGAATCGCGATAACCGCGATGTCCGATTCATCGGAAGCAAGGCGTTCAAGCGCCGGCAAGCTGCCCTCCTTGGTGAAGGTGATTTCAAAGGAATTCTGACCCGCCAACTCGGTGAGTTGCGCTTCGAGAGAATCCGCCATCAAATCGGAAACCGAGATGCGCAATTCTTCGCCACCGCATAAGGAAACGAGGGAGAGGCTACCCAAAAGTCCAATAATATGCGTAGTTTTCATACTTAATTTTATGATAATAAAAAGTTACTACCCACAGATTTAATTGAGTCAAACCTCTTTGTCCTAAACACGCCATTAAGGATCCAACTCAGGCCATTGTGCCAGTTTGCGGTGCAGGGTGCGCCGGCTGATCCCCATTAATTCAGCGGCCTTGGTGCGATTTCCATTTGCCTTGATCAGGGCGCTTCGCAAGAGCCGTTTCTCGTTCTCTTCTTTGCTCAAGCTAGGGCTTGCGGCCTTGGGAGTGCTGCGTTCGGCACCGTCTCCGCTCGCAGTCCGGTGATATTTTTCCTCGAGATCATACTCGTTCACCTTGCTCCCCCGCTTCAAGATGACGATATTCTCGCAGAAATTCCGCAACTCACGGATGTTGCCGGGCCAGGGATAGGCCTGCAAAAGCTTCAGCGCTCCCTCGCTGATTTCAACCGCCTCCACTCCATTCTCCTTGCTGAACTGTTCGGTGTAGTGCCGCAGCAAGGTCATCAAGTCTTCCACCCGTTCGCGCAAGGGTGGCAGTGGGATCGTAACCACATTCAAGCGATACAATAAATCCTCCCGGAATTCGCCGCTCTTAACCATCTCTGCCAAATTGCGATTGGTGGCGCAAACCAGGCGCACGTCCACATCGATCGGTTTCGAACTACCCAAGCGCTCAAAACGCCGCGTCTCCAGAAAACGCAACAGTTTAACCTGCGTGGAGGCGTCGATCTCACCGATCTCGTCCAGAAAAAGCGTCCCCCCATCCGCGACCTCAAAGCGTCCCAGTCGACGCTCACTCGCCCCCGTAAACGCCCCCTTTTCATGCCCGAAAAGTTCACTCTCCAATAAATTCACCGCTAAGGCCGCGCAGTGAACCGGGACAAACGGCTTACGCGCCCGATTGCTATTTTGATGAATCGCCTGCGCAATCAATTCCTTGCCCGTGCCGGTTTCGCCCTCCAGCAAAACAGTCGCGCGCGAAGGTGCCACCAGTTTGACCGTCTCCAAGACCTGCGTCAGCCCCGGTGAATTTCCCACAATCCCATCAAAACTGTATTTTTGATCCAAGCGTTCATGCAGCACCACATTTTCCTCCTCCAGTTTGCGTGATTGCAGCGCGCGCTTGATCAAAATTTCCAGCTTCTCGAGGTTCAACGGCTTCGTAAGAAAATCAAAGGCACCCCGACGCATCGCCTCCACCGCCGTCTCCACATTGCCGTAAGCCGTCATCATGATTGCAATCGGGCGACTGGGCTGCTCCAGGCAATGATCGATCACCTTCAGGCCCGACTTCCCCGCCATCCGCAAATCCGTCAGCACCACCTCAAACGACTGCGCCTCCATCAAGTTGAACGCCTCGTCCGCGCTCGATGCCAAAAATACATCATACTCCCCTTCGAGCGCGGCACTCAGCCCCTCGCGCGTGTTTCGCTCATCATCGACTATCAGGATGGATGCAGGCATAAAGAGACATAAAGGCACAGTTTTGACGAACAGCAAGGTTATTTTTAATGCGAAACATTATGTCACATATTTACCCGGACGCGCCCTTGATTTTTCAGCAAGCCTCCTCTATCGTCCAGGCTTTAAATTTTTCACGCCACAACAAAGCCATGAAAACCAGCAATCCTGAACGCCATGAATTCCAAGCCGAGGTCAAACAAGTCCTCGATATTGTTGTTCACTCCCTCTACACCGACAAAGAGATCTTCGTCCGTGAATTGATCTCCAACGCCTCGGACGCCAGCGAAAAACTGCGTCATACCCAGATCACCGAAAAAGAGATCTACGATGCCGACCTTGATCTTGAGATTCAGGTTAGCAGCGACGAAGAAGCGGGACAAATTACCATTCAGGATTTTGGTATCGGGATGACCCGCGAGGAATTGATTGAAAACCTCGGCACCATCGCGCACTCCGGTTCAAAAGCCTTTCTCAATGCCCTGAAGGAAAGCGGCGAGCGCAATGAAAACCTCATCGGTCAATTCGGCGTCGGGTTTTACTCCGCCTTCATGGTTGCCGAAAAGGTCGAGGTCTACACCCGCACCTGGCGCGCCGAAGGCGAATGCCTCTGCTGGTCCAGCGATGGGTCCGGAGCCTACGAGATTCAAGCCGCGGAGGGCGAACGCCGTGGCACCCGCATCGTCCTCCACCTCAAGGAAGAATTCAAAGAGTTCGCCAAAAAAGACCGCCTTGAGAGCATCATTAATAATTACTCCGCCTTCGTGCAATTTCCGATCAAGGTCGCAGGCGAAGCGCTCAAGACCGTTCAAGCCCTCTGGCTCAAAAACAAAAACGATATCACCGAGGAGGAATACAAAGAGTTCTATAAATTCCAGGCCAAGGCCTTCGACGAGCCCCGCTTCTGGCTTCATTTCTCCGCCGACGCGCCCCTCGAAATCAATACCCTCCTCTTTGCGCCCACCGAAAACATGGAAGGCTTCGGCTTTGGCCGCATGGAACCCGGCGTTGCGCTCTATTGCCGCAAGGTCCTCATCGACAGCGAGCCCAAAAACCTCCTCCCCGAATGGCTCCGCTTCCTCCGCGGGGTCGTCGACAGCGCCGATCTTCCCCTCAATATTTCGCGCGAATCCATGCAGGATTCTTCCCTCATCCAGAAACTCAACAAGGTCATCACCAAACGTTTCCTCAAGCTCCTCGAGGACAAGGCCGCCAAAGAGCCCGAAACCTACAATGACTTCTGGAACAAGTTCGGACTCTTCCTCAAGGAAGGCGTTACCACCGACTTCACCCATCGCGACCAACTCCTCAAGCTCCTCCGCTACGAATCCTCCTACACCGAAGCCGGCCAAACCACCAGCCTCGCCGACTACCTCAGTCGCGCCCCCGAGAATCAAAAGGAAATTTTCTTCCTCTCCGGCCCCACCCGCGAGAGCATCGAAAACGGCCCCTACCTGGAAGCCTTCAAGGCGCGCAATATTGAAGTCCTCTACATGCTCGAGCCGGTCGATGAATTTGTCACCAACCACGCCCGCAGTTTTGAAGACAAAAACTTTGTCTCCGCAGACAGCGATGAAATCGACCTCGATGCCATCGCACCCGAAACGGAAACCGACAAAGCCGAGGCCCTTGCCAGCGAAGACAGCGACGCCCTCTGTCAATTCATCAAGCAATCACTCGGTGAAGCGGTGAGCGAGGTCAAGGCCAGCGACCGCCTCGTCGGCAGCCCTGCCATGATTGTCAACAGCGACAAAATGATGACCGCCCAAATGCGGAAGATGATGAAAGCGATGCAACAGGATGGCGGCATGATGGGCGCGGAACCCCCCTCCAAGCTCCAGGTCAACCCCCGCCACCCGCTCGTCAAAAACCTCGCCGCCCTGCGCGAAAATGACGCCGATCTCGCCAAGCTCATCAGCCATCAAATCTACGACAACGCCCGCATGGCCGCCGGTCTCATTGAAGATCCCGCCACCATGCTACAGCGCAACTACGAACTCATGGAAAAACTCAGCGCGCGCTGATCTCCTTGTCCGCACCGCCCGCCGCCTTGCGGTAGGATAAGATGTAGAGCATCGCGAGCGGCACTCCGTAGTCGCCCCAGCGTTCGATCCATTCCAGGATGTTCACGATGCCCATACCGCTCGCAGTATCGGCGGGCACATACAGGAATTCGGTAAAGAGTTTCCAAACCAAACATACCCAAACGATGGAGCGAATCGGGAAAAAGAACACCGTCAAACCGAGCGCCAGTTCAGCCCAACCCACGGTTCGAATAAATCCTACATCCGCATTGACCCCAATCGATTGCCAATGATCGATCAGCATGCCCTTCTCTACCGCGAAACCAAATCCCGCGTGCCCAATCAAGAGCAGCGCCAGAGTCGTGCGCAGCAGAAAAAACAATGTGTCCACGGTGCTCTCCTTTAGGCGCGGCTCGACATACGCCCCCAGCAAATCCTTGTAGCGCGCCACAAAAACGCCCCCCATCACCAGCAGCATAAACGGAGGCCCCCAATTCCCGGCCCGTTCCCAGAATTCCCAGGTCTGCATTTTCGGCACCCGCATGGAATCCGTCGCCAGTTGTACCAACCATTCGCCGTTTACCTGCACCTTTTCAAGATTCCCCGCCAGCGGTCGCAGCGCCGCAGTCCACAAAGCCCATAAAAACATCCAAACCAGTATGATCCGTCGCGGTTGCACTAACAACAACACCGCCATCAGGATGTCAAAGGCGCCGATCAAAGGCTGCAACTTCCACGCGATCGCCGGCTCAATGCCCTGCGACGCGAAAAAAGGCAACCAGCCGGCCTTCGTAATCAAGCCCCAAGCACCATGCCCAATAAAACATAGGGCAACCGTAATTCGCAGAGTCCAATGCAACTGCTTTTGCAGCGTATCGATTTCGCCGCTGTGCGGCTGGAAGAGCCCGGTCAGGAAATAGTCTTTTCTTGTCATAGTAAGAGGATTAAATGATAAACACTGTATATACGTAACTTATTGTTATATTGTAAAACAAAATACAAAGCTGCCCGCATGAAGCTCACCCGCGACTCTACTATAAAACTGACTCTGATTCTCTGTGCCGGCATGATGCTAAATCTCCCCGGCCTGGCTGCCGCACCCAACTCAAGCGGCCCGGCTGCCGAATGGCGCGAGCAGATGCGCACGCTCGGCACCCTCCACGATGACCCCCTTGCCCAGCCCCTCCAAAAGCTAAAGCTCTACCTCGCTTACATGCACCAATTCGGCTCGATCCAGGGGAAAGACCGCCACGACCAAGACTTCAGCACCCAAACCGAGGAAATTCGCCGTTTCTGGGTCGGCGCGCAGGGCGACTTCCTCAACCATTTCAGTTTCAAGGCGGTCAGCCAAATTTCCAACGACCGGCACAACTACCCCGGCGGGGATCGGCAATTCGGCCACGAAACCTTTCGCAGCACCAACATCACCTACCATGCCGAGGAAGCGCTCGGATTAAAGCAATGGGATCGCCTAAGCTTTGGCTACGGTCGCCGCTCGGGACGCATGGCAGACGAATGGCAGCGTTCCGCCACCCACATCAACACCCTCGAACGCTCCCCTTTTTCCAACAAACTCTGGCTCTCTGACCGCGAAAAAGGCAACCCCCTCGCAGTCTGGCTGAAGGGCACCCGCGACAACCAAACCCTCGACCTCGCCTTGTTTTCCGGCACCTATCATGACTGGATCGGCGGGTGGGAAGACAGCCTCAGCTACTACCTTTCATACGAGCGCGATCTCAGCAACCGAACCGGGCTGGACCGCTCCGACCTCTGGCTCTCCTTTTATTACCAGGACGGAGCCCTCGGAGAAGACCGCCTCGCCAACGGCAACGAATGGGCCAGCGCTTTTGTGACCCGCTGGGAGGAAGGCCGCTGGGCGATGCACACCACCCTCGGTTTTGGCGACAACGGCGCGCAATCCGACACCGCGCGCGAAGGCCGTTTCTGGGGACTGGTGCTCATGCCAATGTATACCCTCGTCGAAGCACAACAAAAACTTGTCTTCCGTTACCAGTATCAAAACTCCGATCAACCGGAAGGCATCCGCCTCAATAGCCGCTACGCCCGCCTCGCCGAAGCCAAATCCGATACCCTCGACCTAAATTCCGGTCGCGGCGACTCCCATCACAGTTTTTACCTCGGTTACAATTACTACTTTAACGGCGACCGCCTCAAGCTCGTCTCCGGCATCGAGTGGGAATCCCTCGCTTCGCAAAACGAAACCCTTTACGAAGGCTGGACCCTAGGCACCAGTCTTCGCATCCTTTTTTAAAGTTCCAAGCGAACAAAACCGTCCTTCTGGTAAGATATAAAACGCCCCGCAGAGAGTTATTCGCTTTAAGAAAGAAGTGATCCACGCTAGCGTGAGTTAGTAATCGTCATCAGCAGCACTTAAATTTTTCGCATGCCAACATCCGCCTCATACCGTTACTTTAACCGCGAACTCTCCTGGCTCGCCTTCAATCGGCGCGTTCTGGAGCAAGCGGAATCACCGGATTACCCACTGCTCGAACGCATGAAGTTTCTGGCATTCGTCAGTTCCAACCTCGACGAATTTTTTGAAATCCGCGTGGCGGGCATCATGCAACAAATCAAATCCGGTAGCCATGAGTGCGGTCCCGACGGACTCAGCCCCAAGGAACAACTCCGGCGCATCCAATCCGGCGCCCGCCGTCTGGTCGCCGATCAAAGCGCCTGCTGGGATCGTAAAATTGTACCCGGGCTCGACAAGGCCGGTGTGAAATTCTGCGCCTACAATCAACTCACCCGCAACGAAAAGCAATGGGCCTCCGAATACTTCGCAAAGCAAATCTTCCCGGTCCTCACCCCCCTCGCAATTGACCCCGCCCACCCCTTTCCCCAACTCATCAACAAGGCCCTCTACATTCTCGCCTCCATTGATGATCCCCAAACCCGTGCCATTGAACGCCTCATGGCGATCATACCGGTTCCCCGAATCCTTCCGCGCGTCGTCCGCATCGACACCCCCCGCCGCGGGAACCCCGAAGTCTACATTTCCCTGAGCGATATCATTCAACAACACATGGGCGATCTCTTCCCCGGTTATCGCGTTCGCTCTGCGGTTCCCTTCCGCATCACCCGCAACAGCGACCTCTACTTTGATGAAGAAGAAGTTGAGAACCTCCTCAGTAAAATTGAAGAAGAACTCCTCAACCGCGAGAAAGGCGCCGCGGTTCGCCTCGAAATCGCCCAGGGCGCGGACCCCGTCCTCCTGGAACAACTCCTCAAGGCCCTCGAACTCGACCCCGTTAATGTCTACACCATCAATGGCCCGCTCAACATGGCGCGCCTTATGAGCGCCTACGACCTCATCGACCGGCCCGACCTGAAATTCAAACCCTTCACCCCCTACATCCACCCCGACCTCGAAAGCCACCAGCCCCTCTTCGAGAAAATCGCCCAGCGCGACTACCTCCTGCATCAACCCTACGACAGCTTTCAGCCGTTCATCGATTTCATCAGTCAGGCTGCCCACGACCCCGCCGTCTTTGCCATCAAGCAAACCCTTTACCGCACCTCCGGCGATTCGCCCATCGTGCAAGCCCTCATCGAAGCCTCCCGCAACGGGAAACAGGTCACCGTCCTCGTTGAACTCAAAGCCCGCTTCGATGAAGCCAACAACATCAAATGGGCACGCCAACTTGAAGACGAGGGGGTCCATGTTGTTTATGGCATCGTTGGACTCAAGACCCATTGCAAAACCTGTATGGTGGTCCGCCGCGAGGGCCGCCACCTGCGGCGCTACGCCCACCTCGGCACCGGAAACTACAACCCCAAAACCGCCCGCCTTTACACCGACCTCAGCCTCTTTACCGCCCGCCGTGAAATCACCAACGAGGTCGCCAATCTCTTCAATTCCCTCACCGGATTCTCCATCAGACCCAACTTCAAAAAACTTCTGGTTGCGCCCTTTAATCTCCACAACTCCATCCAGCGATACATCAACGCCGAAGCCCGCAACGCCCGCGCCGGAAAACCCGCCCGCATCATTATACAAGTCAACAGCCTCGTAGATCAAAAAACCATCGACAATCTTTATCGCGCCGCCGCTGCCGGAGTCAAAATCGACCTTATCATCCGCGGCATCTGCAACCTTGTCCCCAACGTAAAAGGGCTCAGTGAAAACATTCGCGTGCACAGTATTCTCGGACGTTACCTTGAACACAGCCGCATCTTCTATTTTCAAAACCATCACGGACAAATACCGCATATCCTCGCCGGCAGCGCCGACTGGATGCCCCGCAACTTCTTCCGACGCATTGAGTGCGTCTTTCCCATCCAGGATCCTGAAATCCGGGGTCGGATTATCGGCATCATCGATACCTACTTGAGCGATACCAAAAATTCCCGCCGTCTAAGCGCGGATGGGAAATACCTCCAAAAACCCCGCCGCAAGGGGAAAACCCTTCTTTGCGCACAATCCACCTTTGCCATAGAGTCAGAACTACGCCAACAAAAGCTCAGGAAAAAACGGATCGAGGATCAGAAACGACTGGAAGCAGAAAAGGACGAAAAAAAGCTCAAACCCCTGAGCCGTCCCCCATCCCCTAGTTCAAATCCTTAAGGATCTCCAGTCGTTCGGCGCGGTATTGCTCATATTTTCGCCGCAAGGTGCGCCGCTCCACCTCGCTGGTCGAAATTGACGCATCGGCCTGCGCTTCACGCATCAATTGGGAAAGCCGCTCCGCCCGCAAGCGTAGTTGCTCGGCGTGTACCTCGTCCAGGCTCAAGCCCTTGTTGAGAAAATCAGAAGCCTCCTTGATTCCCAGCGCCGGGTAGCTGCGTACCTTTTTGCGCGAAGCACTATCGAGTTCATTGATTGCGTAAACAAAACGACGTCCATCCCCTTCCCGCATGAAGGATATATTGCTCTCACTGCGCCCCGTAAGCCGGATGTTGAGAGTTTGCCCGTCCATATTCTTGATCCGCAGTTTCACCGGATAGGGATTCTCTTTGCGCAACAGCTCGAGCTCCTCATCCACCCCCTCTTCCGGTGAGGGTGACATTGAGAACCCCTCATATCGCTCCTCTGCCGGTTGGATCCATTGCTGGATATAATCCTTAATCCCAATATCCCCAATCTTCTCGAAGAGAATCGCGGCAAGATAACCCGCTAAGGCGAAAAAACATAAAGAAATCAATAAATACTTCACGCTATATAAACATAGATATTGATTTATAATTTTAAAGAAAATTCAAAGGCCATGCCGATAAAAGTCTCCGGTGCGGTCTACCGATTGTTCGCTTGCCAAAGGTCATCGATTTCAAAAATATTAAAGAACTGGACTACGCCGAAATAGCTCAGTTGGTAGAGCAACTCATTCGTAATGAGTAGGTCGTCGGTTCGAATCCGATTTTCGGCTCCAG
>JBELLU010000025.1:0-17533 GCA_042096455.1 Opitutia bacterium
GCGGATGTCCTCGCCGCCCTGGAGCGCGAGCACGACCACGAGATCCCCGCGCGAGCGGTGGGTGAGGAAATCATGGAACGCCTCAAGCGCCTCGATAAAATCGCCTACGTCCGATACGCCTCGGTCTATAAGGATTTCCGTGATCTCGCCGAACTCGCCCGAGAAATCAACGCCCTCGAAGAAGGGTAAAGTGTTGTTGGTTGCCTGTTGGGAGTTGTTTGTTAATCAAAAAGACTAGAAAACTTTTGGCCATCACATCCCGAACCAGCTAAATTTCAACGAACAACAAACAACAAGCATCAAACAACCCCCTCATGCCCCGCCGCGACCCAGTTGAGCAACTTCGCACCCTAAACGAGCTCCTTGCCAGCGCGGCGGCTTCTGACCCTGAGCGCGCTGAACATGCCCGCCGTGCCCTCGATTTTTTCAGTAATGAACAGGAACGCACCGAAGCAGGCAAGACCCCTCCCAGCGTCGGTCATTGCGCCCGCGAGCTTGCCCGCCTCCATTTGGGTGACCCGCCGGAGAGCCTTATAGCCTTCAGTCATTGGCATGTCGCCGAGGGACAGGCCTGCGACCCGCTCTGGCTGCGTTCGGAAATTGTTGCCCGGATGCGCGAACTAGCCGGGCGCCGTGCCGCGCTCCTCCTTGTAACCGGGCTGCGCGAAGCACTCAATCCCGACGGGACCTATTGGACCCGCGCCCGCCAATCCGAATACCAACGCGTTTGTGATTCCATCGATGACCTCGCCTGCGCCTGGGCTTCACGCGGTTCAAACTTGCAGGTCGTCGTCATCTAGATTTCATATCAAACCATGAGCGAAGCCACCCTTTTTGAGAAGATTATCGCCCGCGAAATCCCCGCAAAAATCGAACACGAGGACGCGCACTGCATTGTCATTCACGACATTGACCCGCAGGCGCCGGTGCATTGCCTCGTTATTCCAAAAAAACCGATCCCGCGCATCGCGGAAGCGGAAAGCGGTGATCAATCCACCCTCGGGCATCTCCTTTTGACCGCGGCGCAGGTCGCCAAAAAACTCGAACTCGCCGAGGGGTTCAGAATCGCCATCAACAATGGCAGTGACGGCGGCGAGACCGTCCCGCACCTGCATGTGCACCTTTTGGGTGGTCGCCCCCTGCAGTGGCCCCCGGGTTAAAGCAGGTAGCGATTCGCAATCGAAATGCCACTGAGCATCGCACCCGTGATGCCAAGGAAGCCCTGATCGGTTCCTGCCAGATAAAGGTTTTCCAAGTGCGTGGTGCCGTCCTTTTGCTTGTGGGTCGCACCGTAGATCGCGCCGTTCAAGTGACCCGTAAATTTGCGAACGGTGCGGGGCGTGAACATATCCTTCGCGAGGATGCGGTCGCCGAAATGGGTTCCCCCGGGCAGGGCGGGTAACTGCGCCAGCGCGACCTGCATGAGCTCCGCATACCAATATTCCTTGCGGGCGGTGTAGGCGGCTTCCTCAAGCGAGTTCCAGTCGTCGTGATTCGCCATCGCAGTGACCCGCAGAAAACCCTCCCCCAGTTGCCGCTCCGCTCCGTAATCGTAATTATTCGGCAGGCAAATTACCCCGCTGGTGGGATCCACCTCTTCGCCGGATGGAACCCCGGCATAGCGGAAACGCTCACGGGTGTTGAAAAAGATAATGGTGTCTTCCCAGCCCAGTTCTTGCGGTTGCCCCTCAAATGCCGTGATTGTTTCGGTAAACGATAGCTGCCCGATGTTCCCCGCCTGCACATCCTTCGGTTGATCATCGCAAAGGCGCGCGGTTTCAACCGAACCGGCGGTGGAGAGGATCGTGTCGGCGGTCAAAGTGCTGCCGTCATCGAGCGTCAGGGCGGTGGCGCGTCCACCCTCGGCGTGAATGCTTTTAACCCCGCACTTCATCTTGCGGAGCCCCCCGAGGCTGCGGAATTTATCCTGCAGTAAACGGATCACCACCCGCACACCATCAAAGGGACGCGCAAAGCCTTCAAAAAACAGCGAACGAAACATGATCGCGAACTGCCCGAAATCCATGTCGTGCGCCTCCGCACTCCCGTAATACATCACCGGACAGAAGAGCATATCCTCCAGAAGGGGATCATTGATGTGTCGCTGGACCGCCTCGCGGGCGGAACTCCGTCCGCCCTCCAGTTGGAAGGGATCCATCTCGCGAATTTCACCGGCGAGGGCGCGAAATCCGTCGATCTGCTTCGGGAAATTTGCCGCGACCTCAGATTCCAGGAGAGAAAAATCATTCGAGAATTTCAGTCCGCAGCCTGGAAAGGCGATGCGGGAACCGAATTGCGGACAGAGGTCGAGGGCATCGTAGGGAATCCGCAATTGCCGGAGGAGCTTGGTGAGGGGCGTGCCTTTGGTTCCCTTAGGGACATAATTGGTCATGGCGTGAAGCCCGACGTCGTATTTGCGTCCATCGATGCTGTAAAAGGAATTGAGCCCGCCCGAGGCGTTGTGCCGTTCAAGGATGAGGACTTCACGCCCCGCGAGAGCGAGGCGAATGCCCGCCGCCATGCCCGCCATGCCCGCGCCAATAATAATGGTTTCGTAGTGCGTTTGAAGTCCTTTACTGGGCATTTTTGTAACTTGAGAATCTCTTCTCAAATGGCAAGTTTACTATAAAACTCGGTGGTTGTTAGAAAACAGAGTTTTACTTGAAACGCAGAGAAGCAGTGAAACGGAGTGATGCTGGAGGCGGTCACTCCGTTTCACTGCTTCTCTGCGTTTATAATTAAAGTTGTAGCCCCTTACTTGGCGTTGAACTTCGGGGTCAGGTAATCCGCGCAGCTTTGGAGCGACGCCAGTTCCGGGTAGTCCGCTTCCGGCACTTCAATGCCGTGCTGCTTGCGCAATTCCATTACGATATCGAGAAAGTCCATGGAATCCAGGTCCATTTGTTCGCGCAGCGCGATCTCATCCTTGAGGCCACTGGTGTCCTCGTCGGGTGCGATTTCGTTGATAATATCAATGACGATTTGTTTTACCTGATCTTCGGTCATGCTCTTGGAATGAGGGTTTTTGGGTTTGGGTGCAAGGCTCAGGATTCAAATTTTTTCACAATGAGGGCAGAGTTGATCCCAAGCATACCAAATGAATTGTTAAAGATTACCTTCACCGCGTCAACCTTGCGCGGCTCATTTACCACGAGGTTGGGCAGGGCGCACTCGGGGTCAAGTTCATCGACATTGATGGTCGGGTGAATGATGTTGTCCTCAAAAGAGGGGAGGTTGCCCGCCAATTCCAGAGCTCCGGCGGCACCCATCGCATGGCCGATGTAACTCTTGGTGTTGTTGACATAGGTGCCGGGGCTTTCACCAAAGACCTCCGCCACCGCTTTGATTTCCTGAATATCGCCCATCGGGGTCGAGGTGGCGTGGGTATTCACGATATCGACATCGGAAGGTTTCATGCCCGCAGAGGCGAGCGCTTGGCGCATACACTCCGCTTGCCGTTCCGGGTTGGGGAGGACGTAGTCGCTGGCGTCGGAATTGATGCGGTAGCCCGCGATTTCTCCGAGAATGGTCGCACCGCGTGCCTGGGCATCCTTGAGGCGCTCGAGGCAATAAATCGCGCCCCCCTCGGAAACAACGATTCCGTTGCGGCTTTTGTCAAAGGGTCGGCTCGCTTTATTGGGGTCGGAATGTTCCGCAAGGGCGCCCTGACTCTTGAAACCTGCGAAAATGCCAAAGGTTTGAATGCTCTCGCTGACGCCACCCGCCAGCGCGAAGTCCACTTCCCCCAAGCGCAGCATTTGCACCGCTTGGATCAGTCCGGCATTACCGGCGGCACAGGCTGCGCCAATGGTGTAATGCGGTCCGGTGATGCCGGTGTTGATGGTTATTTCTCCCGCAGGGTTGTTCGCCACGGTGCGGGGGTTGTGGTGATGCGTCCAGTAGCGCACATCATAGTCAAACTGAGAAATATTATAAACCTCGTTCTCGGTCTCAACATTACCGTGTTCCGTGGTGCCGACATAAACTCCGATGCGGGATTTATCGAAGCCCTCAAAATCGAGACCGCTGCTTTTTATGGCTTCGTGCGCGCAATAGATTGCGATGCTACCCGCGCGTGTCCCGACCCGCAATTCCTTGCGCGATTGGTATTGCTTCGGGTCAAAATTACAAACCCCCGCCGGTACTTGCCCCATGTAGCGCATCTCAATGGATTCCACGCGACCGACGCCCGCGAGCAGGTTGGCGCGGAATTCCTCCAAGGTGTTGCCGTTGGGGGCGGTCAGGCCAAGGCCTGTGATTACAATGCGGTCGAGTTCCATTACTAAAGAAAAAGCCTATAGCATTTGCAGGAGCGATTCTGTCAATCCAGTAACGCAGGCTGCGGTTTAGTTCGCGGCATTGTGCAGGGGCGGTTGAGCAACCTGCAGTGCGGCGCGGTGACCCCGCAAATCAATATTCAAGCCGTCTAACGCGGAAGAGCGGGCAATGAGCGCGCTTCCGATCGGGGCGTTCAAAATGGGAGAGAGCGTGCCGGAGCAGACCGTGCCGACCGTTTCGCCCTGCGCGTTGAGGACTGCGGTGCCCGCCCGTGCGATGCGGCGACCCTCCAATTTGAAATACACCATTTGCCGCGCACTATTTCCGTCCTTTTGCGCCTCGAGGGCGGCTTTGCCGATGAAATCCTCCTTCCCGAATTTCACGGTCCAGTCGAGGCCCGCCTCCAGCGGGTTAATCGCATCGCTCAACTCATGCCCGTAAAGCGGCAGACCCGCCTCGAGGCGCAGACTGTCCCGCGAACCGAGTCCGCATAGCTGCAGGCCGTGTGCTTGACCCGCCTCAAAGAGCGCCTCTGCCACCGCTTCCGCGCCAGCGACCGGGGTGTAGATTTCAAATCCGTCTTCCCCGGTATATCCGGTGCGGGCAATGCGGATTTCGTGCCCCAGAAACATTTCGGTTGTATGCCGGAAGCGTCCCAGAGTTGCCGCTTCCTTGATCCCGGCCTCCGCCATGAGGTCAGCCGCCTTCGGTCCTTGCACGGCGAGCAAGGCATACTGGGCGGATTGATCCTCCACTGTGACCGCCATCCCGCTCGTCGCGACCTGTTCTTGAATCCATTCTAAATCTTTGGCGCAATTCGACGCATTCACGCACAGGAGAAAGGCATCCTCGCCGCAGCGATAGACGATGAGGTCATCCACGACCCCGCCGTCAGCGCGGCACATCGGTGAATAGATCGCCTTGCCAATCGCGGCGGTGGCGATGCGGTTAACCAGCAGGTGATCCAGGAAGGCGGCGGCTTGCGCACCCTCCACCCAAAATTCGCCCATGTGGCTGACGTCAAAAAGCCCCACTGCTTCGCGCACCGCGCGGTGTTCCTCAAGAATGCCTTGATATTGAACCGGCATATTCCAGCCGCCAAAGTCCACAAAGCGGGCGCCGTGGGCGTCGTGGAACGCGTGCAAGGGGAGGATGTTGAGTTCGGGCATGGCGAGTTTTTGATGTTGGTGCTTGCGGTTCTATCAATCCGCTTTTCTCTAAAGTACTTACAAGAGCCACTTTCTTATCAAAATGCAAAATTCTTCTGCAAATCATCGTGAATCAGCTCGTCATTATATCGCTGCCAGCGAAGCAGACCTAACGGAAATGCTAGCCGCTATTGGGCAGCCTTCCCTGGAGGCGCTCTTTGAACACATTCCGGAAGCAGTCCGTTTCCCTGAAGCGCCCGATCTGCCCGCCGAGCTCGACTACGATGCCCTCAAGACCGAACTCGCTGCAATCGCGGAGCGCAACCGCATCGGTACCAGCTTTCTCGGCGACGGCTTGCAGGATCTGGAACCGTCTCCCGTCGTGGGCCCGGTCTGTGACATTCGCAATCTCACCACCGCCTACACGCCCTATCAACCCGAGCTCAGTCAGGGAACCCTCCTCGCGCACTGGATCTATCAATGCTCTATGGCGCGCATAACGGGATTTGAGGCGGTCAACGCCTCCCTTTATGATCGCTCCACCGCGATTTTTGAAGGCATCTGCGCCTCCATTCGTATGTCCCGCGGCAAAACCACCGCCCTGATTCCCGAATCCCTCTACCCCGGCGACCTCGAAGTCCTCTTTACCCTCGCCGAGGAAACCGAGACCGAACTCCGCACCGTACCCATCGACCCCACCACCGGAACCATTGACCTCGCCGCCTTGCGTGCCGCCGCCGAGGATTTCGCCGCCGATCTCGCTGCCATCGTCTTCCCTCAGGTAAACACCTTCGGACTCCTCGAAGACGTCGATGCCTTGACCGACCTCGCTGCGGAGCTGGGTGTCAAAAGCGTTGCGGTCATTGATCCTCTCCATCTCAGCGCCGGTGGACTCAAGGCGCCTGCTCATTTCGGTGGCGATGCCTCCGGGGTCGATATCATCGTCGGTGAGGCGCATCACCTCGCCCTCGCCCCCAACTACGGCGGCCCCGGTCTCGGTTTGTTCGGGGTTCGTTTCTCGGAAAAAGACCGCTCCGGCGTGCGTGCCGCCCCGGGTCGCTTCATCGGTAAAGCGCAGGATTGCGCCGGACGCGACTGCCGCGTGGGCGTGCTCTCCACCCGCGAGCAACACATCCGCAAGGATAAAGCCACCTCCAACATTTGCTCGAATCAGGCCTTCATTGCCACCCTTGTGGGAGCCGCGCTCCTCGAACGCGGGGATGACGGCCTCGGTGCCCTCTTGGCAGACATTCGCAAACGCTGCCAAACCGCCGCCGAAACCCTCACCGCGTTTCCGGGGGTTGAACTCGCCTTTCCCGAAACCCCCGCTTTCCACGAGCTCACCCTGCAGCTCGACCGCCCGGTCACCGAAGTCCTCGAGGCCGCCCACGCTGCCGGAATCCTCGCCGGAGCCGATCTCAGCGACCGCCATCCCGGTGAGCGTCAACTCCTCAAGCTCTCCTTTTCCAACCGCGAACAAGACCTCGCTGCCCTCGCAAACGTTTTTGAGTCGCTCTTTGGCGCTCCCGACCCCGCGCAGGCCGCCGTGCCTCCCGCCATCCCTCAAACTCAGCAACGCATCGAAGCACCCGGTCTCCCCAGCTTTCCCGCGGAGGAGGTCATTCAATATTACCAGGATCTCGGCGAACTCAACGTAAGCCCCGACGACGGATGCTATCCCCTCGGTTCCTGCACCATGAAGTACAACCCGCGCGTCAACGACTGGGCCGCCGGTTTGCCGGGCTTTACCGATTTGCACCCCCAGGCACCCATTGCCGACGCGCAAGGTTCCCTTTATCTCCTGCACGAAATTCAGGAATGGTTTAAAAAAATCACCGGACTCGCCGGCGTCACCACGCAACCCCTTGCCGGGGCACAGGGCGAACTCGTCGGTATCAAACTCTTCCAGGCGTACCATCGCGACCGCGGTGAAGAACGGGACGTCATCCTCATCCCGCATTCCGCGCACGGAACCAACTTCGCCACCGCCACCATGGCGGGTTTCGCCGGTAAACTCGGCAAGATCGTTTACCTCGAGGCCGACCGCGAAGGCCGCGTCCTCAACGAAGACCTCGATCGCCAACTCGCCGAATACGGCCCCCGCGTTGCCGGGGTCATGATCACCAATCCCAACACCTCCGGCATCTTTGAGACCTCCTTTCACGAAATCGCGGAAAAAGTCCATGCGGTTGGCGGGCTCGTCTACATGGACGGTGCAAATATGAATGCCATCGCCGGTTGGGTTGATCTCGGTGCGCTGGGAGTCGACGCCGTCCACAACAACCTGCACAAAACCTGGACCATTCCCCACGGCGGCGGCGGTCCCGGCGATGCTATCGTTGCCGTTAGCGAACGCCTACTTCCATACCTGCCCGGTTATCAAATTGAAAAAGACGGCGACCAATACCGTCCCGTCAAAGCTCCGAAATCAATCGGATCCTTCCACCGCCACTGGGGTAACTTCGCCCACAAGGTGCGTTGCTACACCTATCTCCTGCGCCTCGGTCGCGAAGGGGTGCGCCGTATGTCGGCGGTCTCGGTGCTCGCCGCCCGCTACCTCCAACACAAACTCGCCCAGGATTTTGCCCTCCTGCCCGAGGGCGCCGATGCCGAACCCCGCATGCACGAATTTATCGTGACCCTCCGCGAGGAGGACTACGCCCAACTCGAATCGGTCGGCCTGCGGCGTGCCGAGAGCGCTCCCCGTATCGGAAAACTCTTTCTCGATTTTGGTTTCCATGCCCCCACCGTGGCGTGGCCCGAGCCCCTCGGGCTCATGATCGAACCCACCGAGAGCTACACCCGCGCCGAGCTCGACCGGTTTGCCGAAGCCGTCAAAACGATCCACCGCATTCTTATGGAGCACCCCCGCGCCCTTCTCAGCGCCCCGCATTTCACGCCCATTGACCGCGTCGAAGAAGCGGAAGCCAACCGCGCGGTCTGCCTCTCCGAGCACCTCGAAACCTTGCCGGCGCTCAACACCGCCCGCATCCCCGCCCGCAAACTCGCGACCATGCCCGTCGAGGAAATTTACCGGAAGATCATTGAGGCCGCCGAACTTGCCGAAGAGGCCGCGGGCGTCGGCGCTTAAATCTGCTCCGGGTAGGCTCCGCTCGATACCAGGTCCGCGATGCGCGCCTGCACGATGGGCTTGTCATCGGGGTAGGTCACCCCAAACCATTGCCCCCGCGACTCCAATACCACGCATTCCGTTTGTTCCTCCCGGATGAGCGCATCCACCACACTCGGTAAATAACATTCCGATTTTGCTTCGCTGCCATGCGCATCGAGGAAGGACACAAAAGCGGCCTCCAAGCTGGCAAAGAAGGCGGGTGTGAAACCCCAGAAATTCATCGAGACCGGCGCCTCCGCTTTTAGGCTTACGGTTTCGCCCGCGAGATTGCGACCCTGCAACACTCCGTCTGCGCCCCGCTCAATCATTTCGTGTTCTTCCACCGATTGCAGGCAACCGTCCGCGACCGTGCACAAGCCCCGGTTCACGGAACCGTGTTCCGACAAGGTAAGCTCCAGCGGGTAGGCTACCAGCGCGGTTCGCAATTCGGGTTCTGCTGCGCTCGTTTCAAAATAAGCGACCATCCGTGCATACGCCTCCGCGCTATAAAAATCATCGGCATTGATCACGGCGAATGGCCCCTCCACCTGTGCGCGCGCGGCGCGCACCGCATGTGCGGTTCCCCAGGGCTTCTCACGACCCGCCGGAGCGGCATACCCCTCCGGTAAATCCGCCAAGTCCTGATAGGCGTAGGCGACCTCCATTCGATCCTCGAATTTCGATCCCACCGCTGCCTGAAACGCCGCCGCAAAATCTTCCCGTATCACGAACACCACCTTTTTGAAGCCCGCCCGCAGCGCGTCGTACACCGAGTAATCCAGCACCGTTGCCCCATTCGGTCCCATCGGATCCAATTGCTTTAAGCCGCCGTAACGACTGCCCATTCCCGCTGCCAAGACTACCAAGGTGTATTCCATGCTGTTTCCTTATGCTCGACCCTCTCTTCGAGGCAAGCGCGGAGGCTGATTTCTTTGATGTGAGCTTATTACGGTTACTTGTGGGCTTTTATATAAAATATTAATAAATTAGACACAAAATAACAATTAGTTGGTCTATATTAATTCATTGTAAATAAACTTGGAACTACATGGATGTCTGGATCATATATATTGCGGTTGGATTGATGCTACTATTCGGGCTTCTCCTGCTTTTGTTTCTTATTCTCTCGAACTGTTATTTGGATGAAATGCGCTTCGATTGGGAATCGCGGCGCGAGCAGAAACATGACCGGCAGCGAGCTCGCGAAAAACGTAAGCATAAAAAGCCGCTTTCACGCACCCCGCGCAGGCGGCGCTATTCCTCATCGCCCCGAAAATAGTAAGACGAATGCCTAATCGGCTTGCGACGGGATTTCCCGGCGGGCGACTTTCTCGAGGTAGGCTTGCACCGAGCTTGCCTGTGAGGCGCGCGCTTCCCCAAGGCGTGCGGCATGGCGAAATTGCTTTTCGCTGAGCCCGACCAGATCGTGCCAGACCTGAACCTGTCCATCGGTGTCAGGTCCCGCGCCGATGCCAATCACGGGAAAACGGGTTTGCGCCGCAACTTGTTTGGCGAGATCGCCCGGAACCAATTCAAGGATCAGCCCCGCCGCACCCGCCGCTTCAAGTTCGCGGGCCTCCTGCAGGAGGGTCGCGGCGGCATCGGAGTCGCTCGCGGTGCGGGTCGGTTTGGCGTGGTATTGCGGGAGGTAACCGAGGTGCGTCCAAACCTCAAAACCGTCCGCGCTCAGTTCATGAACGGCGTTGGGGTGGAATCCTTCAAACTTAATTCCGTTGGCTCCATCGGCGGCAAATTGGCTGGCGGCGGAGCGCATCGCGGCGGTGCTTTGGCAGGCGCAGTAGGGGAGGTCTACCAGCAGGTAGGCTTGCTGATTGCCACGGTTGACCGCTTGTACGAGTACGCGCAGTTCATCGACCGTCAGGTTGTTTTGATGGCTGTGCCCGAGGACATTGGTGGCGGCGGAGTCGCCCACAAAGATGATGTCGAGACCCGCGGCGTCCTGAATGCAGGCGCTCGGGTAGTCGTAGCAAGTCAGGGCTGAAATAGGTCTACCGGCCGCCTTGAGGGCGACGAGATCCGAAAGGCTTTTGCGGGCGCGAGTTGAATCCATGAGTAAGAGTTAAAAGGATTCGCGGGTTCGGGTCAAATCAGGCTTCGTTGGTAGCGGGCGGCGGGAGTCGCAGGGCGAGAAGTAGCGGCAGGATGATGAGCAGACCACCGAGGAGGTAGGCGCATTGCGATCCGTATTTAAAATAAAGGGCGGCGGCGAGAAGGGGCCCGATCGCTCGGGCGAGGGATCCGGCAGAGCGGAAGAAACCGATGGCGCGACCCTGATCACTCTCTGCGGCATAGAGTGAAATAAGGGCGCTCAAGCTTGGAGAGACGAGCCCGATGGAGAATGCCATCACCGCGAGGGCCGCAAAGAAAAGGGTGAGCCCCGGCGCGTAGGCGAGTGCCACAAAGGCGAGCACCCCGCTCGTGAGTCCGCTCAATGCGAGGGATTTTTCACGGACTTTTCCGGAGAGGCGGCGCACGAGGCCGCCTTGCACAAGGACCATAATGAAGCCGACGAAGACAAAGAGGCCGCCGTTTTGAAGCGGGGAAAAGGCGAAGCGTTCGACCGCGAGGAAAGTGAGGGTGAATTCCATCCCGCTGAAGGCGAGCATGAAGAGGAGATAGACGAGGCTGGTGGTGCGCGCCCCGCTGCCGGGGTTTGGCAGGTGCATGAAGCTCGGTGGATGGGCTTGTCGTTTTTCGGGTGGAAGGGTCTCGGGGAAAGAGCGGGCGACCCAAAAGAGATTGAGGATCGAAAGGGCACACGCTACCAGAGCCGGGGTCGAGAAGGGGTTGAGGCCGAACGCCGTCAGGGACGGGAAGAGCTCTGTGAGGTCAACCGCCACACAGAATCCCCCGATCGCGGGACCGACAATAAAGCCGAGCCCAAAGGCGACGCCCACCACTGCCATTCCGGCAGCGCGTTTTTCTTTAGAGGTAATGTCGGCGACCGCCGCAGTGGCAACGGAAAGGTTGCCCCCCATGATCCCGCCGAGAACCCGCGCGAGAACCAGAAGCCAAAAGTTTGCGGCGAGCGCCCAGGCACCGTAGCTGAGAGCGAGACCTGCAATCGTGATGAGGAGGACGCGGCGGCGGCCTACCCGGTCAGAGTAGGCGCCCCAAATCGGGGCAAAGATAAATTGTAGGATGGAGTACAGGGAGCCCAGTGCGCCCCCAAATAGGACCGCAGTCAGAAAGCGGGGGTCGGCGGCACCGCTGGCCTCAGCCCACGCTGCGAGGGGTGCGACACACGCGCCCAGAAGGCTATCCGCGCCACCGCCCTGCGGGAGGTAGTAATCCAGCATCGCCGGGAAGAGCGGGAAGATGATGGAGAACCCGACCAGATCGAGGAAGAGCGTCAGGAAGACAAGTTGAAGGGTCCGCGCGCCAGTGGCCGCGGAGGGATTGGATTCTGAAGCGTCCATTATTTACTGTGCCCGTATTTGCGTGAAAGGGCGGCGTGGACGTTGGCGGGGATGAGGTGCCGCTCGCGGTCGGTGAATTGAAAAACGTTTTTGATGAGATGGGAACTGGTAAAGAAATAATCCTCATTGGGCATGAGAAAAATCGTTTCGATTTTCTCGTCGAGGTGACGGTTCATCTGCGCCATCTGGAATTCATATTCAAAGTCGGAGACCGCCCGCAGGCCCCGTATGAGGGCGACCGCGTTGAGCTTTTCAGCGAGATCCACGATCAGCCCATCAAAAGCCATCACTTCAACCGCCTCGTCATCAGAAAGATTCTCACGGATGAGCTGGAGGCGTTCGTCCTCGGAAAAGGTGGGCTCTTTGCTGGCATTGCGGGCAATCGCCACAATGACCTTATCAAAGATGCGCCCCGCGCGACGGATCACATCGAGATGCCCGTTGGTGACGGGGTCGAAGGTGCCTGGGTAAATAGCGGTTCTCATATCAGTATAGAAATGGAGCGCAAAGAGGGTCTTATGTCGAATGAATAGTCGAAGTCCCGTTGGAATGTGGTGTGAAGGTGTGAAGCCGGGCTTGGGCTGCTGTTTTTAGACTACGGATAGCACGAATCAAACGGATGACATGAATGAAGATTCCCTCCTTGGCGGGAGGGGTGACAGGATTGAGCAGTCGGGGTGGTCTAACTTCCAACTTCTAACTCCTAGCTTCTAATAATGCGGTTTCCGGCTCAGCCGGATTCAGGGCAGTGGACCGGTTCTTGTTCCCGCTGTCTTGTGGTGAAAAAACTCACTACCGAGGCGCCGAGCGCACCGAGCGTGGTTCCAAAGTCCGAAGCGAGTGGGTTTATTCCTGAGAATGGGTGTTTGTTTGTAGTTTTCTTTCTCACATCCGTTTGATCCGCGTGATTGGTAGTTTCTTTTTTGCGGGTTCGTTGTCTTTCCGGTTCCGACCTGCTTCGATGCGGTATAAGGGGATGGGTGAATGATTTTGTGCTAGCCCTCTGGGAGGGGGCGCGACAACTTAGAGTTCGTGAACCTTCCGAATATCCTGACCTTTTCGCGGGTCCCACTCGTCTTTGTGATTGTGGGGCTCCTTTACCTGCCCCTTACGGGTGCGGCAACCTTGGCATGGATTTGTTTTGTATTGGGTGGCCTGACGGATTGGTTGGATGGTTGTTTGGCACGCAAGCAGGGGATCGTCTCGGATTTTGGAAAATTGATGGATGCCTTAACCGATAAGATTTTCATCTTAGGTCTCCTGATAAGCTTGTTGGTGATGGATATGATTCCAGCGAGCTGGGGCTTGCCCTGTCTGTTGTTGATTTTGAGCCGGGAGTTTTTAATCACGGGGTTACGCTTGGTAGCGGCGAATGCCGGAGTGGTCCTCGCGGCGGAACAATCGGGTAAGTTGAAGACGGTGTCACAGATTCTAGCGGTGGGCCTCCTTTTGATAAGCAAGGCTTTCGAGTTGGATTTTGGTTTGCTGTTGCTCGCTTGCACAATATCGAAGTTCGGATTGGCCTGCTTTGTTTTGGCTACGGTTTTGACCGTTTTTTCCGGGGCGTCCTATCTGCGGACGCACTGGGGACTTTTTACGGGGCAAATTAAATGAGGCGTGGTTTACGGCAGAGTTTTTTTTGGACAAACTTTATTCCGGCTGAATGGGTCATCGGTTTGGCGACTCTGGGACCGGTGGGACGGATCCGTCATGCGCCGGGGACTTGGGGCAGTGTTGCCGGGCTCGCGCTCTATGCGGTTCTCTTTTTCTACCTCAATCCCGTCGGTTTTATATTTTTGGCGGCGCTTTTGAGCTACGGGGCGATGGCGATTTGCGATGCGGCGGAGCGCCGTTTGCAGATGCGCGATCCGGGCATGATTGTGTTGGATGAATTCGTAGCGGTACCGCTGGTTTTTTTCGGATTGAGTGGCGCAGTTGAGAGCCTGGGTGGCTGGCCGGTATTGTTGGCGGGCTTTGCGCTTTTTCGTTTCTTTGATGTGCTCAAACCATTCGGGATTGCACGACTCCAGAATTTACCGGGCGGAATTGGCTGTGTGGCGGACGACCTCGCGGCGGGTGCGGCGAGTTGCGCCTGCTTAAATCTTGCGCTGCGTTTTCTGGTCTAGGACGGGTATTCCTTTTTTAGGAACTCGAGTATCGAAGGGATCGCCTCTGCCATGGAATCGAGGCAGGCACGGTAGGCTTCAAGATTTTGTCCGTAGGGATCCGGGATTTCGCTGTCAAACTCTGCGCCGAGAAATTCACGGAAAAGGTGGGCGTGGGCAGGCTTTGTTTCAGGGAATGCTTCAAGGGCAAGTAAATGGGATTCCGTCATTCCCAGGACAAGGAAGGCTTTTTCAAGGATGGCGTCACTGAGCGGCTGGCTTTCGTGCGGCTTTATTTCGATACCGGTTTTAGCGAGGGCCTGCACGGCATTGGGGGAGGCGGGGTCGCCATGCCATGCCGCCACTCCGGCAGAGAGCACTTTGATTTCATTGAGGGGCGCGTCTTCCGCGGCGAGGGCATTTTGCAGGAGGCGCTCGCCCATCGGGCTCCGGCATATATTTCCGGTGCAGAGAACGATGATACTGTCGCGCTTGGTTGCCATGCTATGAAATCAGCGGTTGAGTTCGCGGTGACCGATGTCACGGCGGAGGTATTTATCCTTAAAGTTAATTTGATCGCAGAGTTGGTAGGCGAGTTGGGCGGCCTCGGGCAGGCTTGGGGCTTGGGCACTGATGCCGAGAACGCGGCCGCCACTGGAGGTGATCTGGCCGTCATCGTCGCGGGCGGTGCCGGCGTGAACAATGGCGGTACCTGCGGCGATGGCATCGGGAAATTCGATGGAATCTCCCTTTTTGTAAGAACCGGGGTAGCCGCCTGCCGCCAAAACCACCACAATCGCGGCGCCCTCATGGAAGCGAACTTGTTCGGGGAGTGCTTCGCCCTTTGCCGAGGCTAGGAGCAGCGGCACGAGGTCATCCGCGAGCATCGGCAAGAGCACCTGCGTCTCGGGGTCGCCAAAGCGCACGTTGTATTCGAGGACTTTGGGGCCGTTTTCAGTCAACATCAACCCGGCGTAGAGCGTGCCCCGGAAGTCGATCCCGTCTGCCTTGAGCCCCGCGAGGGTCGGACGAATGACTTCCGCCTCGATCTTCGCTTGCAGGGCGGCATCAATTTTACTGGTGGGCGTGTAGGCACCCATCCCCCCGGTGTTGAGCCCCGTATCACCTTCGCCCGCGCGTTTGTGATCCTGACTGGGGGGAAGGCAGACGAAATCCTCTCCGGAAACAATGGCGTGAATGGAGGCCTCCTCGCCGTAGAGGGTTTCCTCAATTACGATTTCCGCGCCACTGCTGCCGAAGGCGCCACCTTCGAGCATATCGTGCACTGCCGCTTCAGCTTCCTGCTGGGTTTCTGCCATGATGACGCCTTTCCCCGCGGCGAGGCCGCTCGCTTTTATCACGATGGGGGCGGGGTGTTCCTTAAGGTAGGCAAGGGCGGGTTCGACCTCGGCAAAGCTCGCGTAGGCGGCGGTGGGGATTTCATGCCGGGCAAAGAAGTCCTTGCAGAAGACTTTACTGGCTTCCAGTTGCGCGCCGTCCTGACGGGGTCCGTATGCGAGAATGCCCACCGCTTCGAGGGCGTTGACGAGCCCCAGGCTCAACGGGACTTCGGGCCCCACCACCACAAGGTCAATGGCCTCTGCCTGCGCGAGGGCAACCAGCGCGGGAACGTCATCGGCGGGCACGGGATAGCAACGCGCCTCGGCGGCGATCCCGCCGTTGCCCGGGGCGGCGATCACGGAATCGACGAGCGGACTCTGGCGGCATTTTTGGAGAAGGGCGTGTTCGCGACCGCCGGAACCGACGATGAGAATTTTGAGTTTTGAGGAGGCGTCCATGTGGCTAAGACTTTTCGTTATAAAGGCAGGGGGGTAAAGTATCTTTTTATGGGTGGAGGGAGTAATTCCCGCTTGCGCTTCGGGTGGCAAGCGGGCGGGATAGTGGGGATGCATGTTTATTTCATGGGAATTTGCGGAACCGCAATGGGCAACACCGCGCTCTTGCTGAAGGCGCGGGGTCATCGCGTGAGCGGCTCGGACGCGGGGGTCTATCCACCGATGTCAACGATGCTGGGAGAAGCGGGGATTGAAATATTTGAGGGATTTTCAGCGAAGCGTTTGGAAGGATTAAAGCCGGATCTTGTGGTGGTGGGCAATGCGATGAGTCGCGGCAACGCCGAGGTGGAATGGTTATTGAATACCGGCGCCACCAATTATGTTTCCTTGCCGCAGTTATTGCATGATGAGGTTTTGGCGGGACGGCTGCCGGTCGTGATTGCGGGCACGCATGGGAAAACCACCACTGCGAGCATTACAGCATTTTTGCTCGAACGGGCGGGAGTAGATCCCGGTTGGTTGATTGGAGGGCTGCCGCGAGACTTGCCGCGCGGGTCGTATCTGGGAAGCGGCGCGCCCTTTGTGATCGAGGGCGACGAATACGACAGCGCCTTCTTTGACAAGCGCAGCAAGTTCATCCACTACCGCCCGCAGATTGCGGTACTCAACAATCTTGAGTTTGATCATGCCGACATCTTCCGGGATTTGGAAGACGTCCAACGCAGTTTTCGCCATTTGCTCCGCTTAATGCCGGGGACGGGAACAGTCTTGCTCAATGGGGACGACGCAAATCTGGAGGCGTTGCTACCGGCGGATTGGACACGGGTCATCCGGGTGGGAACGGGAGCGAACAACGATCTACGCTTGAAGGATTTCGCGGATGGGGCGGAGGGTTCACAGTTTGAATTACACTGGCGCGGGGAACTCTGGACCACCGTTAAATGGAATCTGCATGGCTTGTTCAATGCCCGCAATGCCGCGATGGCGGCGATGGCGGCGGCGTTGGCTCAAGGGCTCGAAGACCCCAGGGGAATGGACTTGTGCGCCTTGGCAGGATTCCGGGGGGTGCAGCGGCGGCAGGATGTCTTGTTCCAGACGGATCAGGTCACAGTGCTGGAGGATTTTGCGCATCATCCAACCGCCGTGGCGGGAGCGATTGAGGCATTGCGGGCGGCGCATCCCGAATCCAGTTTGTGGGTATGTTTTGAACCGCGTAGCAATACTGCCACGCGGGCGCTTTTTCAGGCGGCCTTTACTCAAGCATTGGCAGGCGCGGACGCGGTGTATCTCGGGCCGGTTCACCGTGCCGAGCGCATCGCGAAGGCGGACCGGCTCGATACGATGCGCATGGCGGCAGACCTCAATCAAATGGGCATCCAAGCGCAGGCATACTCCGAAAATGAAGCACTATTGGAAGCGCTGTGGCAAGAAATCGGTGAACAGCGCGCGGTCGTCATCTTTTTCACGAACGGTGCGTTTGACGGCATTCAACACGCCCTCGTGCGCGACCTTTCGCGCTGAAAAAACGGAAGCTGAAGAACGTTGAAAACATCGAACGTTGAAGGGGAACCACGAATGGGGAAGGGGTTGTTAGTTGTAGGTTGTTAGTTGGTAGTTAAGAATATCCTTAATCTTACTCTTAATCCTAATCTTA
>JBELLU010000025.1:17633-26170 GCA_042096455.1 Opitutia bacterium
GGTTGTTAGTTGGTAGTTAAGAATATCCTTAATCTTACTCTTAATCCTAATCTTAATAAGAAATGGCTTGTATCTCGTGGAAGCGGCAGGAGTGGGAGTTGTTAGTTGATGGTTGTTAGTTGATAGTACCCTTAATCTTACTCTTAATCCTAATCTTATTCTTACTCTTAATATGAAAGGCTTGTATCTCGTGGAAGCGACAGGATTGTCGCTTCCACGTTTTAGCAGCCAACGCCACTGCTCCGCGTTTAAATTTGTACGAATCGCCTAGGCGAGTTTCGCCTTGAGGTCGTCCTTGGAGACGAGGCCGACGATGTTCTCAGCGACCTGGCCGTCCTTGAATACAAGGATGGTGGGGATGGCGCGGATTTCGTATTTACCGGCAATCTCGCTGTTGTTGTCGACGTTGACCTTGCAGATTTTGACGCTGTCACCGAGTTCGGTGGCGAGTTCATCGAGGATGGGTGCAATGGCTTTGCAGGGACCACACCAGGGTGCCCAGAAATCAACGACCACGGGAACCGAGGCGTTGCTAACGGTAGAGTCAAAGTTGGAGCTATCGAGTTCGGTGATATTTTCGGACATATGTTTTCTTGGTGATGGTTATAGGTAAAGGAGGGCATCCTTAAGGAGCAGGATGGTAAAGGTGATGGCAACGGCGGCGCAGAAGGCGTCGAGCGTAAAGCTAATTGTGACGGTCTCGGGTTGATCTGGCGTGTCGCTCATGCGTCAAAAGTAGCGGTGGGGTGGTGCGTGTCAAGTGGCTCAATTGCCGTTTTTTGTTTCCGGGTCGCAATTTTTCAAGGTGTCGATGAGTTCCTCTTTCTCGACAGTCTCGAGGGTCTTGCCCTTGCGGTCGAGGGTCTCGAAGGTTTTGATGACGGTTTCAGTCATGCGGTGGTGGGTTTCCTCGGAACCACCCACGATGGAAAAACGTTCCGCGCGGGTGATGCGTTTATGGCCGTCGGTATTGTCGAGGCCGAGTCCCATCAAATGTGCGGGGGACTTGGGTGCCGGATCCTTTTTGCTCATTTAATACAACAGGATATGGATTGGAGGAAAAATTTCAAGCACGCTCGCGTGTGCAGCGGATATCGGCGAAGGCTTTATCCTGAACGATGTGCATTTGCCCGAGGCGGGTGAGTTCGAGCACTGCGAGGAAGGTGGCGACGATGGTGTTGAGGCTCGTGCTGGCTTCGAAGAGTTCGGAAAAGAGGAATTGTTTTTGATCCTTTAGGCGGAGGAGGATCACTTCCATGCGGTCGGCTACCGTGACTTGCTCGGCGTGGATTTCGCCTTCCGTGATGCGTTCGGCGAGGCGGCGCAGGACGAGATTAAAGGTATTCCAGAGTTCGATGCGGTCGACCGGTTGGAGGGGGCGCTCGATGGCTTCCAGGGCTTCGCGGGGTCCAAGGCGCGGGATCTTCTCGTTACTGTTGAGGATGAGGGCTTCAATTTCTGTCGCCGCCTCTTTGAATTTTTTGTATTCGAGGAGTTGTTGAACCAGTTCCCAGCGTGGATCAATGGCTTCATCCTCAACGTCTTCATTGGCGCCTTGATCTTTTTTGGGCAGGAGGAGCCGACTCTTGATATACATGAGGGTCGCCGCCATCACAAAGAACTCGCCGGCGATTTCGAGGTCGAGTTCCTCCATTGAGCCGAGGATTTCAATGTATTGCCGGGTGACGGTCTCGATCGGAATGTCATAGATATCGACCTCATTGCGGCGGATGAGGTAGAGCAATAAATCGAGCGGCCCCTCAAAGGCGGGCAGACTGACAGCAAATTCGTTGTTTGGGATGAGCGCTTCTTCCATGGAGCAGGGGTATTAGGGTTCAACCAGGCGAAGCCCGATTGAGAATTCAAATTCACTTTCGCGCACGGGGTCCTTCCGCAGGGTTATTCCGTAGAGGAGTTCCCAGGCGGAACCCAAATCCGCGAGCAAGCCAATGCTGGTATAGTCGAAGGTGCCGGTATCGGCATTAAAGCGGGTGTTGGCGATGAAGCTTTGGTTTTCGCTGAGCCGATGCATGTAGAAGAGGCGATATTGATCCACTTGATCGAGGAGTAAATCGGTGGAAAGGCTCAGGCTCCAGGCGTCGCCACTCAAAAGGGTGGTGCGGCTGCGGAGTTCCTCCAGCGACATTTGCTCGGTGGCAATGCGTGCCGCGAGGTCAAATTTAAGCCACGGGGCCGGTTGCACGATGAGTTCAACCCATGAGGCGTGCAGGGTGTCGGGTTGGGTGTTGTCGTATTTGAGTTGTTCCCGTTCGAGAAGAATATCCTGATAGAAATTGAGGGCGGCGAGGGTGCGTGAGCCGTAGTCTTTAGCGCGGGTCTGGAAGCGGTTTTCCAACCCCAGTCGGACGAGGTGGGTTTCGGCGAGATCATCGAGGTTCCGGAGCTCGGTCAGGTCGAGGGTGGGTCGTTTGAGGTCGTTGGCGCGGCGTTCGATTTGCACCGCATCGTTTTGGCCGTCGGGTTTGGTGAAGTAGCGATACTTGAGGGTGGGGCGGAGGGTATGGCGCAGGCCTTGAACGCCCCAAATACGATTGCGGGTGGCGTAGGTGGCTTGTGCCTGTGCGGCGAGGTCGAAGCCGATGGCGAAACGTGAAAGGCTGGCGCTGTTTTCGGGATTGGTAGCGGGGTTGGATTCAACTTTCTGATCCATGTAGTGGCTAAAGCGAGCGGCGGCGAGGGGAGTAAGGGTCAGCCAATCATTGAGCCGCACCGGGCGCAGTAGTTGATAGCTGAGGTCGAAGCGGTCGTAACTGCGGTAAGTGATGGTGTCGAGGCTGGGAACGGCGTTGAAGTCATCCCGAATACGGGCGTAGCTCACCGCGCCTTGTTGGTAGGCGCCCAGTTCGCCCAGCGGGATGGGCAGGTAGTCGAAACGAAACTCCGGCAGGCGTTCTTGAACGCGTTGGTAATCGGCGGGGTTGAAGCGCGTGAAGGCGGAGAGCAGGAAGTTGTCGCCGGTGTAAACCGCCTCTGCGAAGCTGTCCGGTCGTTGGTCGTCGTTGAAAATATCCTCACGGAAATCGCGCATGACCTCGGAGTCGGAGCGATAACTGAGATTGGTTTGAATGGTAGTGCGCTCACCGATTTGGTGATGGTGCCGCCATTCGATGAAGCTGCGCGAGGTATCAATGGGGTTGTCGTTGACGTCTCGACCGGTCCTGCCCTGATCCTCGATATATCCCGAACTGAAAACGCCGACCATGCGCTGGTTCCCGTTATCGTAAACATACTGGGCAGCGGGGCCGATGAGGGCGCCCCGTTTGGTATAGTAATCCAGATTTGCGCCGAGGCGGAGGGAGGGCGTGATGGGAATGAGACTGGTGGTTTGCAGGTAGGTGCCAAGGGTGCTGTTGCTACCGGCATCCACATCCAGGTAGAACGGGGCTTCAGTCACGTAATAGGTAAAGGTGGGGAGATAGAAAAACGGCATGCGCCCGATTTGAAACTTGGCGCCCTTGATTTGCAGGCGTTGGTGGGCTTCGGTTTCCTCAAAGCGAACCGAACTGGCTTTGATATTGGGCGTGAAGAAGCCCGGCTCGGTGTAGTAGATCCGGGCGTTTTCGAGGGACATATGCTCGACCGTACCGCCGGCTTCCTGACCTTTGGCGTAGAGCGGCCAGGCACCGGTACGGGGTTCCTGCACCGTGAAGACGCGTTCGTTGGCATCGTAGCTGATGCGATCCCCGATCATGCGGTAACCCTCGCGCATGATGGCGGCATCCCCAAAGGCATCGGCCAAGCCATATTCCTGATAGTAGGTTATTTGATCCGCGCTGACTTCCGTTGCCTCCAGCTTGAGGCGGGCATCGCCGCGGGCGACTAAACGTTGCGCCGCCTCATCGTATTCAATCGGGTCGATTGAACTCAGCTCAGGCAGGGTCGCCAATAGCGCCACCGGGAGGCATGGAAATAAGAAGAATGACCGCATTAAGACGTACACAATTGGGACTATGAATGCGGCATTTGACCGCACAAGCTTTTTGTCATCTGAATCAAAACCGAGCTTTTGCCCGGGTGCTTATGACGCTTGCCAGAACTGGTGTGAGGGCTTTCATAGAGGGGTGATATTAAGCCAAGCCGAATTCGAATCGATCACTCAGGTCAACTGCGGGGCACCCCACGATCTCCTCGGGATGCACCTCCTGGAAAAAAAGCGTGGGAAGGCGGACGCGCTGGTGGTGCGGGCATTCCTGCAGGGGGTGGACGCGTGCGAGGTCGTTGATTTGGCGGACCCGGAACAACGCTACCCGCTCGAGCGTTTGAGTGAGGACGGTTTATTTGAAGGCGTGATCGAAGGGCGCGCGGAGGTGTTCGCCTATCGTTTGCGGAGCGAGCAATCGAACGGGGAAGTCCGGCAATTTCATGACCCCTATTGTTTCCTGCCGAGCCTCAGCGAAGAGGATGTGTATTATTTTTGCAGCGGGCACGACCCGCAGGCGCACCACAAACTCGGGGCGCACCCCCGCAAAATGGAGGGCGTCCCCGGGGTGGCCTTTACGGTGTGGGCACCCAACGCGAAGCGTGTTTCGGTGGTCGGCGATTTCAACCATTGGGATGGGCGCTACCATCCCATGCGCAGCCTCGGCGCCTCCGGCATCTGGGAACTCTTTATCCCCGGACTGGAAGTCGGCGCGAAGTATAAATTCGAGATTGGTTCGCAGCAGGGCTACCCCTACCTTAAGACCGATCCCTACGGCACGTTTTTCGAGGCCCCGCCCCATAACGCCTCCATCGTTTGCGACCCCGGCGATTACGCTTGGCAGGACGCCGACTGGTGCGCGCGCCGCGCCGCGACCGATTGGAAGAAGGAAGCCCTCAGCATCTATGAAGTCCACCTCGGTTCCTGGCGGAGGATCGTGGAGGACGCGAACCGCCCGCTCACCTACCGCGAACTCGCCACCGAATTGGTCGACTATTTAAAAGACATGCACTACACGCATGTCGAATTCATGCCCCTCGCGGAGCATCCCTTTGAGGGCTCCTGGGGGTATCAGGTCACGGGCTTCTTTGCGCCGACCCATCGCTTCGGTTCCCCGCAGGATTTCATGTATCTCGTGGATACCCTCCACCAAAACGGGATTGGGGTCATCATGGACTGGGTTCCCGCCCATTTCCCGACCGATAGTTTCGCGCTGGCTCAGTTTGACGGCACCGCGCTCTATGAACACGCCGATCCTCGGCAGGGGTTTCATCAGGATTGGGGCACCCTTATCTTTAACTACGGGCGCAGCGAGGTGCGGTCTTTCCTCATATCGAGCGCGCTGGCATGGTGTGAACGCTATCACATTGACGGCCTGCGGGTCGATGCAGTCGCCTCCATGCTTTACCTGGACTATTCCCGCAAAGAGGGCGAATGGGTCCCCAACCAGCACGGGGGCCGCGAGAACCTCGAGGCGATTGATTTCCTGCGCACCGTCAACGATGCCGTCCACGCCGCTTATCCCGGCACCCTCATGATCGCGGAGGAATCAACCGCTTTTCCGGGGGTGACCGCCAGCACCGCCGAGGGCGGGCTCGGTTTTGACCTGAAATGGAATATGGGCTGGATGCACGATACCCTTGAATACATGCAGAAGGATCCCATCCACCGCAAATACGCGCATCATCAACTTTCCTTCGGCATGCTGTATCAATACAGCGAACAGTTCACGCAGGTATTCTCGCATGACGAGGTCGTGCATGGCAAAGGCTCGATGCTCTACAAAATGCCCGGGGAACCGATTTCAAACAAGGCGCGGCAGTTGCGTTGCCTCTATGGGCTGATGTGGTTCTGGCCGGGCAAAAAGACCCTCTTCATGGGTTGCGATTTTGGGCAATCGAGCGAATGGGCCTACGCCCGCAGCCTCGACTGGCATCTCCTCCAATACCTCGACCACGAGGGTATTCAGCACGCGGTCCGCGATCTCAACCGACTCTACCGCGAGACCCCCGGCCTCGCCGCCGCCGATTCCGACCCTGCGAGCTTTGAATGGATCAACTGCACCGACGGCGACAACAGCAGCCTCACCTTCCTGCGCAAGGGAGGGGAGGGCGGCGACACCCTAGCGGTGGTCTGCAATTTTACCCCCGTCCTGCGGGATAGCTTTCGCGTCGGTGTGCCGACCGCCGGTTACTGGGAGGAGATTTTCAACAGCGACGCCAAGGATTACGGCGGCCTGGGATTCGGGAACTGCGGCGGACTTGAGAGCGAACCGATCGAATGGGACGGGCGCCCGCATTCCCTCTGTCTGCAGTTGCCGCCTCACTCCGTGAGCGTTTTCCGTTTGAAGTGCTAGTGGCTTGTTAGTTGCTAGTTGAACGTTGTTAGTTGCTAGTTGAGCAGACCCTTAATCTTACTCTTACAGAACTTCGAACATCGAACATTGAAAGTTAACCACGAACAACACGAAAAGCACGAAAGGCTTGTTTGCCGTGGAAGCGGTAATCCTGCCGCTTTTGCGGTGCTTGAAAAGCGACAAGAGTGTCGCTTCCACGTTCGGTTTTTGAATAAATGAAGCGCGTAAACTTTGAACATCGGACCTTCAACTAACAACCAACTACGTCCCAACCCCACAACTGGTGAAAAACGCGTGCATTTTTTGCGGGGCTGCGCTAATCCTTTCATATGCCCAAGAAAACGACTGTCGCAAAAACGAAACAATCGAGACCAGCCCGCCGCGCGCAGGCGATCACTCCGCCGGATTTTCTGGTGGAATTATTGGAGGCGCGCTCTCCAACGGGGCATGAGTATGAAGCGCAGGCAGTGGTCGATGCCGCTATCGAGCCGGTGGTGGATGGGTATCGCCAGGACACGATGGGGAATCGTTTTGCGACGGTGAACCCCGAGGGGGATCCTTCCATTTTATTTGCGGGGCATATCGATGAACTGGGCTTGATCGTCACGTATATCGATGCGAAGGGGTTTGTGTATTTCGACACCCTTGGGGGGCACGATAAAACGATGATTTCCGGGCGGCGGGTCTCAATCCTGACGCAAAAGGGCGTGGTGAAGGGCGTGACGGGTAAGCGCGCGATTCACCTCATGAGTGCGGAAGACCGGAAGAAGGTGCCGGAGACGCATCAAATTTGGATTGATCTGGGGGTGAACTCGAAGGCGGAAGCGGAGGCTTTGGTGCGGATTGGAGACGCGGCGGTGTATGACCAGGGATTTGAATTGTTGCGCGGGAGCGTCGGGGTGGCGCGGGCCTTTGATGACAAGGCGGGAGCTTATGCGGTGCTGGAAGCAGTGCGGCGACTGGCAACGGAAAAGGGCAAGGCGAAATTGGCGGCGCGGGTCACGGCGGCGGCGACCACTCAGGAAGAGATCGGAACCCGAGGCGCGATGACGGCGGCGTTTTCCGAGAATCCTGATTTTGCGATTGCGGTGGATGTGGGTCACGCCACGGATTCGCCGGATTGCGATGCACGCAAATACGGTTCCTTCAAGCTGGGCGGTGGGCCGATTGTGTGCCGCGGGCCAAACATCAACCCGATGTTATTTGAACGCATCATTGCGGTGGCGGAAAAGGCGAAGATTCCGTATCAGGTCGAGGCGGATCCGCGTCCTACGGGAACGGATGCGCGGGCGATACAAGTGGCGCAAGCGGGGATTGCGACCGGTCTGCTCTCGATTCCTCTGCGCTATATGCATACACCCAGTGAGTTGGTCGATCTCGCAGACGTCGAGCACACGGTTCAATTATTGGTCGCGGTGGCTCGGAGCCTGAAAAAGGGCGATCGCGGGATTTGGTAGCTGGGTATGGGAAAGCAGGAGCCTGGAATGGATCGGGATTGAAGCGGAGGTTTTTTTGTGCAGACGTTCGCACATGGCAACCAACATTGAATTAGATTCCGGTCTCATGGAGCGGGCGCTCTCACTGGCGGAGAAAAAGACGAAGAAGGCAGTGGTGAATGAAGCGCTGGCGGAATACGTGCGCCATCGTGAACAATTGAAGGTGCTGGAGGTTTTTGGAACGGTGGAGATGGATCCCGATTACGACTATAAAGCGCAACGGAAATCGCGGTGAAGGTTTTGGTCGATACGGATGTGTGGTTGGAGGCACTGCGCAAACGGAAGGGTAGGGCTTCCGGTGAAGTGCGGGCTCTGGTGCAACTGGTAGAGGAACGCCGGGTCGAACTGGCGCCTTTTGTTCGGATGGAAATCCTTTGCGGTTTGCGGGACGAGGAAGTCTTTGAGCGCATCCGCGGGTATTTGGCGGCTTTTCCGGACCGTGAGCTCACGAGTGAGGCCTATGTATTGGCGGCGCGTTATTTCAATCGTTGCCGCAGCAAGGGCATTCAGGGTTCGCAGTATGACTTTTTGCTTTGTGCCTGCTCGGTCCTGTGGGGCATGCCGATCCTGACCAAGGATAAAGACTTCCGGCACTACGCGCGTCATGTGCCTATTCGCTTGATGGACGTGAATGCTTGAGAACCGCGACAACTTCGAACTTTGACAACTTCGAACATCGAACTTCGAACTTCGAACTTCCAATGTCCAACCAGCAACAAGGAACTACCTTCCCACCTCTTTTAAC
>JBELLU010000026.1:0-2373 GCA_042096455.1 Opitutia bacterium
CCTGGCCTTGACCTGAGCGCAGGTCGATACTGGACGGAATGACCCGCAAAAATAAGCCATTCGTGGAGCTGGTGGCGGGATCCGGCGCAACCACCCTCAAGGTCTGCAGTTCGGTCTGCGCCTTTTGAATATCGTCCGGCGTATTATCCCTGAGGAGCTGGTATTGCATCTGAAAGTAATAGAGTGCCTCGGAACGGTTGGCGGGCAGGTTGTATTCGTATTCATAGAAGCCGCCGCCGTCGGGGTGGGGCTGCATGCGATGGGTTTTGCCGTCAATGACGACATAGGTTTCCAGGGAATCGCGGTTCACGAGCGCATCGGTCAATGCAACCCGCGCGCTGAGGGTATAGAGTCCCGAAGCCGAACGCGGGAGGGTTTCGGGCGTGGTGTTGAGGATCGCAACGGAGCAGCCGCTCAAAAAAAGCGACGCGATTGAGGCGAGTAGAGTAAAAATGCGCTTGGCTTTCATGGGAGGGGATGAAGATATGCTTTTGTTTTATGAGTTCGCAAGCAAAAGAGCCCGCGCCCCTTGGTCTATACGTCCATGTGCCCTTCTGTGCCTCCACCTGCGACTTTTGTGCTTTTTATCAGGAGAAACCCCGGCGGGGGGATCTTGACCGTTACCTCGCAGCGATGGAACTTGAATTTGCAGGGCTCCCGCAGGACCGGATTATAGAGACGGTCTTTTGGGGTGGGGGGACGCCGGGCTTGCTTGCCGCCAAAGACCTTGAGCGACTTGGTAGGGCACAACTCCAGCGCCTCGGGGATGCGCCTGCTGAATGGACCATTGAAATGGCACCCTCCACTGTGAAGACCGACAAACTCGCGGTCCTTCGCGACCTGGGGGTCACCCGCATTTCGATGGGCGTTCAAAGCTTCCATGCCAACCTCCTTGACTCGCTGGGTCGCCTCCATCAACCCAAGCAAATCTATCAAGCATGGGAGCGCATTCAGGCGGCGGGCTTTGCGCACACGAACCTCGATCTTATTTTTGCAATTCCCAATCAAACGCAGGCACAATGGGAATCCGATTTGCGCGAGGCCGCCCGCCTTGAGCCCGACCATATTTCCACCTATTGCCTGACTTTCGAGGAAGACACCGCGCTCTATGTAAAACTCTCGCAGGGTAAAGTTCGGATAGACGACGAACGCGACGCGCAGTTCTACGAACGCGGATGGGACTTGCTCGCGGAACTCGGCTACGCGCAATACGAGATTTCCAACTTCTCAAAACCCGGCGGGGAATGCCGTCATAATCTCAACACCTGGCGCATGCATGAATGGATCGGCTGTGGCCCCTCCGCCGCCAGTCAATACGCCGGCCTGCGCTATCAACGCCCCGCCAACCTCGATCAATGGCTCGCCGGGATGGAATCGGGAGTGCCGCCCCGGGAGGACGAGGTGGTTTTAAACGATCGCCTCCTTTTGACGGACGCGGTGGTGTTTGGACTGCGGATGAATGCCGGCATCGACCTCGGCGAACTCAAGCATCGTTTTCCCGCTGCGGGGGATTGCCAGGCTTTGTTGGACAAGCTCAAGCATTTTCAAGCTCAGGGCCTCCTTGAATGGTCAGGGGAGCAGTGTCAGCTCACCCACCGTGGGCAACTGCTCGCGGACGCCATCGGGAGCGAATGTCTTGAGGTCATGGGGTAAAGCTTTGTGGGGCTTGGCTTTGAAAATCATCCTGCCTGCCTTTTTGTATAATATAAAATTTATTTGTAAGTTACGTTGAGTATATTCCATTAATAAAGGTGAATACTTTACGCTTTTCCCTTCTATTTTTCTTCGCGCTGCTACACAGCGCTCATGCGATCATCGATATTTATGTCACCAACATTGCCGAATTTGTGTCAGATGGGTATGATTTCTTCACGGACTACGATATGACCACCGAATTGAATTTCTATGAAGGTACGGACACTTTGGACGTGAGTAAAACCTATCGCTTTACGCGCTTGCCCACGGGCACGGGTCATCCCTTTGCAATTAGCGACAACGGCACCGGCGTCCCAACAAGTGACATCAGCATCGGTGCCACAACAAGCTATGTTAATGATGACCAAGGAGGCACCGGATCTTCGTTCACCCTCAGTTTTAATTCCGGATTCGATATTTCATCGGACACACTCACTTATTATTGTTCTGCGCACCCCTCAAGCATGAATGCCAACTTTACGGTTGTGCCCGAACCGGAAACGTATGCCATTCTGGCGGGCCTTCTCGCCTGCGGGGCAGTATTGTATCGCCGGCGCAAGTAGCGCTTATCTTACGATAGAATTTTCTAGCCCGCGTCCTGCGGGCTTTTTTTTGGGGGGCGTTGGGGTTAAACCGCAGATGGGCGCAGATGAGCGCAGATGTTTTTTGGGTGGGGTA
>JBELLU010000026.1:2473-24657 GCA_042096455.1 Opitutia bacterium
TGGGGTATTCCCTGATGGAAGGAATGGCCCGTTCCGTCAGCTCCAGCTCGATGGCGTCCTGATAGACGGCTTCAAGGAAACCAGACCCGAGCTCCCGGTGCACCTCCATAGCTGCGCCGATAATGGCATAAGTCTCGGGGTCTTTCTTTGAATCTGCGTTCATCTGCGACATCTGTGGTTCTACTCCTAAAGGTATTAGCTTAGATAGCTCAGGAATAGGGGTCGCTGGGGCGATGCGGCTAACGAAGGAACCTTGCACGTGCCAAGGAATTTGCAATTAAAAATTATTAAAGGGGTTTAAGGCTCTTAATAATAAATAAATTTGAAAGAATGCAAGGAAACTCAAGGCGAGAAGGTGCGGATCCTCGGTCCATGGGTATGGAGAGCTTTTTAAGAATTATAAGTTTCGGTCTTTAAAAAGCCTCCGATGTTTGGTGATGCGTCCGGTGACGCGTTTCCGCCAGAGTCGAAAACTGGCAGGTTTGAGGGAACGGCGCATGTGTTGGATCACCTGTGCTTCAGAAAAGCCGGTTTTTTCGCGAATGGAGTCGAAACTGGTGCGGTCATGCCATGCCATCCGAATGAGGGCATCGGAGGCTTCGGGTGATAGCTTAGGCGTTTTCATTGATAGTGGAGCGTTTGCGGCGACAGGCATCAGAGCAGTAGCGCACGGATTCCCAGCAATCCTTCCAGCGTTTGCGCCATGAGAAAGGGCGGAGGCAGACGGGGCAATCCTTGGTCGGGAGGTTCACCTTTTGCACGGTTTTATTGTTACGACGCACAATGAATCATCGTGCGGATGCATGCGTCCTTTCAGGAAAAATAACGCTCAGGGAGCGGTGTCAATCGTAGCGGCGGCGGAGGTTGGTGGCGAGGATGCCGAGGGCTTCGCGGTATTTTGCGACGGTGCGGCGGGCGATTTTGATGTCTTTTTCCTGCAATAAATTAACAATGGCCTGGTCGCTGAGGGGTTTGGCGGGGTCCTCGTCTTCGATCAACTGGGCGATCATATCCTGCACGGATTTGTTGGAGACGGCGTCTCCGGTGGCGGATTTGTAGCCGGTGGTGAAGAAGTATTTGAACGGGAAGGTGCCGTGGGGGGTGCGGATGTATTTGTTGGCGGTGGCGCGGCTGATGGTGGTCTCGTGGACGCCGACGACCTGCGCGACGGTGTTCATGGTGAGGGGTCGGAGTTTTGCGATGCCTTCTTCGAAAAATTCGCGTTGATGGATAAGGAGTTCGCGGGTGATGCGTTCGATGGTTTGTTGGCGTTGTTCAATGGAATTGATCAGGAATTTTCCGGAGCGGAGGCGTTCGAGGAGGAATTCCTTTTCTGATTTGCTGAGGGTGCTTTTGGCGAGCATCGCCTTGTAGGTGCTGTTGATCCGGAGCTTGGGGATGTAATCGTTGTGGAGGTGCACTTGCCATTGGTCGTATTCGTCGAGGAAGACGGTGACATCGGGGTCGACGACGGTGTTGCTGTCGGGGGCGAAGCGTTTGCCGGGGGCGGGGTCGAGCCGTCCGATTTGGGCGATGGCATTCTGGATTTCATCGGGTTTGGCACCGGTGAGGCGGGCGAGTTCGGGGATACGGCGCCGGACGAGGAGATTGAAGTGTTCGCGAAGGATGCGGCGGGGGAGGCTTGCTTCGTCGTGGTCGAGGCGGGTGAGCTGGGTATCGAGGCAATCCCGGAGGTCCGCGGTTCCGATTCCCGCGGGGTCAAAGGATTTGAGGCGTTCGGAGGCCGCCTGCATGAGTCCGAGGGGGAGGCGTGACTGGAGGGCGCAGTTGGAAAGGCTCTCGGTCAGGAAACCGTGATCGTCGAGGCTTCCGATGAGGTAGAGGAGTGCTTCGCGCTCGCTTTCGGTACAGTTGGTGAGTTCGGCTTGTTGGATGAGGTGTTGTTGGAGGGAGGTGCCGAGCACTAGGGAATTGAGAAAGTGCTCACGGCGCGCCTCGTCTTCGCTGCTGTAGTTCTGGCCGCTGTTTTCTTCGGCAAATTGTTGACGGATGTCTTCATTGAGGCGATCGAGGGTCGAGAAATCCTCGGCGTCGAAGTTGAGTTCGTCGCTTTCGCCGCTGCGGTCGTCGTCTTTGTTTTGGCTCAGGTCCTCAACGCTAATGCTGTCGAGGGGCAGTTCCTCGAGGAGGGGATTGTTTTGAAGTTCTTCGAGGATGGAGGTGCGTAATTCTGTCGCGGGTGCCTGCAGGATTTTCAGGGAATTGCGCAACTGTGGCGCAAGCACCTGTGATTGCGTCTGTTTTTGGCTTTGTTGGAATTCCTGTGCACACATGATGGTCAGGTTATAAAAACAATTTTTTATAAGAAAAACAAGCGGATTTGCGATTCTAGCACGAAAATTGCTTAGAAATCGGTGTTAGTTGACAATTCGCAAATTCCGCAGTTCATTGTTGGTATGTTGACTTTAACGGAAGCAGCGGCGGCACAGATAGGTCGTCTCCAGGCAGAGCAAGCGGATGCATCGCAACGTTTGCGCATTTTCGTGGATGCGGGGGGCTGCTCGGGTTTTGAGTATGGGATGTCCTTCGACTCGAAGAAGGAGGGCGATCATGAGTTTGAGGACAAGGGAGTCTCGTTTTTCATGGATGCCGCCAGCCTGGAGTATATGAAGGGCAGCGTGGTGGAATTTGATGACAGCCTGCACGGCAAGGGTTTTCAAATAAGGAATCCGAATGCAACGAACACCTGCGGTTGCGGTCGCTCATTCAATTAGACCACCTGGGGCGTTTCACGAATTGCGGCGGGAAACATTTTATGTTTTCCAATTAGACCCTTCTTGGTTAAATGTTTTGGTATGTCGAAATTACCACCACCGTTTCACTACGAAAAACCATTTCCGCTTGGGGTTGATGGCACGGATTACACTTTGTTGACGGACGCTTTTGTGGAAGCGGGAGTATTTGAAGGTCGCAGTATATTGAAGGTCGATCCGGCGGGTTTGACCTATCTTGCCGAGACGGCGATGCGTGAGATCGCTTTCAAATTGCGAAGGGCGCATTTGGAACAAGTGGCAGCGATTCTGGAGGATCCCGAGGCGACTGAAAATGACCGGACGATTGCCCTGACGCTCCTGCGCAATGCGGAGGTTTCGGCGCATGGGGTTTTGCCGTTTTGTCAGGACACCGGAACGGCGATCATCCTCGGGAAGAAGGGTCAGGCCGTCTGGACCGGTGGCGGTGATGCCGCCGCGCTGGCGGAAGGGGTCTACAATACCTACACCAAGGAGAATTTGCGATACTCACAAACTGCGCCCCTGAGCATGTATGAAGAGGTGAACACCGGTTGCAACCTGCCGGCGCAGATTGATCTGCTCGCAACCGACGGCGAGGCGTATGAGTTTTTATTTGTGGCAAAAGGCGGGGGTTCCGCGAACAAGAGTTTCCTGTTTCAGGAAACGAAGGCGCTCTTGAATCCGGCAAATCTGGAGAAATTTTGTATTGAAAAAATGGGTACGCTTGGGACCTCGGCTTGCCCGCCGTATCACATCGCGATCGTGATTGGGGGCACTTCTGCGGAGACGACCATGAAGACCGTAAAGCTGGCATCGACAAAATATTACGATTCGTTACCAACGAGCGGGAACGAGCATGGTCGGGCGTTCCGCGACAAGGCGCTGGAATCAAAGCTTTTGGACTACACGCGGGAGATGGGTTACGGTGCGCAGTTTGGCGGGAAATACTTCGCGCTGGATATTCGGGTGATTCGGTTGCCGCGCCACGGGGCGTCTTGTCCGGTGGGGCTGGGGGTCTCGTGTTCGGCGGACCGCAACGTGCGAGCGCGGATCGATAAGGACGGTATTTGGCTGGAGACTTTGGAGTCCAACCCTGGGCGTTTCCTGCCGGCGGAGGGTGAGATTGAAAAACCCAAGGATCCGGTGGCGGTGGACCTCAATCGTCCGATGCAGGTGATTTTGGAGGAATTGAGCCAATACCCGGTGGCGACACCCTTGTCGTTGACGGGAACGATTGTGGTGGCGCGTGACATGGCGCACGCAAAATTAAAGGAACGGCTGGATCGCGGGGAGGGACTGCCGGAATATTTCAAGAATCACCCGGTTTATTACGCCGGACCGGCGAAGACGCCAGAAGGGAAGCCCTCGGGTTCATTTGGTCCGACCACCGCGGGTCGAATGGATGCCTACGTTGAGCCGTTTCAGGCGGCAGGGGGTTCGATGATAATGCTGGCAAAGGGGAACCGTTCCGCTGCGGTAACGGATGCGTGTAAAGCGCACGGTGGATTTTACCTGGGTTCGATCGGGGGTCCGGCGGCGCTCTTGGCAGAGCATAACATTAAGAAAATCGAAGTGCTGGAATATGAGGAACTCGGAATGGAGGCGATTTGGAAGATCGAAGTGGAGGACTTCCCGGCTTACATTTTGGTGGACGACAAGGGGAATGACTTTTTCTCGGGGGTGCGTGAGGCTTGTGATAAGTGTGCAATGAAGGCCTTTGAAGCGGCAAAAGCGAGCACGGCATAAATGGATATTATAAGCTATGTCCGAGAGACGATATCTTTTGATTGATGCGTATAATGTCATCCACGCCACTGACCCGTTGCGCAAATTGATGGCGGGTCAATTGGATTTGGCGCGCGATCAATTGGCGGAAATGGTGCGCCCCATTCATGATGCGGAGGCGATCCGGGTGGCGTTGATTCTGGATAGCCGCAATGAAAATTTGGAGGTGGAGCATCCTTTTGGGGCACGGACCTTTGAATACCTCTACGCACCGGCGGCGTTGACGGCAGACGGGGTGATTGAGCGCATCGTGAAACGCGTCCGTGAACCTTCGGGCGTGAGTGTGGTGAGCAATGACAACATGGTACGGGAAGCAACGCGGGCGAGTGGGGCGATGGCATTGCGACCGGAAGAACTCTTTAGTTGGGCGCAAGCTTGTGAAACGCGACTGCGGCAGGACACGCGCCGTCACAATAAGAAGAACCAGCAAGTTTTTCGGAACGGCCTGGATATAGATCTGCAACTTTGAATTTGGTATACAATGAGCGAGACGAGACAAGTAGAGGAGCTGCATGGATTATACGGCGCTTTTACGATGTCGGAGCGGGTTTTGCAGCAGATTTGGTTGAGGCAGGATTTCGAATGTTTGGATCTCAGGACCGCTTCGGGTGAGGCGCTGGAGATCGTCGATCCCGGGAGCTGGAATCATGGAGGCGGCCCGGATTTTCTGAATGCGGTTTTGCGCATTGCGGGCGAATTGCGAACGGGGGATGTGGAGGTTCATTTTTATGAGACGGATTGGCAGGCGCATGGGCACGATCTAAATTCGAATTTTAACAAAGTCGTGCTGCATGTGGTTTTGTTTGAACTGAGGTCATTGGATCGCGACATCAAGCCTGTAAAAACAGAAGCAGGTCAGGTCTTGGAGACTTTTTATTTGATGCCCAAGTTGCACTGCGATTTGGAGTCGTATGCTGAAGCGGCAGCCTTGCGTGAAATGGAGACGGTCGATCACTTGGAATGGGTGAACGCTTTTATGGCTTTGGACGAGGCAACACGGCGGGCAATTTTGCAGCGGGCGGGACAACAACGTTGGAAACAGAAAGTTATTTATGCGAAGCAACGGTTAGAGTCGGCAGGGTGGCGCAAGGCATGTCATAGCTATCTGCTGGAGGTGTTGGGTTATGCGCGCAACCGTTTGCCCATGGCGCGCATCGCGGATCGCTATCCTCTAGAATTGTGGGAATCGGGCGCGGTTGCGGTCGAGGCGGCACATGCATCGGAGCTCGGGAATTGGGCACGGGGCGGTCAACGACCTGCAAACAATCCCCGGCGACGTCTGATGGATTACATGGATCTGGTGCAGGCAGTGCCGGATTGGCCCGGTAAATTGCGGGCGGCATTACAAGGTTTGCCCGGTGTGACTGAGGAGGCATCAACCGCGGCATTTCGGCGGCGCGTCGGGATGCCCACGCTGCAAGCGGAATTCCACGATAATCAACTGCGCAAGGTTGCGGGGCTTACGCGTTGCAATACCGCGATGGTCGATGCTTTTTTGCCGATGGCACAGGCGGAGGGTCTGCTCGATTCATTTTGGTATTGGTGGCATTGGCCGGCGGGGGATCGACCGGATCGGCAGCATCAGTTTTTAAAGAAAGTAGGTCTGTGCAACCGAAGTAATCCCTTGTGCAATGGCTGGGTGCAGGGAGTTTTGCAGCTTTTCATTGAAGGCGGCTGGCAGGGTGATTGCATTGACCTAACCTGAGTTTGCGCTATGGAATAGTGGCGATGGCGGGATTCGATGAAAATATAGTGCGCGAATATTTTGAGGTGAATGGATTTTTCGTCCGGCAGCTTCGGAAATACTCGGTGCAATCACGCAAGAAGCGGGCGGATGAGGAAATCGATATGGTCGTCTTTAATCCGGCGGTGGCGAGCGACGTCGGGGAGAGTTCGAGCTTTCAGCTTTTTTCGGGCGACGTCGCGCGGATTCGTCGCGCGGTGGTGGTGGTGAAGGGATGGCATACCTCGCGCTTCACGCCCGCAATGTTGCGTAGCAGCAGCAAGATTTTTGATTTCCTCAAGAAGGATGTCCTCAACAAGGCGGAGTCTTATTTTAGTTTCGACGAACCCGGGATTGATGCTGCGGTGGCGGCGGAGGCCGCTTCTTTTTCGAAGATTTTGGTTTTGCCGGGGCTCCCGACTGCGGATCCGCTGCGCAGTGAAAGTATCGAACTCCTCAAGGAGCGGGGGATCGATGGGATCATCGCTTTCAGTACGATTCTCGAAAATCTCTTGCGTCATGTGGAGGTAAACCACAGTTACCAGAAGTCGGATTTGTTGCAATTGCTGCGAATTTTAAAACTCTACGATATGGTGAAAACTCCGCAGATGACCCTGTTTAACTAAGACCCTGAATATGAAAATACATTCTACCGCCGTTGTCGATGAGGGGGCTGTGCTGGGAGCCGGCTGTAGCGTTGGGCCGTATGCGATCATTGAAGGGGGCGTTCAAGTCGGGGAAGGTTGTGAGATCGCCTCGCATGTGGTGCTGCGCGCGGGCACGCGCCTCGGAGATGGGGTGCGGGTGGATTCGTTCTCGGTATTGGGAGGGGAGCCGCAATCAATCGGCTTCGATGCTTCAATTGAGAGCGGCGTGCATGTGGGTGACCGGGTGGTTTTCCGCGAGGGGTGCACGGTGCATCGATCGATGTATGCGGGTAAAGCGACCACGATTGGGAGTGATTGTTTTTTAATGGCGCAGGCGCACGTCGCGCACGACTGTGAGTTGGGGGATGCCGTGATTGCGGCGAATGCGGTATTGCTTGCCGGGCACGTGCAGGTGGGCGAGCGTTGTTTTTTGGGTGGTGGAAGTGGGGTGCATCAGTTTTGTCGCATTGGTGCCTACGCGATCCTTGCGGGACATGCCTTGATGACGGTTGATGTGCCGCCCGCTTGCATGGCGGCGGGCCGGAATGCGGTGCATGGCTTGAACCTGGTCGGCCTGCGCCGCGCAAAGATCGACCCTGAAGTGATTCAGGATGTGAAGGCGTGTTACCATGCGGTTTACAAGGGCGGCGGTAATTACAAGGCGAAGGCAAAGGCCGCACTGGAGGAGGGAAGTCTGGGTTTGTCACCAATGGGACAGGCTTTTCTGGGATTTTTTGAAATGGGGAAACGTGGTTTTGCCAGCCCGCAGAATAATGAGGGATAAAACAGAAGAGCAGCCCTTGGCGTTGACCTGCGGTGATCCGTCGGGCGTGGGTCCGGAGGTTATTGCGGGTGCGCTGGAGCAGGACCGGAATCAAGGCGAGGGTTGTTTTTTGCTCGGTCCGGAAGCATGGGCGAAGCCTTTGGCGGCGCGCTTTGGGATCGGCTATGAATCGGTGGGTGCGGTTGGTTTTGAAGTGAAACCCGGTGAACCGTGCGAGGCGGCGGCGAGGGTGGCTCTGGCGGCATTGGAAAGAGCGGCGGCGGGTTGCGCCTCGGGTCGTTTTCGTGCGGTGGTCACGGGGCCGGTCAGTAAGCATTGGCTGCAAAGGGTAGGTTTCGAGCACCCCGGGCAAACCGAATTCTTCGCCGCCAAATGGGGCGGTGAGCCCACGATGGCTTTTGTGGGTCAATCCTTGCGGGTGGTTTTGGCAACTTGGCATATTCCGCTGGCGCAGGTTCCGGCGGCACTCACTGCGACGAGCCTGACGCGTGCGGTTGAGCGCGCGGACGGATTGGCGCGTCGCCTGGGTATTTCGGAGCCTCGAATCGGGGTTTGCGGGCTGAACCCTCATGCGGGGGAGGGCGGACTTTTGGGGCATGAAGAGGAGGAGATTTTGAATCCCGTCCTGGGTGAGCTGCGGGGGCAGTACCCCGGGGTCTCGGAATGCCTGCCCGGAGACACGGTCTTTAATCGTCAAAGAAAGGGTGACTTTGATGTGGTGGTTGCGGCGTACCACGATCAGGGTTTGGCGGCGGTCAAGACGCTTGAGTTTGATACCGCCGTCAATGTCACACTGGGTCTGCCGCACTTGCGAACCAGCCCCGATCATGGAACTGCGTATACGCTCGCGGGAAAAGGATGCGCGGATAGTGGTAGTTTTTTTGCGGCATTACAGTTGGCGCGAGAGTTGACCGTATCGCGGATATGAGTTTGTTTTAAGCGATGTCGATGACGAATGTATTGCCCGAGGGGGTGCGCGAGGGGAACGAAAAGCTGTTGGAGGTGACCGCCGAAGCCGGCGAAAAGTTAGTCCAACTCGTTGCGCGCGAGGAAAAGGGTGAATTCCTGCGGGTGAAAATAACGGGGGGCGGCTGCAATGGCCTGGTTTACAATATGAAATTTGTGGAGGAAGCGAAACGCGGGGATATTTTAGTGCGTGCATTTAGTGCGGCGATCCTGGTGGATTCCCGCAGTGCGCTTTATCTCAAGGGCACAAAACTGGACTATTCCAGCAAGCTTGTGGGGGGTGGTTTCAAGTTCACCAACCCCAATGCCACCGCAAATTGCAGCTGTGGGGAAAGTTTCAGCATCTGATTTTCTTTTGGGTTGAATAAAAAAAAGCAATCACTACTAAGATATATAAAGAATTCCTACTTTGTTAATTAAATCGAAAATCGTAACACACAAGCAATGCGTTTTGGCGGGGGCTGTAGGCTCCACCTTCCGAGCCGGTTTCATTCTGAAAACCGCTGTAGGATTCTTCACTGATAAATATACTTAATGGCAAAATATCCTCACTCCCGCGGTCGTTACCCGAACCGCAACCGTGGCCCGAAGGGCTTAAGAAGAAATGACCGTATTCGCGCTACCGAAGTGCGCGTGATTGGACCGGAGGGCACCAACCTTGGTGTGATGACTTCCAAGAAGGCGCTGGAATTGGCCAAGAAGGTCGGACTCGACCTGATTGAAATTTCCCCCGGTGCTCGCCCGCCGGTTTGTAGAATTCTGGATTTTGGAAAATTTCTTTACGAAGAAAGCAAGAAGCAAAAGGACAGCAAACAGGGTAAGTCCAGTGTGAAGATGAAGGAAGTGAAGTTCCGGGTCTCGATTGATCAGCATGACTTTGAGACGAAGTTGCGTCGGGCGGAAGGATTCCTCTACAGCGGTAACAAGGTAAAGCTCACCCTACAGTTCCGCGGACGAGAGATGGAGCACACCGAGTTGGGCGTTGAACGGGTCAATCTCGCCCGCGATGAGTTGGCTGGGGTATCGAGTGCAGACATGGACGCACGTCGGGTGGGTCGACAGGTCACGATGGTTTTGTCTCCGCTTCCCGAGAGCAAGCGTCGCTTGAAGTTCAACGAAACCGAGGCTGATTTTGATCCCAACGATGAAGGTGACGCGCACGAAGATGCGGAACAGGAATCAGAGGAGCAGGCGGAGTCCTAAGCTCGTTTGATGTGCCTACCGGTCGATGATGCCCACAGTTGCATCTAGGGCATCGACAATTTCAAATCTTTGGGCAATGCTTCAGGGTTATATGGGTATTGTTAAAAAGATTCGTTGCTTATTCCTTTTAGTGCCGTTCTTGGCAAGTGGAGCGGGAGAGGCTGAACGCTTAATTATTTTAGCAAATAGTTCGTCCAAAGATTCGATGGCTCTGGCGCGTTATTATGCGGAGATGCGATCTATTCCAGAGGGCAATATCATCGCTTTGCCCCTGCCGGAAAAAGAGACCATCAGCATCAGGGAATATGTCGATACCTTGCACAATCCGCTCTTGGAGGCGTTGTTGGACCGACGTTTGATAATTGGCGCCAAGTCGGGTATAGCCGATGCCCATGGTCGTAAATGGCTGGTCGCGGGACTTCATGATATCAGTTATCTGGTTCCGGTTTACGGCGTGCCGCTCAGGATCAGTAATGATGCCGAAGCAATCGCGCCAAATAACGGACAAATTCCTGAAAACTTCAGATACAACCGTGCTTCGGTGGATTCAGAGCTGGCGCTACTGGCAATGCCGGGTCGGCGCTCCATGACGGCATACAATCCAAACCCGTTTTTTGATAATAAGGAGCCGTCCTCGCTTATCCTGCAAACGGCATTGCGGGTCAGTCGTATTGACGGACCGGATGTCAGGACGGTTCGTTCCCTGATTGAGCGCACCCTGGAGGGTGAGCGTATGGGTCTGCAGGGGCGTGCCTATTTCGATCTCGGGGGGCCTCATGCAAGCGGGGACGAATGGTTCCGGGAGGCGAGCGAAATGGTTGTAGCCGCTTATTTTGACACTACGATAGAATCAACCAAGCGACTGCTGGACGAGCGGGATCGCTTCGATGCGCCGGCTATCTACATGGGTTGGTACTACAAGGATGCCTACGGAAATTTCAAAATTGCGAACTGGAGCGTCCCGCCCGGTGCGCTGGCGCTTCATTTGCACAGTTTTTCAGCGACTTCCTTGCGCACTACAAACCGATATTGGCTTGGTGCCTTACTAAAGATGGGGTTTTGCGCAACGCTTGGAAATGTCTACGAGCCCTATCTTCAAATGACCCACCATCCGCACCGACTCTTGGAGTTCTTGCTTGAAGGCGGCACTTGGGGAGAAGCGGCGGCTTACAGTATACCGGGGTTCAGTTGGATGGGAGTGGCGATTGGTGATCCGCTGTATCGACCCTTTCAAAAAAAACTTGGGGCGCAGTTGGGGGCAGCGGATGTGCCCTATGCGGTGCTGCGCGAAGTCAAGCGCATTGATTTAAATGGCAGTGCGACAACCGCTACGACCTACCTGCGTGGGGAGTTTCAACGCGCGCCCTCGCTTCCTCTGGCGTTTGCGCTTGCCTCCCGCTATGCGGATTCCGGGGAGGTCGATAAAGCGATGGAGGTCTTGCGCGTCATGCAATATATCACGGTTTATGCCAAGGAGGACAAGGTGTTGGTTCAGAAATTGGCAGATTTGATGGCACGATTGGATCATAAAGAACAGGCATTGGTCATTTATGAAAGGCTGCTCGGCGAGGAAGGTATCGCCAAGCCCTACAGGATAAAATTGTTAACCAAGGGTTCGGAATTGGCGACCAAGGTAGGACGGGCGCGCTTGGCGAACGATTGGTCTAACGAATGCCTGATGCTTAAGACGCCGCCGGCAGACGGGTCAAAGTAGCGTTTCCTAATGTCTTAATATTAGTTCTTGACTAATTAACTAATATTAAGACCCTTCGTCATTCAAGATTCTGCTATAAGTACCAATGAGGGCAAACATACATACCGAGTTTCACCGGATGCTGGGACGCGAGGCGAAAGAGGCACAGCTTTCGCAGCGGGGTCATGTCTTTTGGCTTTATGGCTTGTCGGGCTCTGGGAAAAGCACCCTGGCGATTGCTCTGGAGCGCGCTTTGACAGATGCGGGAATCTTCACCAAGCTGCTCGATGGGGATAATATTCGAAGTCGGCTCAATCAGGATCTGGGATTTTCGGATGAGGATCGCGTGGAGAATATTCGCCGAATTTCGGAAGTGGCACGACTCTTTGTTGAGTCGGGCGTGGTTGTTTTTGCCTCGTTCATAACCCCGACCCGCGCGCTGCGTGAGAGCGTTGCTGATATCGTCGGTGCGGATGATTGCACCCGGGTTTATGTCAAGGCGAGTTATGAAACCTGCGCCAAGCGCGATGTGAAAGGGCTCTACGCGAAGGCAGCGGCGGGTTCGGTAAAAGACTTTACGGGTAAGGATTCCGGTTTTGAGCCACCTCAAAGCGACGATCCGGATTGGGTGATTGATACCGATGCCCTGAGTGAAGAGGATGCGGTTCAGCAATTACTCGATTTAATGCTTCCCATGATCAAAGTTTAGTAATCATTTTTAAAGCGACCAACGAATTAACAATGCACCAAGATTATTCCATCACGCACCTCAAACAACTCGAGTCTGAGGCGATCTATATTTTGCGCGAAACGGCTGCCCAGTTTGAAAAGCCGGTTCTTCTCTTTTCAGGAGGGAAGGATTCCATCGTCATGGCGCACCTGGCTAAGAAGGCATTTTATCCCGCCCGTTTGCCGTTCCCGCTCATGCACGTGGACACCGGCCATAATTTTCCTGAAACGATGGAATATCGGGATCGCTTTGTTGCGGAACTGGGCGCGGAATTGGTGGTGGCTTCGGTACAGGAGGCCATTAATGCCGGCAAGGTAAAGGAAGAGACCGGTCCCCATGCCAGCCGCAACGGATTGCAAACCGTTGCCTTACTTGACGGTCTTGAGGCGGGTAATTACGATGCCGCACTTGGAGGCGGACGGCGCGACGAAGAAAAGGCGCGTGCGAAAGAACGGTTTTTCTCCCACCGGGATGCGTTCGGGCAATGGGACCCCAAGAATCAACGTCCGGAGTTGTGGAACATTTTCAACGGCCGCAAGCATCACGGTGAACACTTCCGCGTATTTCCTCTGAGCAATTGGACGGAGATGGACATCTGGCAATACATCAAGCTGGAGGAGATCGATTTACCCAGCCTGTATTTCTCGCATGAGCGTCCCTGTTTTGTGCGGAACGGGGTTATTATGGCGGTGACTGATTTCATTGAGCTCCTTCCGGATGAAGCAGCGCAAGTTAAAGACATGCGGATTCGTTTTCGCACAATCGGGGACGCCACCTGCACGGGGGCAGCACTCTCCGATGCCTCGGACTTGGATGCCATTATTGGAGAAGTTGCGGCGGCGCGACAAACCGAGCGCGGCACGCGGGCGGATGACAAACGCTCTGAGACTGCGATGGAAGACCGCAAAAAAGAGGGTTACTTCTAAGCCCTGCGAAGCGAATTCTTATACCAACAATTCAAACATTTCTTTTTTTAATAGTATGACTGAAACGAATACAGCCGCCGGTTACCTCGATATGGATCTTCTTCGCTTTACGACCGCCGGTTCGGTGGACGATGGCAAGAGCACCCTTATTGGTCGCCTTCTCTACGATAGCAAAGCTATTTTTGAAGACCAGCTTGAGGCGGTTGAGAAGAGCTCAAGATCAAGGGGCGATGAAAATGTGAATCTCGCGCTCCTGACGGATGGCTTGCGTTCGGAACGGGAGCAGGGGATTACGATCGACGTGGCGTATCGTTATTTTGCGACGCCAAAGCGTAAGTTCATCATCGCAGACACTCCGGGGCACACGCAATACACCCGTAATATGGTTACGGGGGCATCGACTGCGAATCTCGCCATTTTATTGGTGGATGCCCGCAAGGGTATCATCGAGCAGACTTGTCGCCATGCCTTCATTGCAAATCTTTTGCGCATCCAGCACGTCGTTGTCTGCGTCAATAAAATGGATTTGGTCGACTGGGATGAGGGTACGTATAATGCGATCGTCGAGGATTTTAAGAAGTTCGCCTCGCGCCTCGATAATATTGTTGAGGTTACCTTTATACCGGCGAGCGCGCTTTTGGGTGACAATATTGTCGATAAATCAGCCAACATGCCGTGGTATCAGGGTCCAACGCTGCTCTATCATTTGGAGACGGTTTATATCGGTGGGGATGAAAACCACATCGACGCCCGTTTTCCGGTACAATGGGTGATACGCCCGCACTCGGATAAATGGCATGATTTTCGCGGTTTTGCGGGGCGAATTGCCGGCGGCGTTTTCAAGCCCGGCGACAAGGTAAAAGTTTTACCCTCCGGTTTTGAATCCACGATCAAGGGAATTCACACCATGGATGGTGAATTGAAGGAAGCTTTTGCACCAATGTCGGTCGCGCTCACACTGGACGATGAGATTGATATTTCGCGCGGTGATATGCTGGTGAAGCTCAATAATCCGCCCGAACCGAAGCAGGATATTGAAGCGATGATCTGCTGGTTTTCTGCGGACAAAAAGCTCGCAGGGCGCGGTAAATATATTTTACGCCACACTGAAAAAGAGGTTAAGGCCTTGGTTCAGGAAGTGCGTTATAAGGTGAACATCAACACTTTGCATAAAATAGAGGACGACTTGGTCTTCAGTCACAACGATATAGGCCGTATTTCGATCCGCACATCGGCACCACTGATAGCTGACAGCTATCGCCGGAATCGCATCACGGGCAGTTTTGTTCTGATTGACGAACAAACCAACGAGACGGTTGCGGCTGGAATGATTCTTTAAATCAAGGGCGAAAGTGGCTCTGCGCTTGAGGGTTGCCAGCAGCCGGAATCGAGCTACATATCTAGTCCCAATGAATACATTTTCCAAGATCCGCTGCGGGGTAGTCGGAACCGGTTATTTGGGCCAGCACCACGCGCGCATCTATGAGGCGCTCGAAGACTGTGAGTTTGTCGGGATCGTTGAATCCAATGATGCCCGCGCCGCAGAAATCTGCGAGCGCCATCAATGCAAACGGTTTGATTCGCTTGAAGCGCTGGCGGATGCCTGTGATGCCGTTAGTATTGTGGTGCCGACGGACAAACACAGTGAGGTTGCGTTGCCGCTCCTGGCGGGCGGTTGCCATTTGTTGATTGAGAAGCCGCTCTGCGTGAGTATGAAGGAGGCGGAGGAAATTTTATCGGCAGCAAAGAAGGCGGGCTGTATTGTACAGGTGGGTCATGTCGAGCATTACAACCCGGTGATGGGCTATTTGGAAAAGGCAGTCACCGCGCCACAATACATCACTGCAGACCGTTTGGCACCCTATAATCCCCGGGGCACGGAGGTCGGCGTGGTGTTGGATTTAATGATCCACGACCTCGGTGTAATTCTTGCATTGGTTCGCTCGCCGGTTGCTTCGGTCGAGGCAGTGGGCGTGAACGTGCTTTCGAACAGTGAGGATATTGCGAATGCGCGCATCGTTTTTGAGAATGGCTGTGTGGCTAATATCAATACCAGCCGGGTCAGTATGAAGAAGGTACGTGAAATCCGTGTCTTTCAGTCGGCAAACTACCTGTCCTTGGATTTCATGAATCAAACCGGTCACTTCCTGAAGAAGGAAGGGGAGGAATTGGTGCGTGAGAACATTCCGATTGAGAAAGAGGAACCACTGAAATTGGAACTGGCTTCTTTCGTGAATGTGGTAAGGGAAGCGGGCGAACCGAAAGTCGGTGCGGATCTTGGGCGATCTGCCCTGGAGTTAGCGATTCAGGTGAGCGAACTTGTCTCGAAATCTTAGTGTGATTGCTTGAAATGAGTGCACCGCTTCAAACTCCGGCCGCTTTTGAAGCGCCGCGTGATTCAAGGGTAGACCTGTTGATTTTATGCGGGGAGCATTCGGGTGATGAACATGCGGCGGAGATGCTGGCTCATTTGCGTTTGGAAAAGCCTGATTTAAAGGTCGCTTGCTTGGGAGGGCCGAGACTGGCGGCCGCAGGGGCGCAGTTGCTCTATGACCTCACGGCGGTCTCGGTGGTCGGTTTTATCGAAGTGGTGCGGCATTATTCATTTTTTAAGGGTCTGTTTGACCGCACCCTCGACTGGATTGAACAATACCAACCGAAGCATATCTGTTTTGTCGATTACCCTGGTTTTAATTTGCGCTTGGCGAAGGAGCTGCACAAACGGGGTCTGAGTCGAAAAGGAGGTGGAAGCATTGGCCTGAATTATTACATCGGCCCGCAGATTTGGGCATGGAAGGCGAAGCGACGTTTCCAAATGGCAGAGTTAATTGACCGCTTGAGCGTGATCTTTCCTTTTGAGGTCGAATGCTACAAAGATACAGATTTGCCGGTGGAGTATGTGGTGCATCCCTTTGCGCGCGAAGGTCACCGGTTCCCGTTTCATTATGACGCCACCGGCCCGGTATTATTGCTTCCCGGCAGCCGGACCGCCGCATGTGAACGCATCTTTCCTGTATTGCTATCGGGTTTTGGCAAGGCTCGCGAAGTGAAACCGGAACTGCGTGCGCAGGTTATTTATCCCAGCGAGCGCATTCGCGAAGTTTTGGAAACCATCTTGCAGGATTTTCCCGAAATGAAAGATGGGGTAGAATTGATCGAAAAATCGGACGAGCGCATCGGAGTGCAGGCGGCTTTGATGAGCTCGGGAACGATGTCTCTGGCCGTTGCAATGAGCGGCATTCCGGGGGCGATTGCTTACCGCATGAACCCATGGAGTTATCGTTTGAGTCGTTTATTGGTGAAGATTCCCTTTATCGGGATCTCAAACCTGCTCCTGAACCGTCCGTTGCATCCCGAATTTATTCAAGGTACTGCAAGCGCGGAAAATCTCAGCGCCGCTTTACTGGAAGCTTGCACCGCGGAATGCGCGACGGAAGCGGAGGCGGGTTCCGAGGCTTTAAAGGCGGCCCTGCATCCGAAAGGCGCGTCCCAGGCGGAAGCATGGTTGTCGCGCGGGCTGGATTAAATTTTAGCGGCAATTGCTGCTTCCAGGCAGTAGCTGAGTGAAATTCCGTTTCGGTAGTTCGACATGATTTCGAAGCCCGGGTAGCGGGTTTCAGCATCCGTAATGGTTTTTAAATAATGCCCATAGCCAATTTTATATTGTGGAATGGCGCGCGGCCAATGCGCCAAATGCCGCATCACGGGCGCTTCTTTTATACCGAGCAATTCAGTTAGATCCGGCAGCACCCTTTGTTCTAAAAGCGAAGCATCGTTGCAGCTGAGGTGGGGCTGGCGATCGCCCCCAACGAATACGGTTAGCAGGACCGACCCGTCGGGCGCGCGGCCTTCAAAAAAACTTGAGGGGAAAAGTGCCCCGAGGATGGAGCGCTGTTCGCACTCCGGCACAAGCACGCCAAAGCCGTCCAGCAAATGATCCACCGCACTGCGGCTGAAGCCCAAACTCAAAACCGATACAGGTGGGTATTCAATTGCGGCAAGTGGTGCAAGCGCTTCCAGTAAATCGTGCGGTAGGGGGAGTTCACTGAGGGCATAGGCGGGAGTGGTGATAATGACGCGGTCATAGCGTTCAGACTTTCCATTCCACTCGACGGCCCAGTCGGTATCATTGCGTTTAATGCCCTCGATCCGGACGCCGGTTTGCACGCTGGCACCAAGGGCTTTGGAGAGGTATTGCGGCAGGGACTCCAGACCATCTTTAAAGCTGATAATACTTTTCTTGAAACGGGGCTGCCCTGATTTTTTTGAGGCGCGCATTTTCGCTAAAGCGCCCCGGATCAAGCCACCGTGTTGTGCTTCGAGGGCATATAACTTCGGGAATCCATAGCGCAGGGAAAGTGCTTCAGGTTTGCCGGCATAGATGCCGCCGACCAGCGGATTGATGGCGTAGCGGTAAAGCTCGCTCCCCAATCGCCGGCAAACGAAGTCCGCAACACTCTCCTCGCTTGTGTCCTCGCGACGGGGGATAAAGGGTTCTTTGAGGACGCGCAGTTTTGCGGACAGCGACCAAAGTGGGGTAGTGAGGGCTTGCAGTGGACCCATCGGCACCGGATGGACACGTCCGTCGCGTACGAGGAAGCGCTTGTTTGCCGCAGTGTTAGCAGTGATCTGTTGATCCTGTAAGCCGGGAATGGAACTGAGGAAAGCGTCGACTTCCGGGTTGCTTATTTGGAGAGAATTCGGGCCAGCCTCGGCGAGAAAGCCGTCAGTGCGTTCACTTCTTATCGCACCGCCAACGCGCTGTTTTTTTTCCAGTACAATACAATCGGCACCTTGCTGGTGCAATTGCCAGGCGGCTGCCAGCCCGCTGATTCCGGCGCCGATGATGCATATTCTAGGCATGGTTCCATTGGGTAACGACATCCAGCAATGCTTCAACACATTCAATCTTTGCATGAGGCAGCATGCCGTGACCGAGATTAAAGATATGTCCCGGGCAGTCGGCCGTTTCTTTTAAGATCGTGACCGCTTCTTGGCGGGTGAGCTCGGGGGTCGTGGTCAATGTTGTGGGATCGAGGTTTCCTTGTAGTGCAATGGGAGCATCGAGGGTCGCATGAATTTTTGAGATTGGCAGGGTCCAGTCGAGGCTCAGGACTTTAGCGCCGGTCGAGGCGAGAGCAGTGGCATGATGGCCCATGCCTTTGGCGTATAGTATAACCGGGACTTCAGAATCGAGCGCCTCGATAATGCCTTGGATCCATTTTAGTGACCACTCGTGGTAGTGAAGATGCGGACAGAGCGCGGCCCATGAATCGAAAATTTGAACCGCATCGACGCCCGCCTTGATTTGCATTTTTAAATAATCGATGCAGGCTTCGCTGATTTTCTGCATGAGCTGCTCAAATTGCTGCGGTTCACGCAGGGCGAGATATTTTATTTTTGAGAAATCTTTGCTGGAACCGCCTTCGACCATGTAAGTCGCCAAGGTCCAGGGCGAGCCGCAGAAACCCAACAGCGCGCGGGAAGTTCCTAATTCTTTTCGCGTCATTTCGAGGGCTTCACCTACATAACTGAGTCGGTCTTCGATGCCGAAGCTTTTGAGCGCCGCAATTTTTTCCGGTGCATCCAAGGTATAATCCATCGCGATGCCTCCCGATTCACGAAAATGATAACCCTGTCCAAGCGCTTCTGGGATAACGAGGATATCAGAGAAGATTATAGCGGCATCCAGGGGGAAGCGTTGCATCGGCTGGAGTGTAACTTCCGTTGCAAGCTCGGGGGTTTGAACCAGGGTGAGGAAGTCGTAACGTTGCTTGAGGCTCCGGTATTCCGGTAGGTAACGCCCGGCTTGACGCATCAACCAAATCGGGGGTCGATCAAGCGGGTTACAGTTGGCTGCCGCCAGAAAGCGTTCGCGTGGTGTCATTGTTTGTTAAAATTCTTGGTCTTAGGGAACCTGTGTTAATTTTCGTTTTAAAGATATTGAGGTTGATGTGCAGGGCAACTATCCGCAAGAGTTCAATTTTTGATTATATGAAGAGAGGGAGCAGTCAGAACGACACGAATGATGCGGATGCGGTATTTATCGCCGGGTGTGGTTATGTAGGCTCCGCGCTGGCAGAGCAGCTAAAGAAAAAGGGTGTAAAGGTCGGTGCACTGACGCGGAACAAGGAACGGGCCGCAGAGCTGCGCGAACTTGGCTTGGATGAGGTAGTAGTCGCTGATTTGGATAGTTGTGCATGGCACGATAAACTTCGTCTCAAGTATCGGGCGGTGGTAAATTGTGTTAGTTCTGCAGGCGGTGGGCTTGCAGGTTATCAAAAGTCATACGTGGAAGGGCAGCGCTCACTCCTTGAGTGGGCACAGGTCGCGCAACCGGAAGTCATTTGTTATACCAGCAGCACTTCGGTTTATCCGCAAAGTGATGGGGTCTGGGTGGACGAAACCGCATCGACTGAACCCAGTACCGAAACCTCGGCTCTTCTGCTTGAGGCGGAACAAATGCTACTGAATTCCAAGTTTTATCACGGGAAAGCCTTTGTAATGCGCCTAGCTGGGATTTACGGTCCGGGGCGGCATTATCTGATTGATCAGATAAAGGGCGGCGAAGAGGTAATACCGGGCGAGGGACGGCATCACTTGAATCTTATTCATCGGGATGATGCCGTCAGCGGAATCATGGCGGTATTGGAATCCTACCCGAATCTCGCTTCGGGGATCTATAATTTATGCGATGGTGAGCCTTATATTCAGTTGGAGATCGTGCGCTGGGTAGCTGCTTCGCTGAGTGTAAATTGTCCGAGCTTTGATCCAGAAATGAAAACAGCGAGGATGCTTCGCAGGAAAGGGAGGTCGCCCGATCGAAAAATCAGCAATAAGAAATTAATCGAGACCACCTCATGGCGCGCAAAATTCCCCAATTTCAAGGCTGGTTATAAAGCTTTTCTTGAAGATGACTGGAAATAAATTTGACAAAATAAAAAATAATATCAACCTAATTGGGTATATTGAAGGTAATTTAAAATTTATATACCGTAAATAAACACTTAAAGATCATGTTACTTTTTAAAAAGACCAATAAAATAACAAAAGATAAGTTTCGAAAGGGTGAAATCATTTTCCAGATGGGTGAATACGGCGAATATGCTTACCGAATCTTGGAGGGTAAAGTTGAGATTCTGATTAGTGATAATGAGCAGGAAGTTACGCTTGCACAATTGGGTGCTGGCGAAGTTTTCGGTGAAATGGGAATGATTGGGCGTTCTCCCCGCTCAGCGACAGCAAGAGCCATGAGCGCCCTAAAGGTTGAGGTTATGACCGAAGAAGAGTTTAACGAGAGACTCTTAAAAAACACAGATGCGCTGGTACCCTATCTTTCCTCTATTTTCAATCGTACCCGTTCTTTGAATGACCAAATACAGGAACTTCAACTGAAGGGTGCCGGTTATAAGAAAGAAGAAAGTAAACCCATACTCGGAGAAGAATTAGGAGTAAAATCGATTTATTTAACTGCAGATTCTGAGTTTTTAAAAAGACAAGGTTCATTAAAAAATCGAGAGGTGGATGAGTTTCCCTTTTATATTGGTCGCAGGAGAGAAACTGCGGCGGTGGATGTTTTTCAGAAAAATCAATTGGCGATATATGATGAGCAGCCTTATAGCATCTCCCGCAATCACTGTGCTATTGAGATGATAGATGGCTCTGTCTATGTTCGTGATAGGGGTAGTCACTCTGGGACAGTTGTAAATGGAAAGCGCATCAATGGTAATGGAACAAGTGTTGATCGCATCGAGTTGAATGCTGGAGAAAACAGCCTGATTCTGGGTGGAGCCAAGAGCAAAATTCGCCTCAAGGTTGTCATTGAGCCGAATTAATTTCCCTCGCGGTTGGTAGGTGCCTTACAATCGGCTTGACCGAAGCTGTGGGCGGGTTGACTCTGTGCTGTATTGTTTAACATCTATCAGGAGATTTATTTATGGCAGGAGTAGGGAAACTTTTAAAGCAAGCGCAGAAGATGCAGCGCCAAATGCAGGCGATACAAGAGGAGCTTGCGGAGAAGGAACTCGAGGTGTCGAGTGGTGGAGGTGCAGTGCACATCAAAATTTCGGGACAAGGGGAATTCCGTGAACTGAAAATAGATCCTGAATTTTTGAAAGAGGATGCTGAATTTGTTGAGGAAACTTTATTAAATGCCATCCGGGAGGCCGCTGAAAAAGCAAAATCGGTCAGCGAAGAATCAATGAGCGCTGCAACCAGTGGAATGGGTGGCTTCCCCGGATTGATGTAAGGTGACACCCGCTTTTGAACAATTACTGCATGCTCTGAAGCAATTGCCGGGATTGGGCTTTCGCTCCGCCGAGCGCATTGCCCTGCATCTTCTGGTCGAGCATCCTGAAGCCGGTGAGGAATTGAGGGCTTGCATGGAAAGGGCGGCGGGGTCGGTGCAGCAGTGCTCCATCTGTGGTAATTTATCCGAGTCAGAAAAGTGTGAAATTTGCATAGACGAAAAACGTGATACTGCTCGGCTATGCGTAGTGGAGCATGTGCCGGATCTTTTCGCATTGGAGCGATCGGGTGCTTGGACGGGCGGCTATCACGTGCTGCACGGCAAATTGTCGCCCATCCACGGTGTTGGTCCGGAACAACTCAATATGAATGCTTTGAAGAAGCGCGTTGAAAGCGGGGCGGTAAAGGAGCTGGTTTTGGCACTCAGTAATGACATCGAAGGCCAGGCGACCTGCCATTATATTCAAGAGGAAATTGTAGCCAGTCTTGAGGTTGAGATTACGCGGATTGGATTTGGGCTGCCAAGTGGTGGTGGGGTGACCTTTGCCGATTCGGTGACCTTGAGGAGCGCCTTGGATAGTCGGCGCAGCTACCAATGAGTGGACGCAAAAAAACCGAACAAATTTGTCCGGTTAATTTGGTGGTCAAGGCGGGACTTGAACCCGCACGCCTTTTAAAGCACAAGATCCTTAATCTTGCGTGTCTACCAATTCCACCACTCGACCAA
>JBELLU010000027.1:0-24528 GCA_042096455.1 Opitutia bacterium
CAGAGTTCTCTGAGCCTTTGCTTCTCCGCGTTAAAATAAAAAACGCAGAGTTCTCTGAGCCTTTGCTTCTCCGCGTTAAAAAATAAAACGCAGCGTTGCAGAGAAAAATACCCACACAACCTCCCCACCTTCCCACTTTCATACCTTCATACTCTTATAATGGCATCAATGGCACACATGCCATTGGTTGGCGCGTGGGTTACTTTTGTTCATGAAAAAGCCCTGAACTTATCATAGTTCAGGGCTTTTTGAAATGGTGGCCGGACCCAGAATCGAACTGGGGACACAAGGATTTTCAGTCCTCTGCTCTACCAACTGAGCTATCCGGCCAAAATCGGGAAGCGCTCATTTAGGCTTTCTCTTCTCACAGCGTCAACTGAGTTTTTCACTATTTCTTGGAGGTAGAATTACCGCCTTGATCGATGCGAATTTGTCCGCAAGCCGCGCTAATTCGCGCGCTGTTCGAGTTCTTTGACAAGTCCCAGCAAAAATTCGTTATCTCCACCCAGCGCCTGTAGGTGCTCAATCGCGGCGGCGGTATGCTTGGCTGCCTCTTCGCGGGCACCTTCGAGGCCGTATAAAGCGGGGTAGGTGGTCTTTTGCGCATCGGCGTCGGCGCCGGTCGGCTTGCCCATCGATTCCGCGGTGGTGGTGGCATCGAGGATGTCATCGACGATTTGAAATGTCATCCCGAGATGATAGCCCGCTCGCTCGATTTGGCTGAGTTGTTCATCCTCCGGTTCGCTCATGCGCAGGCCCATGGTAAGGGCTGCGGTCAAGAGCGCCGCAGTCTTGTTTTCGTGGATGTAGGTAAGGGTCTCCCGGTCGAGATCCTGTCCGGCATGGTCGACGTCCTCCATTTGCCCACCAATCAAGCGCATACTGCCGGCGGCTTGGGCAAGGTCGGCGGTAAGGGCGTTGGCAAGTGCCGGCTGGTTGCGGTATTCGCGACTGATGAGCTCAAAGGCGAAGGTCAGGAGGGCATCGCCCGCCAGGATGGCAGTAGCGTCGTCAAATTCCTTATGACAGCTGGGTTTTCCGCGTCGCAAATCGCTGTTGTCGATGGAGGGTAAATCATCGTGGATCAGGGTGTAGGTATGGAGGCATTCGATTGCAACTGTGGCGGCGGCGGGATCCGCAACGGAGGGAAAGAGCCGACTGGAAGCGAGCAGCAGAACCGGACGGATGCGTTTGCCGCCTGCCGTAAGGGCGTAACGCATGGCAGAATGCAGACGGGCGGGGCGGGTGCTACCCAACGGCAACAGCGCATCAATCGCCTGATCGGTTAGTTGCTGAAACTCGGTTAATTTTTCTTTTAAAGCAGCTTGCACGGTTCTAAGTTGAGTCATGGATAGCATGAATTGGAAGCCTTTATTCGAAGAACTTTGTTTCCGGCTTTTGGGGCAACGCGCGAGTTGGCCTCGTTTGCTAGTGGGGATCGTGCTCTCATTTATCCCAGGCTTGAACCTTTTCGCCTTTGGTTATCTGGATCGATACACACGGCAGATCCACGCCACGGGCGATTTGGAATTACCTGCCTGGGAAGACTGGGGCGGACTATTCGCAGATGGCCTGAGGTTTTTAATAGCATGGCTCATCTACTGGCTGTCTCCGGTATTGGTCGCGGCATTACTGAGTCAATTGCTCGGTCAAGCCGGCTTGGGTTTGGTGGGGACTGTATTCAGCACCGTGATAACCTTGGCTTTCACCTTGTTGTTTTCATGTGCACTCTATCGCATGCAAAGTAAAAGTGATTTTCGCTCACTGAAAGAGGTAAGGCTTGTCTTCGGGATGGCGTTGGCGCTCTGGAAACCGCTGGTGCTCCCCTTGATGGCTTTTTACGGATTTTATGTTTTAGTTTTCCCGCTTTATGGGCTCTCGTTTTTCCTAGGGTTCCTGCTTATCCTGAGCTACACGGTCTTATGCCTCAGGACTCTGGAACAACGCAGCCGACGCTCCCTCTGATTCACTGAGTATTCTCAGTCTTTACCCCGATTATCATGTCTTTGCGCCCGCAAATAACCGTCTCGTTGTTTTTACTGGGCGCTTATTTTGCAACTGCGTCAATCGCTCATTCCGACACGAAAATTCCGTCTGAACGAATTGTCACCGACAGCAGTCCTTATTTTGAGGTAGCGGGAACGGAACGCGCCTCGGTCTATCGGGTAGGCGAGTTGGGACGTGAAGCGGTCCGCATGTGCGAGAAGTATTTGGATTTGCTGCCGCCCAATTTCCCGCAGCGAATTACGGTGTTGCTGGATCCCGATTATTTGGCAGTTCCCGGCGTGGAGGAGTCGGATTTGTCCCTCGAGGAGGGTGGATTTGTGACGCTGCGAATCCAGTGGAATGCGGACACTGAATTGCGTACCGTATGTCATGCCATCACTGAAGCACTGTTGGTGCGGGCGGTGTATTATCGATATGGGCGTTCTGCGGTGGATCAAATGTCAGCTTGGGTCATTGCGGGATTGGCGGAAAAATTATTTCTCCGTCTGAGACCGTCATTGATCGAATCCTACAAGCGTCAATTTCAGGCGCTTGAGGCGACGGATATGAACAGGGCGATGCTGGCAAAGCGGGGCAGCGAGTGTGATTCGATCACCGCCTATGCGCTTGTGGAGTCTGTAGATTTTTTAATTCCCAAGCATGCAACGGCGTCGCAAATACTCAAGGCCGCGCTCGTTGGCGTCCCGGTCGAAAAAGAATTGAAGCTGCGTCAAAGCGAAATAAATCCAGCGAATCCGGATGCGGCATGGTGGGAAGCGGGGGTGGAGGCACTACAACGGCGTTCCGGCGGTTCGGTGGATTCAATGGAGGAGTCGCGCCAATGGCTGGAAGCTTTGGCAAGCATGGCGGCGTTCCCGGATGCCTTGAATATTCGCAATTTACGGGAACTGGGGGTGCAAAGGGTGGATGCGGAAGTGCGAGCCGTTATCGCAGAGCGACGGCGGGCGATCCTCAATGGAATGCTGCGGGTCAATCCGCTTTATTATAATACCGCTCAATCACTGGGACGTTTTTACGAACAGATATTATTTGGGGAACCGGGCTTCCGCCGCACCCGAACTTTAATTGATTATTTGAATGACTGGAACGCGGCGCTCCGTATGCAAGCTTTAGCGGAACGTGCCCTGAATGATCCTAAACCAAAAGACCAATAAGGGTTTTAGCGAAAAGGATCATCACAATCAACGCGATCGGGTAGGCGGAGGCGTAGCTCACAACCGGCATTTGCGAGTCCGTTTTTTCCGTTATGGCACCGAGTGCCGGAGTGGAGGTCATACTGCCACAAATGCCGCCCAATGATTGGAGGGGATTGAGCTTAAACCATCGACGGGCAAGGAACCATGCGAACAGGATCGGCAAAAATGTGATACAGGCGCTGAGCAGCAACAAGGGAACGCCATACTGCTGAAAGGTTTCAACAAAGGCCGATCCTCCCCGAATACCTGCATGCGCCAGAAAAAAGACCAAGCCCAGTTCCTGCAGGAGCATACGGGTGGGTCGGGGAATATGGCCCACGATATTGCCAACCTTACCGAAATGCCCGAGGAGGAGCGCCACCAAGAGGGGACCGCCCGCCAAGCCGAGGGTGACCGGACTGCCACCGGGTAGCGCAAAGGGCGTGAGGCCGAGCAGAATCCCCATGCTGAGACCGGCGGAGAGCGAGAGCAGATCGGTCGTATCAATCGCATTAGATCGATGTCCGACCGCCTTGGCGAATTGCTCGAGGTCGCCGCTTTGACCCACCGCGGTGATTTGGTCGTTTACCTCAATGACGGTCTGGTTCCCCGGCACGAAAGTAATACCGAGGCGGGTGATCCGGGTAATGATGATTCCGTAATTTTTTAAGGGAGCCAGGTCCTGCAAGGATTTGCCCGCAACGCCCCGATCGGTGACCAAAAGTTTCCGTCGCTCATTTTCCGCGTCCAAAAGGATGGGTCGGTCACTGCGCACACCGAGGTAATCAATTGCCAAATCAAGCTCACTATTTTTTCCAACAAGCAGCAAAAGTTGACCCTCGGCATAGCAGTCATCGTATTTGATCGGAACGAGTTGATCCTCCCGGTAAACGCGGGAGATCTGGCAGGCGTTGAAGTGGGTGATGCCGGAAGTCGCAATGTTCTTGCCGAAGAGGTTTTGATTCGTCACCTCAACCAAGACACTGGAAACTTCATCGGCGAAATCGGAATTGTCCGTTTCTGCAGCGGCGATGGCATTGAGGTCATATCTCAGGATGCGGGGCAAAACCTGCACAAACAGCACCACCCCGATCGCGCCGACCGGGTAGGCAATGCCGTAGCCGATACTGACCCCCGGGGCGGCATCTGAAAAGGTCTCTACCGAAGCGGCAAGTGCGGGTGTGCTGGTCAGGGCACCCGCAAAGATTCCCGCCGCCAAATCCACCGGAAGCTCCATCCAGCGCGCCCCAAGCCATGTGATAAAGCCGCCGGTTGCGACAATGATGCAGGCAAGCTTGGCGAGGGTGGCGCCATCCCGCATGACCGATGCGAAAAACCTGCCACCGGCACCAATACCGACGCAATAAACAAACAGCACTAAGCCCAGCGTACCGACTCCTCCGGGGACGGAATAGCCGAGGTGACCCGCAAGGAGTGCCGTGAAAAGGACTCCGGAGCTACCCAATTGGATTCCCTTTACCGAGATGCGACCGAGCAGTAAACCGAGCGCGACGGTGGCAAAGAGGGCGAGGAGGGGCTGGCTTTGCAGCAGTTCGTGTAAAACCTGAAAGTCCATGCCTATTGATTCAACAATTCCAGAAATGCTGCTTCGCTCAGAACCGTGACCCCGAGTTTTTCAGCCTTCGTCAGTTTTGAACCGGCTGAGTCACCTGCCAGTAAATAATCGGTCTTGGCGCTGACGCTGGAACTGGTGCGGCCTCCTGCCGCTTCGATTTTTTCGGTGGCCTCGGTGCGGCTCAGGCTGGGCAGGGTGCCCGTTAATACGAATATTTTCCCGAGCAGGGGCCCGTCGCCAAGGTTTTGCTTGAGTTTCGATTCAAAATTCAGCCCGGCGGCGCGCAGGCGTTCGATCAAATCACGGTGCTGTTCGTCCGCGAACCACGCCGCGATACTTTCTGCCATGATGCCGCCAATCCCATCAATCGATTCCAGTTGATCGACCTCCGCGCCAGCGATGGCATCCATGGATCCCAAATGCATTTCCAGATCTTTGGAGGATTGCTTCCCTACGTTGGGAATTCCCAACCCATGAATCAACTGCCAGAGCGCACGATCTTTACTCGCTTCGATCGCTTCAAGCAGATTGCGAGCAGATTTTTCGGCAAATTTTTCCAGCTCGAGTAATTGCTCCAGCTTGAGTTGGTACAGATCCGCCGGGTTGCGCGCCAGTCCGCGTTGAACCAATTGCTCGACCACTGCGGTGCCAAGATTCTCAATATCCATGCAAACGCGACTCGCGAAATGGCGCAGGCTCCGGCTTTGTCGCTCGGGGTTGTCGCGTGCATCCACCCGCCATGCCGCGCCGCCGGGTTGTCGCTCCGCCTGAATCCCGAGTTCAAGCAGGCGGGCTTCGAAATCGAAGGGTTTGCTGTCTGCCGGGCGTTTGCCGAGGTTGACTGAAAGTATTTGCGGGATGATTTCACCCGCTTTTTGAACAAGGACGGTGTCGCCGGGGCGTATGTCTTTGCGTTGAATTTCGTCCTCGTTGTGGAGGGTGGCGCGGGAAACAACGGTACCGGCCAATTGAACGGGTTGAAGAATCGCAACCGGGGTCACGGTGCCGGTGCGCCCGACTTGCATTTGTATTTCCTTGAGGATCGTTTCGGCGCGTTCGGCCTCAAATTTGAAAGCGATGGCGCCGCGTGGAGCTTTGGCAGTGCTACCGGCTTCTTCCTGCTGGGAGATCGAATCCAGCTTGATTACCGCGCCGTCGGTGGGATAGGCGAAGTCCTGGCGTCGTTCATCGAGTTCTTCGATACAGGGCCAGACCGCGTCGATCCCGGAACAGGTCCAGAATTTCTCGAGGACCGGGCAATTCCATGCGCGGAGTTTTTCCTGAACATCGGATTGTGAGCGAAAGAAGTCATCTGGTTTACAGGCGCCCAAGCCGTAGAGGACGATCTCCAGTTTGCGCGTGCGTGCCTCGTTTGGATCAAGCAGCTTCACGGTTCCGGCTGCAAGGTTTCGAGGGTTTGCGTAGAGCGTCTGGCCGTTTTGCTCGCGCTCCTTGTTGATCCGCTCGAATTCGCGATGGGTCATATATATCTCGCCACGGATCTCGAGTATTTCGGGGGCACCTTCGAGGTATGTTGGCAAATGCTCCAAGTGGGATAAATTTTGCGTGATAACGTCACCCTCAACTCCATTGCCTCGCGTGACCGCCCGGACTAAATGACCCTGCTCGTAGCTGAGGCTGACCGCCACTCCGTCGATTTTCGGCTCGATGATGTAGTGCAAATCCTGATCCGGAAAAAGTTTTTCAAGGCGTTGGCCAAATGCGAGCAAGTCGGAATGGTTGTAAGTGTTGTCGAGGCTCAGCATTGGTTTGCGATGGATATAGCTGTCAAAACCTTTTGAACGGTCATCACCCACTGCATGGCTGGGGGAATCGGGCCGATCGAGCTCGGGGTGCCGGGCTTCAAGTTCCTGCAGGCGCGACTTCAGGCGGTCGTATGCCTGATCATCGATCGTAGGTTGCGCTGCTTGGTAGTAGCGGGCGTCGTGCTCGGCGATTTCTGCACGCAGCTGTGCTGTTTCTTGTCTAGGGTCGGACATGCATTCTATTCAATAAGCTCTCTGCCGGGAATCAATGGCAATGCACGAAAAGAGCCGTTTTCAGCAAAAAATCTCGATGTCGTGGATGCCTTGGAAAAAATGGCATCCCGTAGGGGATTCGAACCCCTGTTGCCGGGATGAAAACCCGGTGTCCTAGACCTGGCTAGACGAACGGGACATCAAGAAGAAGGAGAACTTATGATGCCTCATGTGACCTGCAAGTTTTTTCTTCAAATTTTATATGGGCTTAAATGCGAAGAAATAGTTGCTAGGATTCGGTGCAGGAATCAATTTTTGTATATGAAATTCCCGTTTGAGTTGCCTGAGACGCCTTTGCTGAAAGTTGAGGGATTGCCTTATCCACACCTTGCATCGGGAAAAGTGCGCGAAATTTATGATATGGGCGACGCGTTGCTGATGATCGCGACCGATCGGGTTTCGGCCTTTGATGTCATTATGGAAGAGGGTCTGGCGGGGAAGGGCATTCTCTTGACTCAGATCAGTTTGTGCTGGTTTGAGGCTGCTGCAACGCTGACCCGGCATCACCTCGTGGAGGATCACGATCAACGCATAGAAGCATTGGCGTCAGATTTTACTTTTTTGAAGGGCCGGAGCATGATTGTAAAAAAACTCAATCCTTTGCCGATTGAGGCGGTGGTGCGCGGTTATCTGGCAGGTTCGGGATGGAAAGCATATGAAGCGACTGGTCGGCTTTTTGAATATACCCTTCCGGCGGGAATGCTTGAGAGTGCCCGACTTCCCGAACCCCTCTTTACCCCCACCACAAAGGCGGCGAGCGGACATGATATGCCAATCGATTGCGTCGATGCGGCGGAACTGATTGGCAAGGAATCTTTTGATAAGGTGCATGCCATCAGTCTGGCGCTTTACCAAATGGGCGTGGCGCGGGCGGAGAAAGCCGGCATCCTGCTGGCTGATACAAAGTTTGAGTTCGGAACGGACGAGCAGGGGGAGTTGTATTTGATCGATGAAATATTAACGCCGGACTCCTCGCGCTACTGGCCGCTGGCAGAATATGAGCCGGGCCGCGCACAGGCTTCCTTCGACAAGCAATACGTGCGGGATTATCTCGATGGTTTGGATTGGGACAAAACGCCACCCCCACCGGCCTTGCCGGCGTCGGTATTGCAGGGGACTTTGGACCGCTACCTGGAGGCGTACCGCTTGCTCACCGGTTGCGGCTGATATTTAATCGAACCGTATGCCTGTTTTTCGCCAACGAATCGCTACAGTTGAAAGTGCAGGGCAAAGGCATGGAGGGGGACGCTTTGCCTGGTTTTTGATTCCCGGCTTATGCCTCCTGGTTTTTGCCCTGATTAAAAACTATGAATTCGTTGAATCCGGGCTCCTGGATCCTGACTTTGCGGTCATACATCGCGCCTTTGATTTTAATCTTGGACTGCTGCCCGCTTTGCTGATCGGGTGCGGCTGCCTCGGTCTTGGCTTGAAAATATTCGGTGGAGCTCGCGCCGGTTGGGCATCGCTCTTGTTCCTGTTTTTGGCATTCGATCTGTTGGCGCTGCGTTTTTACATGACGAAAGTTGAGCCCTTCCGTCTGAAGGTGAGGGAGGTCCAGATCCTGACACCGAAATTAACGGAGCCGGTTCGCATTGTCCATCTTTCGGATATTCAGGCAGGTTCTGTCACGGACTATGAGGTGAAGCTGTTTGAGCGTATTCGGGCCTTGGAGCCGGATATTATCATCAATACCGGAGATTATCTACAGGTTGTTCCGCCCGCTAGCTTTGCGGGTGAATTTCCGAAATTGATGGAGCTCATGCAAAGGGTGCGACCCCGTTATGGCAGCTTTGGGGTCTTTGGTGATACCGATTTAAACCTGTATCGCATCCCGGTGGATACATTGAAGCCCTTGGAGATGCTTTCGTCCCGCTCGCGCACGATTGAAACAAGCGGTGGGCTTATCAGCATCCACGGACTCAGTTTATACGAATCCAAGCATGGCAAATGGGCGCTTCGCGGCATCGATCGTTGGTCGCAGGAAACAGACCCTGCCGCGTTTAAAATCTTAATGGGGCACGCGCCTGACTTTGCGATGGAGCTCGCCAACCACCCGATAGATTTATGCCTGGCGGGTCATACCCACGGCGGTCAGGTGCGTTTGCCATTTTTGGGCGCCCTCGTAACCGACAGTAAGGTGCCGCAGGAATGGTCACGGGGGATGACTCGCGTCGGGCTCCCGCTTCTCAATGTCTCGGCGGGTGCGGGTTCCAATCGATACGGTGGCCTGCCGCGACTACGCTTCAATTGCCCGACGGAGGTGACTTTAATCGAGCTTTTGCCCGCTGTGAGGATTCGTTGAAATTGAAGGCTTAAATGAGGCACCAGCCGATCAGTGCGATAGCGATAATTAAGATAAGAATGCTGAGGGCATAACGTTCTTGAGTCGTAAGGCGCATAATGATTAATACTTTGCGATAGTAACAGATAACCGCAATCCTAGTCGTACTCTTATCGCATCATGATTCACTTAAAAAATATCCGCATCATCAGTTTTGCGCTGCTATTACTTTTGAGTGGCTGCCTCAGTCCAGACCGCGCTCCGGGTGATTTTGTGCAGACAACGGATTTTCACCTTTTGCAATCATACAAAGTGGGGGAGGTTCATTTGAGCGGGATGGATTGGACCGAGTCATCCGGTGCGAGCTTGTCGCAATACACTTTGTTTAAATTAAATGCGGAAATGGAAAAACGTGGCTTTGCCCGCTCGGAAACAAATGCCGATTTCATTATACGCACCGAATGGAAGAAGGCACTCAAAGTGGCTTTTAGACAGACCGTCGGCTTTGACAACATACCCGAGCTTAGGGGCTATAATCGGGACGAGGATCGACCCCGCGTCATGTGCAGCCTTGTTGTTGAACTCTACGACCCCAAAGAAGATCGAATTTTCTGGCGCTCCAGCATACCAGACTGCGTTGAGATTTTAAATCTACGCGAGGCGATCATATCCGATGTAATCGAACGCGCCCTTATTTCCTTCCCGGAGCGCATCGAGTTGGATCCCAACTTGAAAACGATTCAATGATTTTGATGCACTTCCTGAACGAATTGCCGGAGTATATCGGCGGTTTGCTCGGGCTGTTCCAGGTGGGGCATGTGACCCGCTCCGGTGATGGGAGTATGTTTTGAATTATTCATTTGCACGCTCATGCGTTCGCAAATCGCCCGGTATTTTTTATCCTCGGTTCCACTAATAAGCAACACGGGGAGATTCAATGTCGTCAGTTGCGGCCAGAGGTTCGGGCAGCTTCCCTGACCGAATTCAATCAAACTGGCAGCGAGGCCTTCCGCTGAATGCTGGTGACGGGTCCGCTGCATCGCATCAAACCAATCGGGGCGAATGCTTCGCTGGCTTTGAATGAGTGGCTGCTCCTGCCATGCCTGTATGAAGGCGTCTACGCCCATATCTTTGACCTTCGAGGCGAGTCGCAGGTCGGCGTCGCGTCGGGCGCTTCTTTCCGACTCTGCTTCAATCCCAGGGTTAGTGCTGATCAAAACAAGGGCATCCCATTTTTCCTCAAATGCGCAGGCATGCAGGAGGCTCGCGCGACCGCCCATTGAATAGCCCAACAGGATTTTAAAATCCTCGCGGTGATCTGTTAGGGCGGCGGCGTAATGGGCTTCGATCGTTTCGATTGTGGCATCCGGGCCGCAGGGTAGGTGCGGCGCAGCGCCATGCCCCGGTAAATCCGGGCATATCCAATGCGCTTGGGGCAATGCCAGCTGAGCAAAACCCGCAAAGTCCGCGCCTCCTCCGGTAAATCCGTGAAGGGCGTATATCGTGAGCGCTTTACTCAACGACCTGTGCCGATTCTATTTTTTGTTCTTCGATGGGGCGGTCGCCGGGGCCTTTTTCAACTGCTTCCAGATTCTTAACGACCTCCATCCCTTCGACAACCTCACCAAAAATCGTGTGACGCATGTTGAGCCAGGGCGTGGCAACCGTCGTGATGAAAAATTGGCTGCCGTTGGTTCCGGGTCCGGCGTTTGCCATCGCGAGCAAGCCGGGGCGATCGAATGTCAAATCCGGGTGGCATTCGTCCTCGAAGGTCTTGCCCCAGATCGACTCACCGCCCATTCCGGTGCCGGTTGGGTCACCGCCCTGAATCATGAAGTCTGCGATAATACGGTGAAAGATGATTCCATTGTAATATCCATTCTTGATGTGGGTCGTGAAGTTTTCACATGTCTTCGGGGCGCGGTCTTCGAATAGTTTAAATTCAATCGAGCCTTGCGTGGTTTTAATGATGACGTTGGGCATATGCTTTCTATTGGTTATTTTTATGGTGATTTAGATAAGAAATGGTTTCGACCACGTAGTGTTCCAGGTTGGATTTCGCTGCCTCAAAATCAACCGGTAGATTGTTTTTCTCAAGCGCGGCAGTGGTCATCGGACCGATACTGGCAAGGGCGGGCTGTCTGGCATCGGGCTCCAGTTTTAATGCATCTGTCTGCTCGATGAAGGATTGGACCGTTGAGGCGCTGGTGAAGAGCACCGCGTCGGCGCCCTGTTCACGATAACGCTTTGCCTGCGGGTCGTCCGAAAGGTCGGTCCGGTGGGTGGCATAAAGCTGCAAGGTGTCCACGATGGCACGGCCTTCATTTTCGAGGCGTGTGCTGAGGGTTTTGCGGTTCAGGTTGCCGGTTACGACCAACATTTTTACGCTTTCCACCCCTTCGTTCTCGATCAATTCGTCGACGAGTGCATCACCGTTCGCTTTTTTCGGCACTAAATCTACCTTGAGATTAAAGGCCTCAATGGCCTCCGCAGTGGCGCGTCCGACCGCCGCAATCCGCATGGGCCCAAGGCAACGGATATCCGGGTAAGCTTTGAGGAGCAGTTCAAAGAAAATGCGAACCCCGTTGGCGCTGGTGAAAACAATCCACTCGTAAACTGCCAATTCCGCAAAAACCTCCGCGAGGGTCTGCGGGTCAAACTTCGTTTCGACTTTGATGAAGGGCAACTCAATGACATCGGCCCCCTGCGCGATGAGCAATTGCGTGAGACGACCCGCCTGTTCACGGGCCCGGGTCACGACAATGCGTTTTCCGAAAAGTGGACGCGCCGCAAACCAGTTATTGCGGGCGGGGTAGCAGACTGCCTGCCCGATGATGATAATTGCGGGTGCACTGATTTCGCTGGCTTGATGGTCCGCGACGAGATTGCCAAGGGTGCTGTTTAAGGACGCTTGCTGGGGGAGGGTGGCCCATTGGATGATGGTAGCCGGAGTACTTTCATCCAAACCGCCCTCGAGTAATTCGGAAACAATGCGCGGCAATTGACCGACCCCCATGTAGATGCAGAGCGTCGAGCCGCTGCGGGCATGCTCACGGAAATCGAGCTGGAGCGCTTGTTTATCGGGATCTTCGTGCCCGGTCAGGAAGGTGATCGCGGAGCTGAACTCTCGATGCGATAATGGAATCCCCGCGTAGGCCGCCGCTCCAAGCGCTGCGGTCACGCCCGGAACAATCTCAAAGCCAATGCCCTTTTGGTGGAGAAATTCAATTTCTTCGCCCCCCCGACCGAAAATAAAGGGATCGCCGCCTTTCAAACGCACCACCTTCAGTCCGGCTTCCGCCTCTTTCAGGAGGATTGCCTGAATCTCACTTTGCGGAATGGAATGCTGGCCTGCGCTTTTGCCGACATAGATTTTCTTGGCATCCGGACGCGACCATTCGAGCAGGGCGGGGTTGGCGAGCTTGTCATAGACAATTGCATCGGCTTCCGAAATGAGCTTCCGGGCACGCACCGTCAAAAGACCGAGATCACCCGGACCTGCACCGACGAGATAAACAATACCTTTGGATTTCTTATCCATTCGCTTCCAATAAATTCAAATCGTTCAAAAGTTGATCCACTAAGGGAGCAAGGTTTACGTCGGCTGGCAACTCAAGTGCTTGGTTTAAATAGCCGCATTTCGGATGATACAGATGCAGGGTTCCTTCCGCGAAATAAACCCCGAACGGGGTTTGGCAACCACTGCCAAGACCCCGCAAAAAAGCGCGTTCCAATTCCACCGCTTGCCGGGTTTGCTCGCAGAAAAGCCCTTGATACTTCGGGAGGTCCGCCGCTCTGCATTCAATTGCAATCGCAGCCTGCCCGGGTGCCGGAACCATTGATTCAACCGGCAAGCTTTCGAAAACCAGCCCCTCGTGGCAAGTTATATTGAGCCGATCGAGCCCCGCACATGCAAGAATACTGGCATCCGCAACCCCTTCTTGAATCTTGCGCAGACGGGTGGAGACGTTGCCGCGAATGTTGGTCCATTCAGCATCGGGGAATCGTTGTTTGAGTTGATTGCGTCGGCGAGGGCTGCTGGTCGCGATCGTTTTGGGATCGGCTTCGGCGCCCTTACGTAAAACAAGCATGTCCTGTGGATTTCCGCGCGGCAAATAACCGGCGATGCAGAGTCCATCGGGAAGGGTGGTTGGAAGATCCTTGGCGCTGTGTACGGCCAATTCCGCATCACCCTGCAAGAGAGCGTCTTCCAATTCTTTTGTAAACAGACCCAAGCCGCCACGCTTCTCGAGTGACCAATTCAAGCGTTCATCTACCTGAGTGCTCAAGGGCAGGATTTCCGTTTCACATCCTTGGCTTCGCTCCATAATCCAATCCACCACAAGCTCGGTTTGCTTGCGGGCCAAAGGGCTCTTGCGGGTGGCTATAGTAACGGGCATCGAAGGTAAAGCATTGAAAAGGAAGCGGGCACCGGTGCAAATGAAAAGCGGTCGGGGGATGTTTCCCGCCGACCGCTTGAGAGAAATAAAATGCTCGCTTAATTGTAAGCTGCCTGTGCGCCTTTGATGTTGCGCTTCTTCACCCAGGGCATGAGGGAACGCAGACGTTGTCCGGTTTTCTCGATGGGGTGGTTTTGTCCGTCCTTGATGAATTGCTTGTATTGCGGCAGGCCGGCTTTGTATTCCTTGACCCAGTTCTTGGTGAACTTGCCGGACTGAATGTCCTTGAGGATCGCCTTCATGGCGCGGCGCGAACCGGCATTGATGACGCGGGGACCGCTGATGTAGTCGCCCCATTCGGCGGTTTCGGAGATCGAGAAGCGCATGCCCGAAATACCGGACTCAACCATGAGGTCGACGATGAGCTTGAGTTCGTGGAGGCATTCAAAGTAAGCCATCTCGGGCTGGTAGCCAGCCTCGACGAGGGTTTCAAAACCCGCCATTACCAATTCGGAGGCACCGCCACAGAGCACTGCTTGTTCGCCGAAGAGGTCGGTTTCGCATTCTTCCTTAAAGGTGGTTTGAATCACACCTGCACGGGTCCCGCCAACGCCCTTTGCCCATGCAAGTGCGACAGCCTTGGCACCGCGTGAGGAACCTTTGTTAACTGCGATCAGCGCCGGAACTCCCTTGCCCTCGACGTATTGACTGCGAACAACGTGACCGGGGCCCTTGGGAGCCACCATGATAACGTCGACACCCTTGGGTGCTTCAATGAGGCCGTAATGGATTGCGAGCCCGTGGGTGAATGCGAGGGTCTTGCCCTTGCTCAAGTTGGGCTTGATGTCGTTTTCATAAACCTCGGGTTGCTTCATGTCCGGCACCGCAAGCATGATGACATCGGCTTTTTTCACAGCTTCGGCGGTCTCATACACCTCAAACCCCTGCTTCTTGGCAACCGCGACCGATTTACTCTTGGCGTAAAGGCCAATGATGACCTTGAGGCCGCTGTCCTTCAAGTTTTGCGCGTGGGCGTGTCCTTGGGAACCGTAACCGATGATGGCGAGGGTCTTTTTTTTCAGGACCTTGAGGTCCGCGTCTTTGTCAGTATAGACTTTAGCTGGCATGGATATATATTCGTTGGGGCGGGTTGCCCGGTTTTTATGGTGAGTAAAAGTTAGCCGCGCTTTAGGGCGAGGTTACCGGTGCGTGCCATCTCTAAAATGCCGTAGGGCTCAATGAGATTCAAAAAGGCGCGCACTTTATTTGAATTACCGGTCATCTCAATGTTGAGCGAGCCAGGGGCGACGTCGATGATTTTGGCGCGAAAGATGTCGCAGACTTGCATGACCTCTGAGCGTTGATCCGGCGCGGCGGTAAGTTTGACCATTATCAATTCGCGCTCGGTTGCCTGAGAGCTGGAGAAATCCGTAACCTCGAGTACATTGACCAATTTATAAACCTGCTTAATCGCCTGATCCAGGGCGTCACCGTCGCCCAGAATGGTAGCGGTAATGCGGGAAAAACGGTCATCGACCATCGGGCCAACGTTGAGGGTTTCGATATTGAATCCACGCCCGCTGAACATTCCCGCGATGCGCGCGAGCACGCCAAACTTATTTTCTACCAAAATGGAAATAATATGGCGCATGATGAATGGTTGGCTGTGAAATTAAGGCGATTTTAAAATGGTGGACGGAGAGGGACTCGAACCCACGACCTACTGGGTGTAAACCAGTTGCTCTAACCAACTGAGCTACCCGTCCATTTAAAGAAACGTAGAAAAAAACCTGCTGCCACGATTAGTTCAAGTCAAATTTCACAATCCATCGTTTTTGGGTACAAGTTTCTGTATTTGCCATCATTGTTAAGATTGCTTTTAAGGTTGGAATCTTGAAGATGTAAATAAAAGATGAATAAGTCGATCGAGAGCAGGGAACCGTTAATTGATTTGGATTCGTTCTTGAATCAGGGCGGCGCTTTTTTTAAGCCATTGCGTTGCTTGAACCCGGCAATTTCAAAGCTGTTGGCGATTGATGGTTTGAATGCTATTTATGCAAGTGTTCAGGCAGAGTTGACTGACTCGGAGCATGATCCGGATTTTTTCAAAAAGACTTTAAGGGTCATGGGCGTTCACTTTGAACTGGATGCCGAAAGTTATGCCCGCATTCCCAAATCAGGGCCTTTGATCGTCGTTGCGAATCATCCATTCGGGGGGATCGATGGCGTGGTGCTGGGTGCATTGCTGGCAGGCTTGCGTAGTGACAGCAAACTGATGGGGAATTATTTGCTCTCAAGGATGGATGGTATTCGCGGGAACATCATTAACGTGGATCCATTTGCTCAGGCGGATTCTGCAAAATCCAACCTGGAGGGTATTCGAAAAGCGCTGAGCCATTTGCGGAACGATGGATGTCTGGGTGTATTTCCCGCGGGCGAGGTCTCTCATTTTCAATGGAATTGCCGCTCGGTTGCAGACAAATCCTGGAGCGCCCACGTCGCGCGCTTGGCGAAAAAAACCGGAGCTCCGATACTGCCGCTTTTCTTCGAGGGCCGGAACAGTGTGCTCTTCCAGCTTTTAGGCATGATAAATCCGCGCCTGCGAACCGCTTTACTGGCACGGGAGTTTTGCAATAAGCAGGGTAGGGAACTCCGCCTCAAGGTCGGGAAATTGATTAAAGCAAGCGAGTTGGAACGCTTCGCCTCACTGGATGCCGCGAATGATTATTTGCGTATGGAGACCTATTCCTTGAACAGGAGAGAACCCAACAAACGTCGCAAACTTCGCTTCCCCTTTCGATCCAGCTCCGCCACGAAAGTGCCGATTCCCCTCGCTCCGCCGCAACCAAAATCCCGGATGGAAGCAGAAATCAATGCCCTGCCGACCGCATCCATGATTTTGGATCATGGGGAATTTCAAGTTTATTGCGCAAGGGCAGATGAAATCCCGGCAATCCTCAAGGAGATCGGGCGATTGCGCGAAGAGACCTTTCGTGAGGCGCAAGAGGGCACCGGCAAAGCCTATGACCTCGATGATTTCGATACGTATTATTTGCATCTTTTCGTATGGGATGCAGCCAATGCCGAGGTGGTCGGCGCCTATCGCATGGGCTTGGCTGATGAGATTATTGAACGTTACGGGAAGCAGGGATTGTATACCACCACATTGTTCAAATTACGAACAGGCTTCTTTAGCAAACTGGGTCCCGCGATTGAGTTGGGGCGTTCATTTATTAGCCTGAAGTATCAAAAGAAGCATGCCTCCTTGCCCTTGTTGTTGAAAGGGCTCTCGATTTTTTGCGGGCTGCACCCCAAGTATAAGATACTTTTTGGACCGGTCAGTATTGCGGATGGCTACCGTAATATTTCAAAGAATCTGATGGTTCATTTCTTCCGGGGGCACAGTTTTGACAACGAACTCTCACGCTGGGTGCGTGCCAAGAAGCCGCCCAAGGCGAGTGATGCCTTTCTCGGCGTTTCACTCAAAAGCATCGCCAAATCGATACGCACGGTGGACGCCGTCTCTACAATTATCTCCGGTATCGAAGATGACGAGAAGGGCATTCCGGTTTTATTAAAGCATTATTTAAAACTGAATGGTTCCTTGCTCAGCTTTAATATCGATCCGGCTTTCAGCGATGTAATTGATGGTTTAATTGTGGTTGATTTAACCAAAAGTGACCCGCGTGTCATTGCCCGCTACATGGGCAAAGAATTATATGCTGAGTTCATGGAATACAACGAACCGCATCTGGAGCTGGTATAAAAAAGCCCGGAATAAACCGGGCTTGGAATGAAAAATTGCCAAAAGGGAATTTATTTTTTGCGCTTTTTAGTGAGCTTGGCGGCAGCTTTGATGTTCATCACGGTCGCTACCGAGACGCCGTATTTCTTCACTGTATCCGCGGTTTTTGCACCAGCCTTGAGGTCCGCAACCAATGCTTTCTTTTGAGCAGGCGTCAACACGACGCGCTTGCGGGGTGCCACTTTGGCCGCTTTCACAGCCTTAACCGTCATCTTCTTGCCACTCAAATTCTTTTTGCGGGCGAGCAGTTCCTGCGCGGTAATGGCAAAGCCCTTGCTCGATAAATCCTTGGCGATCTTTTGCAGTGCGAGCACATCCTTCACTGCCGCTTTGACAGCATCGTTGGCGGCAGCGGTTGCCTTTGCTTCTAATTCAGGTGTCGCGGTGATGCCTGTTGGTAGTTTGATATTAATTTTGATTGTTCGTTTAGCCATAGTATTTAATGATAATAATAAATGAAGTAGTAAAAACTGTTTCTGTAATATATTGCGTCAATGCAATAATTTTTAATTTTCAACGATTTATATGCGATTAGCATTAGCACAATTTTTACCCTTGAACGGAAATATAGATTCCAACTTGTCGCTCATATCCAACTTTGCAGGGGAGTCGGCAAAGCAGGGAGTCCAATTGCTATGTCTGCCTGAGATGTGCACCACCGGTTTTGCCTGGAGTCAATTAGACAAAGTTTTGATTCATTCCAAAGCAAGCCAAGAACAGATTTCGAACTTAGCGCAGCAAAACAAAATTGCGATTGCTGGATCTTTTCTCACCAGAAGCACTAAAGGGAAACCGAGTAATACCTTTATATATTTTGAATCGGACGGATCTGTTTTAGTGAATTATAATAAAATACATTTGTTTAGGCAAATGGGTGAAGAACTGCACTTAGAGGCGGGTGCGGCTGTTTTAACTGCGCAAAGCTTGGATGCCCATATTGGCTGCTCGATTTGTTATGATTTGCGTTTTCCTGAGCTCTTCAGGAAGTGCGCCTTGGCGGGAGCAGAATTACAAATCTTGCCGGCGGCATTCCCGCATCCACGGTTGACGCATTGGCGGGCACTCCTCCAAGCCCGCGCAATGGAGAACCAGAATTTTATTATAGCGACCAATCAATGCGGAACTGCGGGCGATGGCAAAGGTTCCCAAGGCACACATTATTGCGGCCATTCCATGGTGGTGCATCCTTCCGGTGAAATACTTTTTGAAGCGGGGGAAGAATCCGAACTCGGTATAGTTGATATTGACCTAGGCGACATCCAAAGGGTGCGGGAAGCCATGCACTGCCTGCGTGATCTGCGAACAGATCTTTACTGAGCGATGATTCCTTTTGCGAATTGAACTTGATCGGCAGCCTTAAAAAAAGCGGTTCCTGCCACGAGCGTATCGACTCCTCTCGCGAGGCAGGCTGGGGCGGTTTCGGTCGTTATCCCGCCGTCCACTTGCAGACGGAAGTCGTATCCTTTATCTTTACGCAAGCGAGCAAGTTGTTCCATCTTTGGAAGGACATCCTCGCGAAAGGACTGACCGCCAAATCCGGGTACGACGGTCATGAGCAAAATGATATCGCAACTCGATAAATAAGGCGCCAGCGCATCGGCGGGTGTATCTGGATTTATCACAACGCCGCATTTTTTTCCGGCTTCTTTGATGCGTTCAAGGGTCCCTTCAACCGGGTAGTCGGGTTCGAGATGAATGGTGATTTGATCTGCTCCGGCATCAAGAAAGGCATCGAGGTGTTGATGCGGATTATCCAGCATGAGATGCACATCAAAAAACAGCGACGATTGCGGGCGGAGCGCTGCCACCGTCTCGGGGCCGAAACTGAGATTTGGAACAAAATGGCCATCCATGATATCGAGGTGTACCCACTCCAAACCCGCATCTTCAACGGTTCGCAAGCTCTCCCTTAGCGCAGCGTGATCTCCCGCCAATAGTGAGGGTGCCAGAATAACAGGGTGGGGTGAGGCTTGCATCGATTCAGGGGCTGTTTGTTAAATGATCTCGATAGTGGAGGGGTCAAAGTCGACTTTGGGATAACTCAGTTGGAGGTCATCCAGGTAAGCCACAACCAATCGGGCCACTAAAAGATTACGCGCCCATTTTTTATTAGAGGGAATCAAATACCAGGGGGCATGGGGATGGGAGGTCTCCTTGAATACTTCCTCGTAAGCCGCCTGATACAGATCCCATTTCTCCCGTGCCGCGAGATCAGAGGGATCAAATTTCCAGTTCTTCATCGGAACATCCAGGCGATTTTGTAAGCGTTGGCGCTGGGTCTCACGATCGATATGTAGGAAAAGCTTGAGGATGATGGTGTCTTCATCGACCAGGAGTTGCTCAAAGTCATTGATGTGCCGGAAGCGCTTGCGCCAGACCGACTCGGGTTTCAACTCATTGACGCGAACCGCGAGGACATCCTCGTAGTGACTGCGGTCAAAGATCATAATTTCGCCATCGCGGGGGGTGCACCGATGCACGCGCCACAAATAGTCATGCGCCAATTCATGACTCGTGGGTTTGTCGAAACTGGAAACGTGCACGCCCTGCGGGTTGACGCCCCGGAAAACGTGTCGGATCGTGCCATTCTTGCCGCTGGTGTCCATGCCCTGCAGGACGATCAGGAATTTTTTGCGCCGATCCACAAAGAAGCGCTGTTGCAAATCAGCCAGCCGTTTGTGCAGATAGCTCAGCTCTTCATTGCCTTTAATTTTGCACGATGGAATGTCCTTCCAAGGATGTGAGTCAACCTTTGCGAGTTCGTTGTTTTGTTCAGCGGTTATGCGGTAATGGCTGAAGTCCTTTAATTCCATACCCCTCTACTTTTTATACTAAAACTGCTGAGGGCAATGTATTTATCTACCCGCCTGTTCTTTGCCTTGATTATTGTCAAACCAAGGCAGATCGTTTTGCTCAGCCTTGGATGAACACCAGCCATACCATTGAAATCGGCGAACTTTTAGGACAATTGTGCGCGAAGGGCATCGAATCCGCAGTTCGCGAGGCAGACCCCTGCTTGCGATCATCCGACCTCGCGGAAATGGCTGCCTGTGAAAACTTCGCGCCCGGACGGCGTGCTGAATTTCTGAGCGGTCGTGTCTGCGCCCGCGAAGCCTTGCAGGCGCTAGGCTACCAGGATTCTCCGCTTGCCGCTGATTCCGAGGGAGTACCGCAATGGCCCGCTGGTTCGGTTGGCAGCATCACGCATTCCCGCGGTTGTTGTGGAGCAGTGGTAGCCCAAGCGGAAAATTACGCTGGTTTGGGTTTGGATTTTGAACAGACCGGACGCTTGAGTGAGGCAGCAGCAAAGCGCGTCGTTCATCCGACAGAAGCGGCGTTTGCGTCGGGTCATAACGACGGAGCCACGCTTCTTTTCAGCCTGAAGGAAGCGTTCTATAAGGCGCAGTTTCCAAAATGGCGGGTCAGGGCGAATTTCCAAGACATTGCCTTCGCCGTGGATTTAGGGGCGGGAATCGCGGAACTCGCGCACGTGAACGAATCACTCGGCACGCTTGCGGTGAATGCCAGCTCGCGTTTCAAATTCCGCTTCGCACAAACAGAACACGTGGTGCTTTCATTGTGCTGCGTGTTGCCGGATTCCTAAACCCCGGAATCCTTCTGCCAGGGTAGGGCGTTGATGGACTCCATTCTTCCGGCAGCTAAATCCAGCCATAAGCCCAGCGCAGTATCACGATTCACGCCTTTCATATATTGCGGGGGTTCGTCCGGTTCGTCCAATTGATCCAGAGTGACGATTCCGCTGGGATAGACGGAGAGGCTCCATCCGTTGTCATTATTGACGAGTGAAACATCAGGATGGCTCGCAGCATCGGCATTTTCGCTATCAAGACTGGCAAGAATCGCGCGCAGGCGTTGCTTGTCCGGCTTGAGTTCGGAAATCCCGTCCAGATCGGTCGTATGATAAAGCCCCATTATAGGTCGGTGTAGAAAATCTTGGAATTGCGACCGCTGTCTTCATACGCCCGACGTTGCTCCTCGTGCAGGTCAGAAAGCTGCCCCTCAACGAAATGACAGACGTCCGAGAAAAATGGCGCGGCGCGGGTGCTGAGCGCGGTGAGTCGCTGGATCCCATTTTTGCGGGCATGGTTGACGGCGTATTGCACCATGCGACGCCCCACACCTTTGCCCTGGTAAAAGGGAAGGACGTAAACGCTGCCCAACTCCGCATGATTGCTTTCCTTCCAGAATTTCAAATACAAGCAAGCCACGATGCTGCCATCGATTTCATAAACGTGATAGTCGTTGATGCTGTTTTCGATTTCTTCCTGGTTCCGCTGACGCAGATGCTCCGCACGTACCGCGTTTCTCGTAATGTTGTAGATCGAATACGCCTCTTCTGGCTTCGCGGGGCGGATGGACTGGTAGTCGTTTCCGTAAACCATCGTGCCAATACCGACCTTGTCGAAGACCTCATTCAGGAGAGCTCCAAACTGGCGGCCATCGAGAATGTGCGCACGAGGTGTTCCCGCCCTCAAAGTTTGCGCGGCATTTTTCAATTTGCTCAATAGACGATCGGGAATGCATTCGGGATTCGATTCCAAAAGATCCTGCAGTTCTTCAAGCGAAAGGTTTTTAATGGGATCCTGCTGGAGCTTCAGCCCATCGTGCGCAGTGAGATAAATCAATTTCGTCGCTTCCAGTTTTTCAGCCAATTCCGAGGCGAGCATGTCAGAGTTGAGCCGCAGGTTTTCTCCGTTTCGATCCTGCGCAATCGGAGCAATGAGCGGGATCGTATCGGCCTCCAGCAAACGCTTCAGGAGCGGCAGATCCAGTTTGTCCACCACGCCACTCAAGAGTTGATCCACCCCGCCAACCACGCCCGCTGCCTTTGCCCGTACCGCATTGCAATTCACGCAGCGCAGGCCAATCCGCGTAAGCCCCTGCATGATTTCCTGATTCACCAGGGCAGACGTTTCTCCCGCGAGCGCAAGTGTGGTCGCATCGGTCAGCGCCTCGCCGTGGGGGTTGGTGATTTCCAGGGATCTGGACTCTGCCAATTCTCGGAGCTGTTGCCCGATGCCATGAACGAGCACGACGCGTATGTGGAGTGAGCGGAGCACCGCAATATCCAGCAACACATTCTTAAAATTCACATGCGCAATCAAGCTGCCGTCCAAAGCGATGACAAAGACGTGCTCGCGGAACATGGACACGTATTTCAAAATACCGCGCAAGTCGGTCGGCTTAATCGCGGTGATGGCGTTGATTTCGGGATTCATGGAAGTGATACCATAATTAAATGTATGCAAAGGCAGAGCTTGCAAGGCGCATGTTAGACCCGCCATTTTATAGCAATGCAACCCGAAAGCAGTGACGCTTTGCCACACGGCCTGATTGAGCCAATCGAAAGCTTGCTCGCCTGGCTCGATCTGGAGCGCGGGCTCTCAGTCAACACCGTTGAGGCCTATGGCCGCGATTTACGACAATGCGCAAAATTTCTCCACAAGAGCGGCGTTGATTCATGGACCAAGGTCACGCCTCCAATGCTCGCGGAATTCTCGGCAGACCTCGCCAAAGCGGATTTTGCCCGCAGTAGCCAACTACGTAAAATCAGCGCTATCCGTATGCTCGCAAAACATCTGGTGCGCGAGCAAGTCCGTCCCGATAACTGCGCGGAACTCCTGAAGGGTCCTCAAAATAAACGAAAACTACCGGCCGTGCTGACCCGCAAAGAAGTCGAAGCCTTGCTCGACGCACCATCGCGGCACAACCCGCTAGGGCTTCGCGACCGTGCCATCCTCGAGCTTTTTTACAGCAGCGGACTGCGGGTCACTGAACTATGCAGCCTTGACTTGCAGAGTGTCCACCTCGACGAGGGATATTTACGCGTCCTGGGGAAAGGTCGTAAAGAACGCATCGCTCCAATCGGAACCGCCGCGATCAAAGCCCTCCGCGATTATTTGACGCTGTCCCGTCCGGCTTTGGTAAAAGGGGGCACCGGCAGTGCCTTTTTTCTCAGCAAAAGGAGTAGGGCGCTCTCCCGGAAAATGATCTGGGTGCTCATAAAAAACCACGCCCAAACTGCCGGGATTAAAAAAGATGTAAAACCGCACCTCCTGCGTCATTCCTTTGCCACTCATTTACTGGAAGGCGGCGCCGATCTACGCGCCATTCAGGAAATGCTCGGACACGCCGATATTGCCACCACCCAAATCTATACCTCCCTCAGGTCGGAACAACTCGCCGATACCCACGCCCTGCATCATCCTAGGAATAAAAGTAATTAAAGTTATACTATCGTTTTATCTCATCAATCTAGCCTTGATTGATTACTAAAGGTACGGTATAAATACAAATTATATGTTTAATGGTTTCTATAGGGCTTTATTCTTCATTTTGATGCTACCGGTCTTATCGTGGTCCGCGATCAATATTGATGCCTTTACTACGCTGAAGAACGATCGCTTTGCCAACGATGCGCAGTTCATTATGAGCCAATATGATCTCTCTGGGGTAGCGATAGCGGACAACGGCCGTTTCGTTACGATGATAAGTAACAACGTCTTCATAAGCGCACATCATTTTTATCCCTCAAACGGAAGCTCAGTAACTTTTTACGCGACAAATGATTCCGCCGGAGGCAGCGCAATACGCACTGTTCAGAGCAGCCAGCGCATCGGCACCACGGATATACGAATCGGGATCTTAAGTGCACCGCTTTCCAGCGCCTATAAGGCCTACAACTTTTCCACCGAGGATATCACTTCCTTCTCAACCGGCCCAAACGCCTTCACGCGATCGGACATTTATCTGCAAAATGCATATATACTGGGGCGTTCACCCAGCGCCTTTTCCACCTCACAGGATCTCGCAGTGGGCCGCAATGTCATCGACAACTTTGGTAATGTAACGGTTTCCGGAACAACCGATCTTTCTGCCATCTCGACGGTCAACAACAGCGGCGATAATAATTACGTGACTCACGAAGCCCAGCTCACGGTTGGGGATTCCAGCGCACCGATGTTTATCGACGACGGAAACGGCGGACTTACGATGGTCGGGACCAACTGGTTTATCGGAAACGACGGCACTAACGATCTTAACGGACAAACCTATCTCGGCAACTATGATACCGAGATACAGAATTATATCGATGCCAATGCAGTCCCGGAATTCATGGACTTTGCCTTATGGCTCGGCATCCTTGCGCTCTTTGGGTCCATCCGTCACCAAAGACGAACCTACCATAGAATGATTGGTACTCGGGGAGGGACTTGAACCCTC
>JBELLU010000028.1:0-24046 GCA_042096455.1 Opitutia bacterium
TTCGGCTATAACGGCCCCCGAAGATCTCAAGTTGCCTTTTCTCAAAATAGATAGGTTTGACGCAGAGCGGTTCAATTTGGAGTGGCCGGGTGCGTATGGGGTCACTTATCGCCTCATGGCAACAGAGGATCTCTTGCAGCCTTTTACGGTGCATACCAGCTCCTTGGTCGGGCACTCGGTGCAAGTAGATTCTGAAGATTACACCACCCGTTTTTTTTCGGTCGAAATCGAAGTAGATCCTTAACGGCTTTTGATATCTTCTTTTGGAAGGTCCTCGCTATACTAGCCTTGAAAGAGTGGGGCGAGAGCGGCTTCGCCATTGGAGGATGTGTGGATGTCAGGGGGCAATCTCACGATTTGAAATAGTGGTTCATGTTATTTCACGAATATTGACTTTTGTGAAATAAGAGGCCTTATTATTTCAGTATGGATAATAGTACAGCAGGCATCTGGCGAAAAACGCTAGAAGGCTATAAGGCGTTCTATCCGCATCGCCTACCACCTGAAATTGAATGGAGCCCGGCATTGGTCACGAAGTTGTCCGCCGCCGATCAGATTCTTGGACGACTCGGAGGCGAAGCGCGAAGACTCCCAAATCCCCATTTGTTTATAAGACCCTTCATCAAGCGTGAGGCTGTATATTCTAGCCGCATTGAGGGGACGCAGGCCACTCTTGGGGATTTGTTGGCGGTTGAAGCTGGTGCGAATGTTGAACGGAGTCCCGACGATTTACGGGAAGTTGGTAATTATGTAACCGCTTTGGAGCATGGTCTGCGCCGATCAGCCGAACTGCCACTTTCACTTAGGTTAGTTCGCGAGATGCATGAAATCCTGATGACTGGTGTTCGCGGAGAGCATGCCACTCCAGGCGAACTCCGGAAGACACAAAATTGGATTGGAACACCCGGATGCACGCTTCGCGAGGCCTCCTTCGTTCCTCCGCCCCCTGACTTCCTAAATGAATGTTTAGGCGACTGGGAAAATTTTATACATACCTCTGAACTTCCCCTCCTGCTGACAGCCGCTTTGATGCATTACCAGTTTGAAGCAATTCACCCGTTTTTGGATGGCAACGGTCGAATTGGTCGTTTGCTCATCACCTTGCTATTGTGCGAACGGAATGCGCTTCCCGGTCCGTTTCTTTATCTGAGCGCATTTTTCGAAGCCAGCCGGAGCAATTACTATGAGCGCTTGAATGCGGTGAGCTTTCAGGGTGACTGGTCTGGATGGTTCGATTATTTTCTAAACGGCGTTATTCGTCAGTGCGAAGATGCGTTGAGTCGTGCTGAGCGAATCAACATTATACTGGAACGCTGGAAGGCAGATGTAAGCGGAAGCACGCCAAAAGCGACTTACAATGTCGTAGAAAGTCTGGCGGCCAACCCTTACATTACGCCCCGAGGTCTCGAAAAAGAGTTAGGCGTATCCTTTAATACAGCTAGCAAAGCGATAAAGGTTTTAGAAGGTAAGGGCATTATGAAGCAAGTGGGTCATTCGAAGCGCGACCGCGTCTATCATGCTGAGGCTGTTTTGGAAATACTTGAAGAGCCTGCAAAATTAGCTCCCTGATTCTATTAACTCAGGTCTTTAATCTTTAGGGGTAAGGAAACACTCTCGGCTCGTTTGCCGATCTGCTTCCATATTGAAGTGTTCTTCACTTTGATGCGGTGCACGCACTCCATCTGGGAGCGTTAGTCCTCATCGATGTCATCGACCGCTCTAACCATGAATGTATCGTAGCTGAGAAGCTCCGGTATGCGTTTCTTTTTAAACGGCATCACTGGCACCCATGCTATTGGTTGGCCAGTGGGTTACTTTTTAGGAGAAGAGCGGGGCGAGGGCGGCGTGGGCTTCGCGGATTGCGGCTTCGGTGTCGTCCCAGCCGATGCAGCCGTCGGTGATGGAAACTCCGTATTGGAGGTCTGCTTTGGGTTGGGGGAAGGATTGATTGCCGGAGTGGAGGTTGCTCTCGATCATGGCGCCGATGACGGCTTTGTCGGTGAGGCTCTGGCGCACGACTTCTTCGAGGATAGTGGGTTGACGACCAGGTTCTTTGGCGCTGTTGGCGTGGTTGCAGTCGATCATGATGGCGGGTTTGAGTCCGGCATCGAGGAGGGTTTCGCGGGCTTTGGCGACGTGCTCGGCGGAATAGTTGGGACCGTTGGAACCGCCTCGGAGTACGATGTGACAGTTGGGGTTGCCCTTGGTGGTGATGGCGTTGGCCTGTCCGGCGTTGTCGATCCCGAGAAAGGTTTGTTCCTGGCTGGCGGCTTTGATGGCGTTAATGGCGACGGTGAGTCCGCCGTCGGTGCCGTTTTTGAAGCCGAGGGGCATTGAGAGGCCGGAGGCCATTTGGCGGTGGGTCTGGCTCTCGGTGGTGCGGGCGCCAATCGCGGACCAGCTGATGAGGTCGGCAATGTATTGCGGGGTGATGGGGTCGAGGAGTTCGGTGGCGGTGGGGACGCCGAGGGCGATGACTTCGCGGAGGAAGCGGCGCGCCTGACGGAGGCCTTCGGGGATGTCGCTGGTGCCGTCGAGGTTGGGGTCCATGATGAGGCCTTTCCAGCCAACGGTGGTGCGGGGTTTTTCAAAATAAACACGCATCACGACGAGGAGGCGGTCGCTGACTTCGGGAGCGAGGGCGGCGATTTTACGGGCGTATTCGCGTCCGGCTTCGAGGTCGTGGATGGAACAGGGACCGACCACCAGGAGGAGACGGGGGTCGTCACCGAAGATGATTTTATGGATCGCTTCGCGGCTTTCAGCGACGAAGCGTTCGCCGGCCTCGGAACGTTCGATCTCGGTGCAGAGCGCGGTGGGGGTCGGTAAGAGGACCTTGGAGGTAATATTGATGTCGGTGACTTTTTTCACAGGAGGGGATGATTAGAGTAGGGTGAGGGTGGTCACAAGTCTGAATTGAAGGAGTTTGGAAGAAGGGTTGAAAAAGTCCTGAGAATCGAGATCTTTATTTGTCATGACTGAATTTGTGAGTTTTTATAATGCGAGGCCGGGGTGCCTTTTGCGGATATGGGGTGAAGATGCCGCCGCTTTTTTGAACAGTCAATTCAGTGCGGATCTGCGGACACCGGAGGCGGGTCTCTGTGTGTATGGTTTATGGCTGAACGCGAAGGGGAAGGTGCAAGCGGACAGCTGGGTGTGGTGCCGGGACCCGGAGACCTTTGAAATTCTGAGTATGGGAACCGCGGGGGAGGATATGCGGGAGATGCTGGAGCGGCATATCATCGCGGATGAGGTGGAGATGGAGGTGCTTGAAGGATCGACGCTTTTGATGGTGCAGGGTAAGGACGCGGAGGGGGCGGTGTCGGAGCTTTTCGGCGCGGTTCCGGAGGCGGGTGGTTTTATCGAAGGAGCAGGGGCGGTTTGTTATCCCGGGCGGCGCGCGCGCGGGGCGCATTTTGATGCCTGCTTTAGAGATTCAGCGGCTATGGAAGCGGCGGTGGCAAAACTGCAGGCGGCGGGGGCGCACGCGGTGGAGGGAGTGGCGATTGAATTGGAACGGATAGCGGCGGGCTTCCCGGCCATCCCCGGGGAACTCGGCGCGGCGGATTTGCCTGGTGAGGCTGGACTGGTGGGCGAGGCGGTCTGTACGACAAAGGGTTGTTTTTTGGGGCAGGAGTCGATTTTACGGATGCACAATCTCGGACAGGCGCGGCGGGGTTTGTATCGTGTATCGGGCGAGGGCTCGGTTCCGGAATTGCCGGCGGCTTTGATGCTGGAGGGCGAGGAACGCCCGGCGGGGGAATTGCGGAGCGCGTATGCGACGGATTCCGGATGGACGGGGGTGGCGATTTTGAAGTTGAATCGGATGGGGCCGGGCTTGCTTTGCGACGGGGCGCCGGTGAATACGGGCGATGCGATGGGGCCGGTGCGATGAGCGAGACGGATGCAACGGACCTCGGAGCGGTGACGCGTTTTTTCGAGGCGATGGGGGCGAGCCAGGCGCAAGCGGAAGTGATGGCGCGGCAGTTATTAAAACGCTCGGAGCAACTCGGGGAAGCGCGTGGGATTTCAAAAGTAGAGGCGGCTGCAATCCTCTTAAAACAGGTAGTTGAGGCGCGGGACGGGCGCGCACCAAGCTTAAACAGTAAGGTCAAGCGTAAAGATTGCTTAAAAAGCTGAAAAAATTGCGGGTTAGAGCGCAATTTATCTGTTGACGGAGCATTTTTGCTGCTCACTTTAAATGGTGGCACAAGCCAAATTAATAACCTCAACACTATATATCGTTTATGAATAAAGCAGACCTCGTAGCCGAAGTACAAAAATCACTTGGAGCTGATACCTCCAAAGCAGCCGCTGAGCGCGCACTCGAAGCCGTTCTTGAAGGCATCAAGAAGGGCGTTAAGAAAGACAAAGCGGTTCAAATCATTGGATTTGGTACCTTCTCCGTTGCAAAACGTGCCGCACGTCAAGGTGTGAACCCACAAACCGGTGAGAAGATTCAAATCAAAGCTTCCAAGTCTGTGAAGTTCAAGGCTGGTGCAGGTTTGAAGGCGATTCTCTAACTTAGCGAAAGAGCCGAATCTTTTAATTGCTGAGCCCGCCGAGTGCGGGCTCTTTCTTTTTCAAGTTTGGGCAGGTTCTGGAAAGCGGGAATTAAAGTTGCCAGAATCGGGAAGCCTGCTTTTGTTGAGACTCTTTTGAGAATTGAATTAGCAGTCATTATATAACGAGCATGGGAAAAAGTTTATTTCAGAAAGTATGGGAAGCGCACGCGGTTCGCACCTTGGCGAATGGTCAAACGCAGCTGCTCATCGGGACACACCTGATTCACGAAGTGACGAGTCCGCAGGCATTTGGCATGCTGCGGGACCGGGGCCTGAAAGTCCGCTACCCGGCACGGACCTTTGCGACGGTGGATCACATCGTGCCTACCAATGAAGCGCTGGAGCCTTACAGCGATCCTCTGGCGCAGGGTATGATTGAGGAACTGCGCAAAAATTGCGCGGAGAACGACATCACCTTTTTCGATACGAATACCGGCAAGCAGGGCGTGGTGCATATTGTGGGACCTGAGCAGGGGATCACGCAACCGGGCACCACGATCGCCTGTGGTGATTCGCATACTGCGACGCACGGTGCTTTTGGGGCGATTGCCTTTGGTATCGGGACCAGTCAGGTACGCGATGTCCTGGCGACGCAAACGATCGCGCTGGGCGAACTCAAGGTGCGCCGCATCAATGTGGACGGTGCTTTGCGCCCGGGGGTTTTTGCGAAGGATGTGATTCTGCACATCATTCGTTTGCTCGGGACACAGGGCGGCACCGGATTTGCCTATGAATATGGCGGTTCAACTTTTGACGCAATGAGCATGGAAGAACGCATGACGGTCTGCAACATGTCGATTGAAGGCGGGGCGCGGGTCGGATACGTCAATCCCGATTCCACCACCTTTGAATACCTGAAGGGCCGTCCATACTCACCGCAGGGTGCGGCATGGGATCAGGCGGTGGCGGAGTGGACCGCGTTTGCATCCGATCCAGAATGTTCCTATGACGATGTCGTGAATATTGACGCATCCGAGATTCAGCCAACCGTGACCTGGGGCATCACGCCGGGGCAGGGAGTCGGCATTGGGGAATGCATCCCCACGATCGAGGGTGGCGCGACTGATTCCGAACGCGAATCGATCCGCGAGGCCTTGGAGTATATGGAATTTGAAGGTGGAACTCCGGTAAAGGGGAAGCGCATCGACGTTGCCTTTATTGGATCCTGCACGAACGGACGCCTGAGCGATTTGCAGGAAGTGGCGAATCACATCAAGGGTCACAAGGTTGCGGAGGGCGTGCAGGGCATCGTGGTGCCGGGTTCGCAGGTCGTGGCGCAAATCGCGGAACAACTCGGCTTGGATAAAATTTTCAAGGAAGCGGGTTTTGAATGGCGCGGCGCGGGTTGCTCGATGTGCCTTGCGATGAATCCTGACAAACTGGTGGGGAATCAACTCTGCGCCAGTTCCTCGAACCGCAATTTCAAGGGTCGTCAGGGCTCGCCCACCGGCCGCACCATGCTGATGAGTCCGCTCATGGTAGCGGCGGCGGCGGTGCGCGGCGAAGTAACGGACGCCCGCGAGGTCTTTGAAGTAAAGGTAGCCTAAGTATCATTCATCCCGAGAAAATTTATTATGCCTAGTGAACCGATAACCAGTGTTAGCTCTCGTGCGGTCTTCGTGCCGGGAGATGATATCGATACCGACCGCATCATCCCGGCGCGTTTTATGAAGTGCATCACCTTTGATGGACTCGGCGAGTATCTCTTCCACGATGTACGGAAGGATGAAGCGGGGGTCGACAAAGCCCACAATCTCAACGATCCGCGTTTTGCGGGGGCGGGTATTATTTTGAGCGGCAACAACTTTGGTTGTGGCAGTTCGCGGGAGCACGCACCCCAGGCGATTCAACGCGCCGGTTATAATGCCATCATCGCGGGGAGTTATGCCGAAATCTTTTTTGGGAATTCAACGAACCTCGGGATTGTATGCGTGACGGCCGGGGACGCCGAACGTGAAGCGCTCGCGGCAGCGGTCGAAGCGGACCCCGCGCTCGAAGTGACGATTGATATCGATGCGGGTGAAATTCGCTACGGCGATCATTGCATCCCCTGTGAAATCAAGGCGAATGCCCGTGAGAGTTTAATGAGCGGGAACTACGACCCGCTGGACGAATTGCTCAGTGGAGCGGATGCGGTCGATGCGGTTGCAGGCGCCCTCACTTATATGGGGCGGACCTAGGAACAATTTCTCAGTTTTGAACTCCAATACGGCAGGCGGTCAGTCCCTTTAAAAATTATGGATCTTCTCACCAATGCCGGAATTTTTCTTTATCCCCTCGCGCTGTGTTCCTTTGTGGCGGTCGCGATCACGATTGAGCGCCTGCTGGCGCTGCGCAACTCCCGGGTAATGCCGGGGCATTTGGTGGCGGCTTTTCTGGCGCACGATATCGATAATCTACAAGGGGATCCCGGATCAGTTGCCGGTCGCATCATTGCGTTTTACAAAGAACGCCGTCCCGATGCAGAAGCGCTCAATGCTTTTGCGCGTTTGGAGGTGAGTCGGATGGAGCGGGGAATCTTTTTGTTGGAGGTGGTGATCGGGGTGGCACCGCTCCTGGGCTTGCTCGGCACCGTGACGGGTCTCACGCAGGTCTTCAGTGGTTTCTCGGCGGACACCGGCTTGCCGGAACCGGCGGCCTTTATTCGCGGGATCGCGCTGGCGTTGAACACCACCATTCTTGGGCTGGCGATTGCGATTCCGGCACTGGTGGCGCACGCTTATCTCCTGCGCCGGGTTGAATCGCTCGCGGCTCGCATCAGTATGGCGGTGCAGGCGCTCATTAATGAGAAGCCCCGCGCTTAAATTTTGGCCCCCGATACGATGAGTTTGCTCCAACGCCGCCGTCAACGTCCCACGATTAACATCGTGCCTTTGGTGGATGTGCTGACGGTTTTGCTTTTTTTCTTTTTGGTAACGATGCAGTTTCGCCAAGTAACGGCGCTCAATATAACGGCGCCTGAGATTGAAACGGCGGGGAAAAACAAGATCGATGAACAGGTGATCCTGGCGGTCGACGCGGAGGGGGCGTTCTTTTTGAATGACCAGCGCCTTGAAAAGGAGGCGCTCGATGCGGCGTTGCGGGTCGCGGGAGAAGTCACGCCGGAAATCCCGGTGCTCTTGATGGCGGATGAGGAAGCCCCGCTCAAGCATGTGACGGAGGTGATGGATCTTTGTCGGAAGAACCGTTTGAACAAGATCCGCCTGCAGTCGCGCTAGTTCCCAATCCAACGGAGGCCGAGGCCGATCCAGAGCGGGATTGTTACGAAGCTCAGGCAGGTGGTAACGAGTGCGAGCTTGAGGACAATGACGGGGGCGCCGCCGTAATGCCGTGCCAACACGATGGGGAAGATCGCGCAGGGCATGGCGGCTTGAACAACGAGCACGCGTTGTAGCTCGGTAGTGGCCGGTAAGAGGAGGGCGAGCGCGATGAAGGCAAGCGGCAGGATGAGCATGCGAAGGGTGAGTCCGCCGACGAGAAAGCCTCGGTGCTCACGGAAGTTGAGACCCTTGAAGAGGTCGGCAAAGGTGACGCCGATGAGGATCAAGGCGATGGGAATGGCGCAAGCCCCCAGCATATCAAAAATGCCGAAGCAGAATTTCGGCAGGTGGGCGCTCCAACCCAGCGCGTTCACCGGGACCGCGATTAGAATCGCGATGACGGGGCCGCTTAGAACCCGTCGCCAGAGGGGCTTGGAATCATGCGCCGAAAGGATAAAACCGACCCCCAGGACCCACATCGCAATTTCAACCCCGAGGTTATAGACAATGAGCACCCCGCTGGTTTCCCGTCCAAAGAGGGCCGCCATAATGGGAATGGGCAGGTAGCCATAATTATACATGCCGGTGGAAAGCGAGAAGGTTCGTCGCTCGCTGGAGTTACCCCATTGGAAGCGGCGGGCAATCCAGAGCGCGAGACCCATCCCCACCGCCACGGTTGAAAATCCCAGCAGGGGTGGCAGGAGGAGGTTTTCCGCTTTGCGGAGCGCGGGGTTTTCGAGGATCAGGGAAAAGAAGAGCGCCGGAAAGAGGAGGTTCAGCATGATCGCCATCAGGCTGGAGTCCGCAGACTTTTCAATCCAGCCGAGCCGACGGGCGAGGAAGCCGAGGGCAATCGTCAGGAAGATCGGCAGGATGGCGGTAAAGATGAGTGTGGTCATTGCTGCAATAAAAGCGGCGAATATGAGTGTTCTGGGGTCATAGGACAAGCGGATCTTAAAAAGCTTTTGCGGGGATTGCCTTTTCAACTTGCTGACTTAATTAGAGAGGATGTTGAAGGATTGGGAACAGGCTTACGCGGAAGGCGACACCCCTTGGGATAAGGGGTCGGCGGCTCCGCCCTTGGTGGAGTATTTGGAAGTTCACAAAATCGCGGGTCGGGTATTAGTGCCGGGATGCGGAACGGGGCATGATGCGCGGGTCTTGGCAGAAGCGGGGGCGGAGGTGACAGGGATGGACTTTGCGCCGCGTGCTTTGGCAACGGCCCGCAAAAGCGCGGGTGCGGGTGCGGTGCGATGGGTGGAGGGTGATTTCCTACGGCTGGATGAGGAAGAATGGGATGCCTATGACTGGGTGGTGGAACATACCTGTCTGTGCGCGATTGATCCCGTGCAACGCGAGGCTTACGTGCAAAGCGTGCGGCAGGCGCTCAAGGCAGGAGGTTTTTATTGGGCGGTTTTCTTCCGGCAAGTCAGCCATTATGATGGTTCCGGTCCGCCGCATCCGATCGATGCAGCGGAAATCGATACTCTTTTTGCGAAGGGCTTTGAGTTGATCCAATCCTACACTCCGGAGCGGACGTATTCCTGTCGTCCGAAAGGCCGCGAGGAGGTGCGCCTTTATCGCAGGGTTTAGAAAAATTGCATTTGGTCATCGCCCTGCGGAGTGGTGGGGCGGATGAGGCTGGAGTCATGGTGGAGGGAACCGTTAACGCGGCTGCTGACGCCGTGGGCGGTCAAGCTGGTTTCGTTGGTGAATTGAATCGCGTCGGCCTTGTTGGTTTTGTTGTTGAGCCAATCGCGATGTGCCTCAGCGGGGATGCAGACGGGCATCCGGTGATGAATGGCCTGCAGCGATTCCTGAGCCTCGGTGGTGAGGATGACGCAATGTGCGGCAAAGGCGTCATTTTTTGAGGGAAACCAAAGCCCCGCAAAATAAAGGACGGATTCGTCTGCGGGAGCGATGTAGTGGGGTTGTTTGCGGACCCCGTCGTTGAGCCATTCATAGAAACCGTTCGCGGGGATGAGGCAGCGTTTTTCTTCCCAGCTTTCTCGAAAACGCGGGGTGCTGTCAGCGGTCTCAAGGCGGGCGTTTACGTGAAAATTTTGAGGGGTACGCAGACCCCAATGCATGGGGGTAAGGATTTCCTCGCGCAGGGTCAGGATTTCCCGACCGGGTGAGATGTTGTAATCCGGTTCGTATTCGAAGCCCTCCGGCATATCGCTCGCGAGGGTTTCAACGAGTTTGTTTTTGCTTATGTGAAGGGTGAATCGGCCACACATGGTAATTTTAAGTTTTTTGAGGTGGGGTTAACGGACGCCGGACCAGATACGAAGGGATCTGAGGAAGAAGAGTTCAAGGGCAGCGACCTGATTGAAATTGATTTCGAGCAGGCCGGCGCAGTGTTCGAGGGTGGTGATGACGCGGTGGAGGGCATTGGCTGGGAGACGGCCGGGGTTCAGCGTTTCAATTTCGCGGGTGTAGTCGAGGGTAAGGCGCTCGATTTCACCCAGGAGTTGTTTGCGAAAACCACGGCTGATACCGGTTTCAATGGCATCTTTCTCGCTGGGGCCGATATCTTCAGGAAGGAGTTCCTTTTGTCGCGTCCACGCTTCTTTGGTGAGTTCCTGGAGGATTTGTTGGTAGCGCAGGTTTAACCCATACGCGCCCAATACCAGATGGGGAACGGATTTTTTACTGGGCCCTTGCAGGATGCGGGAGAGCCACTCGCGGTATTGGCGGGTCCAGTCCTGCCAGTCAGGATTTTGAATACCTCCGGCGAGGTCGGGAACTCGGAAGTTAAGGCAGCGGCTGCGAATCGTATCGAGCAGTTCGTAGGGGCGGGTGGTGAGGAGAAACAGGGTCGTGTCAGCGGGCGGTTCCTCGAGGGTCTTCAGGAAAGCGTTGGCGGATTGCCGGTTCATGCGGTCGGCCTCAAAAATAATCCCGACTTTGCGACCGCCCTGGTTGGCGGATTTTTGGATATCGATGACAAGGCGGCGCATGGAATTTCTCGGCCATTCGCCCTGGCTGCGCTCGCTCTCCGAACCGATGCGGATCATGCGGGCTTTCCCGCTCGGGCGCAGGGTAAAACAATCGGGGTGGAGAAAGGGGTCTCTGTCGGTATTGAGGAGTTCGGCAGCGATGGCTTGGGCGATCGCTTCAATCGCTTCGAGGTTACTGCTGTGCAGCAGGATGCCGTGACCGAGGCGTTCCTGTTGAATGGAACGTTCGAGCACCTGAACGGCGCGGCATTCGCGCAGGGCTTCAGGTAAGGCTTGGCTCAAGGACATCGCGGATTTTTTGATGAAGGGTTTCGGGGTCTAGGCTGGCGTCGAGGACGTGAATCCGGTCGGGTTCGCTCTGGGCGAGGTCGAGGTAGCCTTGTCGGACGGCTCGGAAGAATTCAAGGGGTTCGCGTTCCATGCGGTCAAGGGCACCCTTGCTGCGGGCCTGCACGCGCTGGAGTCCGATTTCGGGGTCGAGGTCGAGCAGGAGGGTGCAATGCGGGCGGATCGTTCCGGCAGCGAATTGATTGATGCTGGCGACTTCAGTGGGTTGGAGGGCACGGGCGACGCCTTGATAAACGGTGGTGGAATCGAGGTAGCGGTCGCAAAGAACGATTTTACCCGCCTCGAGAGCGGGTTGGATTATTTCGCGGGCAAGTTGGGCGCGGCTGGCGGCAAAGAGGAGGAGTTCCGCTTGAGGGCACATTGTTTGCCCGGCTTGGTCGTGCTGGATGAGATCGCGCAGGGCTTCGCCGAGGGGGGTGCCGCCGGGTTCGCGGGTCAGCAGGATCTCATGGCCGCGGGTTTGCAGGTAGTCCGCAAGGGCTTGGATTTGGGTTGATTTTCCGCAACCTTCACCGCCTTCGAAACTGATGAAATACCCGCTCATGTGTGCTTGATTTACCAGGATTGAATAAAGGTGTTGAGATCCTCGAGCGTGGGGCTCTGGGCATTGCGAACATAGAAACCGGAGGTGGCGACCGCAAGGGTCAGTGCGGCCTCGGGTGAGAGTCCCATCAGGCAGGCGGTAAGGAATCCGGCGTTGAAGTGATCACCCGCCCCGGTCGTGATTTTGGGGTTATCACAGAAGGGGCCTTCGGCATAAGCAGCGCCTTCGGTGTTGGCGCAGACCGCGCATTCAACGGGGTGAACCACCACGGTGTTGAGTGCCAGTGCCTCGCGGATGCGGCTCGCTTGCGTCTTCAAGTTTGCTTCCGATTTTGGCAGGGGTTCAAAGCCGAGCAGGGCGTCGACTTGTTCCGCCTCCCGATAATTGAGCCCAAGGACGACCTTTCCGAATTGCTCGAAGCGGCCGAAGATTTTGAGGACGCGGAGGAGGTCTTCGCGGGAACGTTTTTCGGGATCGGCGAGATCAAAGAAGAAGAGGCGGTCAGGATTTGCCGTTGCGGCGGGAAGGACCTGTTCGAGGAATCCCTCAAAGACCTCGGAGAGGTAGGGGATCATGGTCCAGTTCACCATGCTGATGGAGTCCTGCGCGGAGAAGAGTTCGATGAGTTGTTCGAGGCCGATATGTTCGAGGAGGAAGGGGAAGGTGATGGTCTCGAGGCTTCCGGTTGAACCGAACATGATTTTACCGTCCTTGAATTCGGCGGCATGGGTGACGCCGGGATCGGCGAGGGTGATGGCCTCGGTCAAAGCGGCAAATTCAGTGAAGAGGGGATGCACGGAATCTTTCCCGAGGGCGCCAATGTAGCGGACCTGCGCGCCGAGGCATCGCTGGGCGTTTGCCATAAGGGGGCCATTGCCGCCGAGCTTGTCGAGCACCGGGGCCAATTCAAGGTTCGCGCTTTTACCGGCTGCGGAACTGATCCGCGCGCCGAAATCGGCGATGGTTTCGATACGGGTGAAGTCTTTGCCCGGGCCATTGCGTTGGGCAACGGGGTGCACGATTTTGTCTACAAATCCGTCGATTCCAACGAGGGCCTTCTTTGAGGCGAGTGAGGGCGCAAGACGGTGCAGCTCTTCAAGCGTTTGTTTTTTATGATTCATATCAAAGGTAATGAATAGAAGATTGTGACAGAAAGCAGGTGGCAAACTCTTTTACGGTGTAATTGAAGGCAGATTTTTTAAAGTGAGGGTGTTCATGGCTTGTCAAGACAGCTGACATGGGCGTTATTTGTATTAGTTTTATGAATGCCCTTATAACACCGGATCTTTTTTTCATTCAGGCGGCGGCGAACGCCAACGTCTTCACTTACTTTGCGCAGTCCAACTTTGCGGGTAAAGTTATTATCCTGATTTTAGCCCTGTGCAGCGTGATTGCGTGGTCGGTCATGTTGGGAAAGTACCTGGATTTATCGCGCTTGCGGGCGCAGAACCTGCGCTATGAACGTTTATTGAGCAAGGAGGCGCACCTACTGGCGCTGGACCCCAGCCTGCCCGGCAAGGGGGCGGGGCCTTTCTACAACCTCGTGCGCGAAGGCTTGGAGGCATTTGCCCGCTACGGTGGGGATCTTGCGGACACGGACACGCACCGCGTGAGTTTGCGCATGGGGCATGTTGAAAACGCCCTGCAACGTGGCGTAGCGGAACAAACGGTGCGGTATGAAACGAAGATGGTGCTGCTTGGTTCGATTGTGACGGGGGCGCCGTTCCTCGGTTTGCTGGGCACGGTTTGGGGCGTGATGGATGCCTTTGGTGGAATGGCGGGAACCGGTTCGGCGAGTTTGCAGAGTCTCGCGCCGGGGGTTTCGGGCGCGCTCTTGACGACGGTTGCAGGTCTGGTGGTCGCGATCCCTTCGGTCTTCGGCTACAACTATCTCCTGCAGCAAACCAAGATCGCGGTGGTGGAACTGGAAAATTTTGCAAGCACGGTCGCGGACCGGATCGAGTTGGAGGCGCAGGCCGCCGCCAATTCCTAGGAGTAATTTAACATGGCACGTCGATTCCATCGCAAAGACCGCCTCTCGGCTTTAACCGAGATTAACGTCACACCCCTCATCGACCTCGCTTTTGCGCTCCTCATTATCTTCATGATAACAACCCCGCTGCTGGAGCAGACCATCGAAGTTGACCTGCCGGTGGAATCGCCGAGTACGCAGGCCGTGGAGCGCGAGGATTTTCATAGCGTGAGCATCGACAAACAGGGTCGTTATTTTTGGGGTGAGCAGGCGGTCAGCCCCGCGCAACTCGCGGATCTATTGGACAGTTTTGCGCAACAGTCCGATCCGCCGGTCTTGAGTATTCGTGCCGATGCGGGCTTGCCGTATCAACGGGTCATCACGGTCATTGACATGATCAAACAACGGAAACTTTCAAAAATCAGTCTCGACACCAAGGTCGATTAGAATGGTCATTCGCCTTCCAAAAAACTCGCCTTTTGTGACCTCGCTGGTGTTGCACGCAGCGGCTTTGGTGGTGCTCGTTTTTTTTGTATTGGTGGATTTCTTCAGGCCAAAAAAATCGGTGCATGTCTTTGAGATGGTCAGTCTGCCGGAATCGCAAGCGGTGCAGGATCGGCCCCCGGTGCAGGTTCCGCCGAAGCTTGATTTGCCTGAGTTGAAGCCGATGCCCGTCAAGCCCCAGCCCCAGTCACAGCCGAGGCCAAAGCCCAAGCCCCGCGAAATTATCAATATTTCCGATTTCCGAAAAAAGAACCCGCTCCCGAAACCGCGCCCCGTTCAACCCGCCGTCCGCCCGCCGGTTTCAGTGCCGACTTTGAGGGTGCCCGATGCCGAGACCCCGCAAGCGCGCACCCCCTCCCGTGAACTGAGTCCGCAGCAGATCAACGCTTTGGCTAATTACAATGCCCGGCTGCGGCAGCGCCTCGATGCCGCTTGGAAAAAACCGGCAAACATGGGGGGCGTCCCGCTGGGGTTGACGGCGATTTTCCAAGTCTCGGCCTCAGGGAATATTTCTCAGATTCGTTTTTCGCCCGGATCGGGCAACGCCGCCTTTGACGCCTCGGTCCTTGCAGCCTTGCGTTCCGTGATCAACGCCGGGCCTACACCGACCGGGCAGTCGCATACTTTTTCGATGAAATTTAGTCAGGACTGAGGGCGGGGAGTGAAATCGTGAAAGTGTTTGCGGGACGGCGCGTGTCGGCTTCTATTTGCGGTATGAAGGGAAATGTGGGTCATTGGCTGAAGGCGACCCGTCCGGCAACGCTGCCGGCGGGCGCGGCTCCGGTTTTACTGGGGACGGCATTGGCGCGGGCAGACGGGTTTTGGCTGCCAAGCGCGGCTTTGATATGCCTTGGATTCGCGCTCCTCGCGCAGGTGGGGTCGAATTTTGCGAATGATTACCTCGATGGGATTCGCGGGACGGACGGACCCGAGCGCCTGGGGCCGGAGCGTGCGGTGGGGGCGGGCCTGATAACACCCGAGGCGATGCGCCGGGCGGCGTTGCTCACACTGGGGGCGGCGTTTTTGCTGGGTCTGGCTTTGATTGCCTACGGCGGTTGGTGGTTGCTGGTGGTGGGGCTTGTGTGTGTGAGCGCCGCCTGGTGTTACACCGGTGGGCCTTATCCGCTCGCCTACCACGGCTGGGGGGATGTCGCGGTGGTTTTCTTCTTCGGGATTGTGGCGGTGCTTTGCACCTACTATGTGCAGGCGGGCGGGGCTTCTTGGGATGCGCTCCTCCTAGGGCTGGGTTCGGGCTTTTTGACCAATAACATCTTGGTGGTGAATAATTACCGCGACTTAGAGGCGGACCGGGCGGCGGGAAAACGGACCTTATTGGTACGCCTTGGACGCGATTTTGGGCGGATGCTCGCTTATTTTTCGGCATCGTTGGCGGCATCGGTGGTGGTTTGGCTGTGGATGCGGGGTTATGGGGTGGGTGTTCTGTTGGCATTGCTGCCCTGCGGCTGGAGTTTTATTTTGAGCAGGGGTCTGCGCAGAACCTCGGGTCGCGCTGCTTTTGGGGTGGCATTGGGCAATGCGGGTCGGGTTGTGGCGCTTTATGGAATCCTCCTAGCGCTGGGAATCAGCCTTTAATATGCAAGTGGTTTGAAGGCTTGCCATTTGCGGGGGAGTGATCTTGCATCTTCCGCTTTTCAACCCTTAAGCAAATGATAGATTCTTCCTTTTCAAATTTCCTTCCGCTGGCACAAGCTGCTTCAGGTGCCGGTATTGCTCAGTTTCTTCCCTTGATCCTGCTTTTTGCGGGTATGTGGTTCCTGATCATCGCGCCACAGCGCAAACGCCAAAAGGCGCACGATAAAATGATCACCGAGCTGAAAAGCGGGGACGCGATCATCACGAGCGGTGGCATTCACGGCACCATTACCAATGTGAAAGAGAACAGCTTCGTGCTGCGGATCGCGGATAACGTGAAAATCGAGCTCACCAAGCAATCGGTTGGCAGTCGCGTCAGTTCCGGCGATAGCGCCGAGTAGTATTTTTCTAGCACAGCATCCATAACCCCAAGCAGGCCTCGACCATGTCCGGTAATATTCTTTGGAAATTCAGTTTAACTGCCCTCATCCTATGGTGGTGCGTTATCAGCATCACCCCTTTGCAGGACCGGCCCTTTGAGGATTACATTCGGGATCAAGCGACCGCCGAGCTGGACGCCTTTGATGGATTGATGTCACGGGCGGAGTCGCGGGTTGCATCGGGGGAATCGAAGTCCTTGTTTGTGGCGCTGCGTGAACTTGGGGTTGAAGAGGAAATCGACTACGCGGCATTTTTCCCAGAGATTGAAGTGCGCGACATCGCGAACCGCAACAAACGGAACGATGTGCTCCTGAAGCATTTGTTGAGCAGCGCGCAGAGCCAGTTGCGTTTGGGTCTGGACCTGAAGGGCGGCGTGGGTGTGACGATGAAAATTGACGAATCTGCGCAAAGCGAGCTGAGCAGTTACGAGCAGGCGGAGCAATTGGAAGATGCGATTGAAATTATGGCGGATCGCTTGGATGGTTCCGGCGTGGCGGAACCGGTGATTCGTCCGCGCGGCAAGGACGCTATCGAAATTCAAATGCCGGGCGCCTCGACCAAGCAGAACCCCGAGATCATCGATGTTATCAAGAAGCCCGCACGTTTGGAATTTCGCGCGGTTCATGAAACTCTGGATCCATACACCACCGCATTAAAGGATTACCCGGTGGGTTATGAAGTGCTGGCAGAGGAGCGGGAGGACCGCATGACGGGCGAGATCACGGAACGCCGGATTTTTGTAAAACGCATACCGGAGGCCACCGGAGAAATTGTGGAGGATGCCTTTGCAGCGCAATCCACCACCGGATCGTTTGAGGTGAACCTCGTTATGACCGGTGAGGGTTCCAAGATTTTGCGTGCAGTGACCGAGAAAATGGTGGGCAAACCGCTCGCGATCGTGCTGGACGGGAAGTTGTATTCTGCCCCGGTCGTGAATTCGGTGCTCTCGCGGAATGCGCAAATCACCGGTGGTTTCTCGCAGCGCGAAGCCTTTGACCTCGCCAATGTTTTGAATAATCCGCTCGCAGTGGAGTTGCGGGTCGACGAGATGTATGAAGTCGGCCCATCGATGGCGGCGGGTGCGCGTGACAGCTCCATGAATGCGGTCAAATGGGGTGCGCTCCTGGTGGTGGCGTTCATGATCCTCTATTATTTCATCGGCGGATTTGTGGCAGTGCTTTCGGCGCTAGTAAACGTGGTGATTGTCCTGGGTGTACTTTCGAGTCTGGGTGCGACCTTGACCCTGCCAGGTGTGGCGGCGCTGGTGCTGACGCTGGGTATGGGGGTCGATGCCAATATTTTGATCTTTGAGCGTTTGCGGGAGGAGTTGAAGCTCGGCAAATCGATTAAGAATGCCGCGGCGGGCGCTTTCCAGAAAGTGACTTCCACCATTGTGGACGCCAACGTGACAACCTTGATAACCGCTACGATTTTGATCTGGCTCGGCACGGGGCCGGTCAAGGGTTTCGGATATACCCTCGCGATCGGTATTTGCGCCTCAATTTTCTGTGCTCTGGTCGTCACGCGCTTCCTGATCGATTTCTTGATTCACCGCGCCGGCGTGAAGCAGGTGCTCGGCTTGAAGCTTTTGGGTGAAATGAAGATCGACTTCTTGAAATACCGCCGTCCCGCCTTTTTGGCATCCTGGACACTGGTGCTGGCAGGCGTGGTGAGCGTGGTGATGCATCATGACAATATCATGGGTATCGACTTTACCGGTGGTGACGAAATGACGATTGCCTTTGAGGAGAAGATCGAAGGGGGTGAACTCGACGCCGCTGCGGAGCAATTGGGCTTGGGTGAAGTCAATCCGGTCTACCAGACTTTGATCGGGGAAGAGCGAGAAGTGCTGAAGATCCAGACACGTTTTGACCAAAGCCGTGCTGTGCTGGAAGGTCTGCAAAATGCATTCCCCGATGCGGGGCTTGAGGAAGAAGCGATCACGCAAATCGGGGCCTCGGTTTCGAGCAGCATCCAATGGAATGCGATTTGGTCGGTGATTGCGGCACTGGGCGGTATTTTGCTCTATGTGGCGCTGCGTTTCGAGATGGGTTACGGCATCGGAGCGGTTGTTGCGACGGTGCACGACGTGCTCATGACGGTCGGGATTTTTGTCTTATTTGGAGCCCTTGGTATATTCGTCAGTGGTCAATTTACCGCTCCCATGCTGGCGGCGATTCTGATGATCGTGGGTTATTCCATCAATGACACCATTGTGGTCTTTGACCGCATTCGGGAGGAACTGGAATTGAACCCCGGCACGAATTTACGGGCGATTATTGTGACCGCCATCAACCGCGTTTTCTCGCGCTCAATCCTGACCAGTGTGACCACTTTGCTGGCGGCGGTCTCGCTCTATGTTTTTGGAGCGGGGGTCATCAATGACTTCGCTTTCGTCTTTATCGTTGGTATTCTGACGGGAACCTTCTCTTCGATTTTCATCGCGAGTCCGGTTTTCTACTGGTGGCACAAAGGCGATCGCCGACACGTCGAGGAGCGGGAATTGACTCCCAAAACCTACGAATGGCAAAGCAAAGAGTCCTAGTTTAGCGGTATTTAAGCGCTTTGCCGGTTCTCTGGCGGTGATTTGGATGTTTGGTCTTGCGGCGATTCGTTCATTTTGGCTACTATGATACTTTGCGCTTGAGGCGGAGCGATATTCCAAACCATGAACTGGACTACCAATGAATGTGACCCAACGGTGGTCAAAGAACTTGAGCAGGGTCTTGGGCTGAATCGGGTGATTGCGGAATTATTGGTGGAACGCGGGATTGAGACGGTCGCTGCGGCGGATCGTTTCCTGCGGCCGCAACTTTCAGGTTTGGAGGATCCCTTTGCCCTGACGAATCTTGAGGCTGCGGTGGATCGGATTGAGCGGGCGCTGGAGGGTGGTGAATCGGTGGTTGTTTTTGGAGACTATGATGTCGACGGGGTAACGAGCACCGTGCAACTCGTTAGTCTTCTGCGCTCGCTGGGCATGGAGCCTCGTTTTTCCGTGCCCCTGCGCTTGGAGGAAGGTTATGGCATGAGCCACGAAGCGATTGACCGGGTGCTGGACGGCTCGGTGCCGGATCTATTTATCGCGCTGGATTGCGGAACAAATGCACACGAGGCGGTCTCGTATTTGCGAAAACTGGGCGCGGATGTAATCATCGTGGACCATCATCAGGCAAAAGAGGGGGTGCCGGAAGATTGCATTCTCGTGAATCCGCATGTGCATGATACGGCGGGGGCGCCCTGGCGCAATCTGTGTACCGCCGGTCTTGTTTTTAAACTTTTGCACGGAATTTTAAAGCGGCGGCGTGAGGCAGAAGATGAACGGGTGGAGTCCCTGCATTTAAGGGATTATCTCGATTTGGTGGCGATGGGTACGATTGCCGATTTGGTACCCCTGCAGGATGAGAATCGTATTTTAGCCTGGTATGGTTTGCAGCATTTGCGCGCGAACCGACGGGCTGGAATTCGGGCACTTTGTCAGGTGAGTGGGCTGGCGACCAACCAACCGCTGGAAAGCACCGATATTTCCTTTAAGCTGGCGCCGCGCATCAACGCCAGCGGGCGTCTTGCCGATGCCAGTAAACCGATTGAGTTGCTCTTGAGTTCCGATGAGAAGGCATGCGGTGCCATCGCGCAGGAACTGGATGCGACCAATCGCGAACGGCAGGCAATCGAGCGCAAAATTGCGGGAGAAGCTGCCGCGCATGTGGAGACTCACTATGCCGATGCGCCGGGAATTATTTTATACGACAAGGACTGGCATCCGGGGGTAGTCGGTATTGTCGCGAGCCGGGTGAGTCGCCGTTTTCACAAGCCCTGTGTTGTTTTGGGTCGCGAGGGCAGTATGGCGAAAGGCTCGGGTCGCAGCGTGGCGGGCGTCGACCTGGTGCAAGTTTTTCAGCAATGCGATGATTTGTTGGAGCATTGGGGTGGCCATCCGATGGCGGCGGGTATTTCTCTACCCGAGTCGGCGATTGAGGCGTTTCGCGAGCGTTTTATGGAGGCGCTGGCAGGTATTTGCCCGGAGGGTCTGCCGGAGCCGGAATTGGAGCTCTCGGCGTGGCTCGATGCGGGTGATTTGAATGCGAGTCTCCTGGAATCATTGGATCGCCTGCAGCCTTTTGGTCAGGAGAACCGTCAACCGGTTTTTGGATTGCGGGGGATTGCGCTTGAGGCAGCACCACTGGCGTTTGCCAAGGGCGGGGGCAATTATCGTTTTAAACTACCGGCGCCGGCCGGTGAAGGGCAGGGACTGGACGGCGTGGCATGGCAGATGGATTCAATGCCGCGGGTAGGACAGCCCGTGGATTTGGCTTTGCGCTTCGGGTGGAACTACTGGCGAAACTCGCGGAAACCCCAAGTGACCCTCCTGGACTGGCGCCCGGCGGAGTAGGGCGGACTTTATTCTTCAGGCGCCGGATCGACGGTATCAATCGTCTCGATAAATTCGAGTTTGCCGATACGCACGATGCCCTGTTTTTCCTTCTCGCGGATAAAGTCGGCATTGAGGAGATTTTCACCGGAATAGCGTCCGGCGGTTTTGGCGAGGGTTCCAAAGGCTTCGGTGGGTTCAGCGCGCCCGGTGGGCAGGCTCAGTTGGAGCGTCCAGAGCGGGCGAGGCATGACTTCCTTGTCGGTGCGATAACGGATTTCTTCGATGGAGAGCGCCATCACATTCACAAAATAACGGTCATGGCGGGCGGCCTCTTCGAGTTGCTGGCGCTTGAGCGAATAAACATGCATGTCGTACATGGAGGTGGCTCCGATGATTTTCGCATTTTCACGTGCTTGTTTGTCGGCTTCATGGGCATCCAGTTCTGCCATTGGGTCAAAGGGATCCTCGGCGTCGACCGCGAGGTCAAAGTATTCAACATCGGGGTTTGAGTTGGTCTGTCCCCAGTGAACCACCAGGATGAAATCCGCTTTCATGGGATCCTCGGACATCACGTAGTTCTTGGCAGTCAGTTCTTTTTTGAGGGCGTAGGCGACTTCCTCAAACTGAATCTCATCCTCCGGGTCTTCGTATTCATAGGGGTAGTATTTCCCCTTCAAAAAGGTATAAGTTTCGCTCTTGGCATTGCCCGCCTCGTCGACCGGTCGTATGTAGTCCTCGCGTGCGGAGGCTTTAACGAGGATATCGACCGCAAACGCTGGGTTTGTCATGCAAAGCATTAGCAGTGCGATATACAGAAAAGGCCGACTCATTGGGGATTGTTTCATGGAAGATTTGTATACAGTTCGATCAATGGCGTCAACTTTAGCGATTTTACTAAAGCCACTGTCAGAGCCTTTGACGGTTTCTTCTTTATTCATCGTCGCTAAATGGTAAGAGTTTCACTCTAACATCAACCAAAGCACCCCATAAATTATGAAATCCCCGATTCTTCATTCCTGCATTATTCTTTTCGTGGCGAATCTGCTTTTTGCGGAGGTCAAAATGCCAAATATATTTGGCGACCATATGGTACTGCAACGCGACCAGCTCAATCCGGTATGGGGCAAGGCGAATCCCGGTGAGCGAATCATCGTCAAAATCAATGGCCAAAGCCACGCCACTTACGCCGGTCCCGAGGGTCGTTGGGAAATCAAGCTCCGCGCCATGCCTGCTGGTGGTCCGCACGTATTGGAAGTGCAGGCCGACAACAGCCTGCGTTTTGAGGACGTCATGATCGGGGAGGTTTGGCTCTGCTCGGGGCAGTCCAATATGCAATGGACTTTGAGTAATAGCGATGGTGGCGATTTGGAAATCCCGCTCGCGGATGAGCCTATGATCCGCATGATTTCGGTTCCACAGGTTGGCACCCAGATTCCGCAGGATGATTTCAAAGGCCAATGGGAGCACGCAAGCCCCGCGGTAGCCGCGGAATTTTCGGCAGTGGGTTACCACTTTGGGCAACGCTTGAAGCAGGCGCTTGGAGTAACGATTGGGCTGATTGATAACGCCTGGGGTGGATCCGCCGCGGAGGCCTGGGTGCCCCGCGATGTCCTTGAGGCGGACGGTCACTCCGATGCTTATCTCGCTGAGTGGGATGCCAAGATCGCAGCTTACACCGACGCAGTGCATGCCAAAAAGGTCGCTCTTTTTGAAGAATGGAAAGCAAATGGTCGCAAGGGCCGCGCGCCTTGGCCCAACGATTTACGAACCGGACAACATCGCCCCGCCAATCTCTACAACGGCGTGCTCCATCCCATTATCGGCTACGGCATTCGCGGGGTCATCTGGTATCAGGGCGAGAGCAACGCCGGTCGCGCCGCGGCCTACAACCAGCTCTTTCCGCTCATGATTTCCACTTGGCGGGATCATTGGGAACAAGGCGACTTCCCCTTCTACTGGGTGCAACTCGCAGACTTCAGAGGGGAGCAAGCCGAACCCCAGCAGAACTCATCGTGGGCGGAATTGCGCGAAGCCCAAACCAACACCCTCGCGCTTCCCAATACCGGACAAGCCGTTATTATTGATATTGGCGAGGGTCGCGATATCCACCCCCGCAACAAGCGCACGGTGGGCGACCGCCTCGCGCGCCATGCCCTCGCCAAGGATTATGGCTACAACATTGCCTCGGAAAGCCCGCGCTTTTCCGGAATGCGCATCGAGAATGGCGAGGCAAGGCTCACCTTCGATCACGTCAGCGCTGGTGGTCTTTACGCATTTGATGTACCTGAAGTCAAAGGCTTCGCCATTGCCGGAAGCGATGGCGTCTTTCGCTGGGCAAAGGCTCGTATCGAGGGCAAAAATCAGGTGGTGGTTTCAAGTCCTGAGATCGCCGAACCGGTTGCGGTGCGGTACGGTTGGGCGGAGAACCCCGTTCTCAATCTCTTTGATCGCAACGGCCTCCCGGTGACTCCTTTCCGCACCGACGACGGCACCCTTGGGCAGGCTCCCAGTGCTGCTCCAGCTGAATAAACGGCCCCTTGGTCTTGATGTCTTTGGGATGCCCGCTAGCATGTTATTATGAGTTCAACGCAGGATAAAATCCTACTCGGCGTCAACGTCGACCATTGCGCAACCGTGCGGCAGGCGCGATACCGCGCGCACCCGCTCGATCACGGTGACGAAGTCGAGCCCGATCCCGTCGCCTTTGCCCTCCTCTGTGAACAGGCGGGAGCCGACGGCATCACCATGCATTTGCGCGAGGACCGCCGCCACGTGCAGGACTCCGACGTCGAACGCGCCCGCGCCCTCATACGCACCCGTCTCAACCTGGAGATGGCATGCACGCAGGAAATGATTGATTACGCCCTGCGGCTCAAGCCGGACTCCGTATGCCTCGTGCCCGAGAGCCGCGAAGAGATCACCACCGAGGGCGGTCTCGATATTGTGGGTCAAAGCCAGCGCGTCGGCGAAGTGGTCGCCGCCATGAGCGAAGCCGGGATCGCAACCAGTCTTTTTATTGACCCACACCCCGCGCAAATTGAGATGGCGGCAGCCTTGAAAAGTCCCTGGATTGAATTGCACACCGGAGCCTATGCCAATGCCTACTATCACGAAGGCCGTGCCGAAACCCTCGCAGAATTAGTTCGCGCCGCCGAACAAGCCCACGCCCTCGGGCTCGTCGTCAATGCCGGCCACGGCATCAATTACACCAACATCCCCGAAATTCTCAGCATTCCCCACCTGCACGAACTCAACATCGGGCATTCCATCATCAGCCGCGCCCTCACCGTTGGAATCGAACCCGCCGTGCGCGAGATGAAAGCGCATTTAATACCCGCCTAGGTGGAATCAGGATTGACACTTGCGCGCAAAACCTTGAACGTACGAGCCTTTGGAACGGGGTGTAGCGCAGCCTGGTAGCGCATCTGGTTTGGGACCAGAGGGTCGCAGGTTCGAATCCTGTCACCCCGACCAAAATAAACCT
>JBELLU010000029.1:0-23618 GCA_042096455.1 Opitutia bacterium
ACAAAAAGTCACCTTCCTGATCGCGCAGAAACTCGCCAAGGGCAGACGACGTTAAGTGGGAGCCGCTTGACAGGCCCATATTTATGGGTTGTTGTGGTTTAATGAAGACCACGATTGAGTTGCCGGACAGCTTATTGCGCCGGGCTAAAATGACTGCCGCCCAGCAGGGACAGACCATGACGGCTTTCATGAAGGCTGCCCTGGAGGCTCGGCTCTCCGCGAGTGAATCTGCTCAGGATGAACAGCCCTGGATGCGCTATGCCGGCATTTTCTCAGACCCTGAAGATACAACCTGTGTGATGGAAGGTATTGAGGAGGCCTTTGGAACCGTTGATTCCGCAGACTGGGAATGATTCTCGACACTAATGCTTTATCCGCCTTCTTCGATGGTGCTCCGGCCCTCGTGCGCAAGCTGTCCGAAGCCCCCGCACTCTATCTCCCTGTAATCGTTATTGGTGAGTATCGCTTTGGTCTGAAAGCTTCCCGTTTCCGCCGCGAGCGTGAAAAAGTCCTTAGAGAATTTTCCAAAATCTGCACCGTTCTGCCTATTCTCGAATCCAGTGCCCGGCCTTATGCCCGCATCCGGCACGACCTGCGTGCTGCAGGAACGCCTATTCCGCAAAATGATATCTGGATTGCTGCGCTTGCCCTCGAATACGACCTCCCGGTCATCAGCCGCGACGCGCACTTTAAGGCGATGAAAGCCATTAAGGTATTTAGCTGGTAGCAAATCCTTGTGCAAATGCCGCCGCCAAACCCTGCAGGGTGAGGTGCGGGACAAATTGCGCGCGGGTCGCCCAGTCGCTGGTGAGGTTCGCCGTACTGCCGCCGGTGGTTAGAATGAGGGGATCCACGCCTTCGGGTTCCCGGAGTTCCGCAATAACGCGATCACATAGGGCGTCCAGCATCCCGGAGTAGCCGATTGCGACCCCGAGTTGCATGGCATGACGGGTGGATTTCCCAATCGCACCCTCGGCTTGTACGAGGTCTTCGGGCTTGAGTTCCGGTAGGAGTGCGGTCTGTTCGTGGAGGTAACGGGTCATCAAGCCGAGTCCGGGCGCGATGATGCCTCCCTCGTAACCCTGGCTGCTTATAATATCAAAAGTGACAGCGGTGCCGAGGTCGATGACGATGGCGGGGGTGCGGTGATAGGTCTGCGCGGCGAGGGCGTTGGCGAGTCGATCCTCTCCAATTTCCTCTGGTTTGGGGTAGTGAATCGTGAGCCCGCCACAATTATCGGCAGTCAGGTGGAGGCAGGGCTTTCCGGCGGCCTTTAATCGAGTCTCAAGTAATAGGTTAATACTGGGGACAACCGAGCAATAGGCGGAGCGGTCGGCGGTCTCGAGCAAGGGTTGGAGGGTGGCGATGGCGCGTTCGCTTAGCAGGCTTAATTCGGCGGTCGGAATGTCTCCGGCATGGCTAACGGTTTCGCCGTCAACCAAGCCGTAGTGACTGCTGGTGTTGCCGATGTCGATGCATAGAGTTTTCATATCGCGTGGATCTAGAATTGGCTGAGGGTTACGTCGCCTGCTCGAATGACTTGTTGCTTCCCGTCCGGGGTTTTTAAGAGAAGAGCCCCGCTGGAATCGATGCCACCTGCGATGCCACAAATCGTTTGTCCGGCGTGTTCCGCAACCACTTCCCGTCCATAGAGGCAATCAAATGGTTCCCAGGCTTCCAGTAACGCATCACTATTTGTATCAGGATTCTTGATACAAATGGCATAGGCTTCCTCAATCGCCTTAAGGGCACGGATCGCAAGGGTGTTCAGGGGGAGTTCTTTTCCGCTAATGGCATGCAGGCTGGTGGCGCGCTTGCGCAGTGCTTTGGGCAAATTCATGGGGTTGCTGTTGACATTGAGGCCGAGCCCGAAAAAGAGGGCCTTCAGTCCATCGGCATCCAGTTTGGCCTCGGTGAGCATTCCCGCGAATTTGCGACCCTCGCAGTGAAGGTCGTTGGGCCACTTGATTTGTAGCTCAGATTCAGGGAGTTCCTGACGCAGGATGCGACAGAGCAGGATCCCGCACCACAGGGTAAAGTGCTGGAGTTTTTGAGCGGGTAGGCGTGGTTCGTAGGTGACGGTTAGGTAGAGGTTCTCGGCGGACCCGCTGAACCATTCGCGTCCGAGGCGTCCCCGGCCCTTGGTCTGGCAACTGGAGAGCACCGCAAAGGGGCCGCGGCGCCCGTTCGCAATTTGTCGCTCGGCTTCATTGTTGGTGCTGTCGAGCACCGGGAAATAAAGACAGTCCATCTCAAGACCCTGATCCTCTGCGGCGAGTTGCAGGAGCGCCGGGTGCAACACGTCCGCTTGCGCGGTCAGTCGGTAGCCACGGTTGCGAACCGCCTCAATCTCAAAGCCCGCTTCCTGCAGTTTTTTGATTTTTCCCCAGACTGCCGGACGGGAAAGCCCCATGTCCTCTGCGAGTTGACTGCCGGAGACAAAGCCTTCCTCCGCATCGAGGAGGGCGCGCAGGACGCGGCATTCATCCGGTCGGGCGCTCAGGTGGCGGTATTCACTGGAAGGAGCTGTGGGCATTGCGAATTAAAACTAGAGCCAGTCAAGGCCGATGTCCTTCCAGGTGCTTTGATGCACCGGCGCACCGGTCGAGATAAAATCGAGCCCGAGTGTACCGATTTGCGGAAGGGTCTCAAGGGTGATGCCGCCACTGGCTTCGGTGCAGGCCCGGCCATCGATTTGAATCACGGCCGCTTTCAGGGCTTCGGGGCTGAAGTTGTCGAGCAGGAGGATGTCGGCGCCACCGGCAAGGGCGGGTTCAATTTGATCGGGGGTATCGACTTCGACCTCAACGGGGAGTTGCGGATGGATGCGGCGCGCGAGCGCTACTGTCTCGGTAAGCTTGGCCCCGGTGAGGGCGAGGTGGTTATCCTTGAACATGACGCGGTCAAAGAGCCCCATCCGGTGGTTGTGGCCCCCTCCGCAGGCGCAGGCGTATTTCTGCAGCACCCGATAACCAGGCAAGGTCTTGCGGGTGTCGAGCAGGGTGGTGGGGGAGTCCGCGAGGGCCTCGACATAGCGGCGGGTTTCGGTCGCGATCCCGGATAGGTGTTGGAGGAAATTGAGGAGCACGCGTTCTGCCTGCAGGAGAATCGGTCCGGGTCCCGAGAGGATCCCGATGGCATCTCCGGGCTTGAGGGCGGCACCGTCTTTTTGGCGGGGCTCAAAGGAACAGCCCTCACCGTAAGCGGCGAGCACGAGTTCCACCAGACTCAGACCACTCAGGGTCATGCTTTCGCGGGCGGTCAATTGGGCGGCGCCACGGACGTCCTCCGGCATAAGGGCGCTGGTGACATCGCCCAGTTGTGCGGGACGTTCCGCCAGTCCCGCCCCGGCGAGATCTTCAATCTTGGCAAGGCCTACTAGTTGACGGAGATATTCCGAATCAATTTGATCCCAGCTCAAGCGTGTAAGCAGGCTCTCTTTTGTGAATCGCAGGCCGTTGGACATAGGAAAAAAGATGCTGCGTCACCGCGTTCAGGGCAATGCCGAATAACTCTCGGGAAACCCGATTCTAGGGCTTGCGATAGATTGCCTGCAGGGCGGCGAGGTCGGCCTCGCGGGTGCTGCTGTGAAGGATGTGGTCGTAATTCCCCGCTTCCAGTATTTCGTCCTTCGCAACTTCAAGCCGTCGCTGCACCTCCGCTTCGCTGTCGGTGGCGCGTCCTTCCAGTCGTTCTTTGAGGGCTTCCAAACCGGGGGGCATGATAAAGACCGTTGTCAGTCGCCCCGCGAGGAGGGCATCGTCTTCCGCGGTGGCACGGAAACTCGCCGCGCCCTGCACGTCGATATTGAGGAGGAGATTGATTCCCGCCCGCAGTTTATCCTGCACGACTTGTTTCAAGGTGCCGTAGTAGTTGCCGTGCACGCGGGCATGTTCATAAAAATCCCCAGTAGTGAGCTTAGCCTCAAAGTCCGCGCTGCTTAGGAAATGGTAATCGACCCCGTCCTGTTCATTGCCGCGAGGGGGGCGGGTGGTTGCGGTAATGACGCGCTCCAGATGGGATTCCACCCGGAGCAGGTTTTCGCAGACCGTAGTTTTCCCGCTTCCGGCGGGACCAGAGACAATCAGGAGGCGGGCGGGCGTGTCCTTTGCCGAATGCACGTTGCTAGTAGGTGAGGGCGGCGGCGACCAGCACGCAGCCATAAAAAACAAAACAGGCGCCAAAGAGGCGTGGTCGGGTCGCTTTCCGATAGAGCCAGTCGATGCAATCACGCATCCGGTAGGGGCTCGCGCCCATAACGAGGGCAAACAGAATTGCGAGGTATACAAAACTCACCAGCAAGAGCCGCGAGGTGGGGTCTTGCATATAGGCGGCCTTCAATAATGGATTGGCGGTGAGTAGGAGCAGGGCGGCAAACCCTCTGACTGCGAGGAAGTCCGGGACAAAATAAAAGGCCCCCAGCGCGGAAAGCCCGAAGAGGGCAAAGAGAAGCTCGCGATAGTTTCCAAAATCCGCGGGCCCCAAGTGCCAAACATGATACAGGAACCATGCGCTGGCCGCACCAAAGAGGAGGATCGCCGCGAGTTGCGAGCGGGGGAATGCTTTCATGGCAGGCTCGCTGCGCATGCCGTGCCAAAGGAAGTGAGCACCAAAGGCGACCAGAGCAATTCCGGTAAAAAGTGTGGCTTGGAAAAGAGTCATGACGGTGAATATCAGAGGCTTACCGCACGAAGCCTTGGAGTGAAGCAAAAAACGCACCGCCGCCCCCGCTTATTTTTATATCTGATTTATTAAATCCATATTGACATAGGGTTATTAAGCCAGCAAAAGTCGAAAGAAGCTATTATTATGAAAAAAACCAATACCTTAATTCTCATCGGTGGTTTCCTTGCGGGAGCTGCTTTGTTTGCGCAATCGGGCTATGTTGCCTTTGGTGAACAAGTTCGTACACTTGCTCCCGAGCAACGCACCGTCGCTCCTCTTACTGCTCCTTACTACCATGAGGACTCTTTCGTGACCAGTGACCTGCGGGCGTGGTATTTGAATCATGAACTCGACTCTGTCGGTGGCGAGGTGACGGTGGCAGCCCTGCAAGTGCGGGTCGCCTTGACGGAGCAACTCCAACTCGTCGCTTACAAAGACGGTTACACCCGTTTCTCGGGCGGCCCGCTGAATGGTCAGGACGGCTGGAATGACATCGCGCTAGGTCTTAAATATGCCTTTGTGCAGGACTGGGCAAAGGAATACCACCTCGCGGTCGGCATTGGTTATGAGTTCGGTTGGGGCGAGGAGTCGGTTTATAATAATACCGATGAATTGCGCATTTGGATTTCCGAGAACAAGTCATTTGGAAAACTCCATCTGGGTGCCACCATCAACTACCTCATTGCGGTGGATCAGGGGCAGGGTGCTGCCGGTAGTTCCGACATGCTGACTTTCCATTTTCACAGTGATTACTACCTGGCCGAATGGATCAGCCCCGTCTTTGAAATTAATGGCTACATGGTCACTAATGATAACGGGACCGGCTTAGCAAGTTTTTCTGGCATGGACGCCATTAGCCTCGGTTCCGGTGAGGACGAGGATGTTTGGACTGCCGCTCTCGGTGCGGAATTGCGCCCCTTTGAGAACGACGTTTCGATTCGCGCCGCTTATGAGCGCGAGATTTCCGACAGCAGCAATCTCTTTGACGATCGCTGGACCTTCTCCGCAGTCTATCCCTTCTAGTTAAAGCACTTTCAAGAACCTTTCGATTGGGCGGCTCCGCAATGTGGGTCGCCCAATTTTTTTGCCCGGACTAGTAAGCTTTATTGGGAGCGAGCCACTTCTCGCACGTTTCCAGTGCGAGCCCCTTGCGTTCCGCGTAGCTTTCCACCTGATCCTTCTGGATCGGCCCCACCTGAAAGTATTTTGCCTCGGGGTGGGCGAAGTAGAGCCCGCTGACGCAACTGCCGGGGGACATCGCAAAATTTTCAGTGAGGGTCGCGCCGGTGGTTTGTTCCGCATCGAGCAGTTCCCAGATGAGCGCCTTCTCGGTGTGGTCGGGCTGGCTGGGGTAACCCGCGGCGGGGCGGATGCCTCGGTAGCGCTCCATAATTAAAGCCTCGTTGTCGAGATCCTCGTCGGGCGCGTAGCCCCAGAGCTCCTTGCGCACATGCGCATGCGTTTGTTCTGCGAGGGCTTCTGCAAAGCGATCGCCGATCGCCTTTACCATAATGGCATTGTAGTCGTCCTGCGCGTCCTCAAATTCCTTTGCAAAGGCATCGACCCCTTCAATGCTGCAGACAAACGCACCGCAGGCATCCACTTGACCGCAATCCTTGGGTGCCACAAAATCGGAAAGCGCGAAGTAGGCGCCGTCCTGCGTTTTGCGTTTCTGTTGGCGGAGGGTGTGCAATGTATTCAAAATCTCACTACGCGAGGAGTCCGCATAGATCTCGATATCGTCACCGTCTGAGTTTGCCGGGAAGATGCCCACCGCGCGGCGGGCGCGGAAACGCTTCTCTTTGATGATTCGTTCCAGCATGGCCTTCGCGTCGCTCAAGATGGAGCGTGCCTGTTCGCCATAGGTGGCGTGTTGCAGGATGCGGGGATAAATGCCCTTGAGTCCCCAGGTCCAGAAGAGAGGAGAGAAATCGAAGTACTCACTCAGGGTTTCCAGGTCGATGGCGTCATCAACCGTGATGCCAATCGCATTGGGAGTTTTGAGCTCCGCTTGTTCCCAGTCGCAGGTGAAGCGTTTGGCGCGCGCCTCCTCCAGCGTGAGGAACTCGGTTTTCCCCTGATTCGCTTCAAAGTGTGCGCGTTGCACGGACTGCTCTTCCTTGACTTGAGCGATGTAGGCCTCGCTTTTATCGGGATTCAGGAGGCTATTGCAGACGCCCGTGGCAAGGGAGGCGTCACCCACGCGAATCACGGGCTGGTTGTAATGGGGAGCAATCTTAATGGCGGTATGTGCCGCGCTGGTCGTGGCGCCACCAATTAAAAGGGGTTGTTTGAAGCCGCGCCGTTGCATCTCCTGCGCCACATAAATCATTTCATCCAGCGAGGGGGTTATCAGGCCCGACAAGCCCACGATATCCGCGCCCCATGCCTCCGCCTCCTTCAGGATCGTATCGCAATCCACCATCACACCCAGATCCTTGACTTCGTAGTTATTACAGGCGAGGACCACCCCCACGATGTTCTTGCCGATGTCATGCACATCGCCCTTCACGGTCGCGATCAGGAACTTGCCCTGACTGCGGGCATTGGGGTTTTCCGCCTTCTCCGCTTCGAGATAAGGCGTGAGGTAGGTGACCGCCCGCTTCATCACCCGCGCGCTCTTCACGACTTGCGGGAGGAACATTTTCCCCGCGCCAAAGAGATCGCCCACGATCTTCATGCCGTCCATCAGCGGCCCTTCAATGACTTCCAGCGGACGCCCTAGTTGTTGACGCGCCTCTTCGGTGTCGGGTTCGATAAAATCAACAATGCCTTTCACGAGGGCATGTGCCAAGCGTTCCTCGACGGTGCCTTCGCGCCATGCCAGCTTGGCGGAGTCGTCTTCCTTTTTGCCGCTATCCTTGACGGTTTCCGCAAAGGTAATGAGGGCTTCGGTCGCTTCCGGGTGGCGGTTGAGGAGCACGTCCTCCACTTTCTTCAAGAGCTCCGGTTCGATCTCCTCATAGATTTCCAGCATGCCCGCGTTGACGATACCCATGTCGAGGCCGGCTTCGATGGAATGGTAGAGGAAGGCGGCGTGCATCGCCTCGCGAACCGGGTTGTTGCCACGGAAGGAGAAGGAAATATTACTGACGCCGCCGCTGGTGCGCGCCGCGGGGCAAGCCGCCTTGATTTCACGCACCGCCTCGATGAAATCGACGGCGTAGTTGTTGTGTTCCTCCATTCCGGTGGCGACCGTGAGGACGTTCGGATCAAAAATGATGTCATTGGGGTCGAGCCCTGCCTGCTCGACGAGGAGCTTGTAAGCGCGGGAGCAAATGCGCACCTTGTCTGCGCGGGTGGCGGCCTGTCCCTTTTCATCAAATGCCATCACCACAACCGCCGCGCCGTAACGGCGGCAAAGCCGCGCCTGTTCCAGGAAGGTCGCTTCACCCTCTTTAAGGCTGATGGAATTGACGATACACTTACCCTGCACACAGCGGAGACCCGCCTCGATAACCGACCATTTGGAGCTGTCGATCATAATCGGTATCCGCGCGATGGCGGGCTCGGAGGCAATGAGATTCAGGAACTTGGTCATGCAGGCCTCGGAGTCGAGCAAGCCCTCGTCAAAATTCACATCGATCAGGTTGGCGCCGTTTTCAACCTGCTGAGCGGCCACCGCGAGGGCGCCGTCCCAGTCATCGTTGGTAATCATTTTCTTGAAGCGGGGGGAACCGGTGACGTTGGTGCGTTCTCCCACCATGACAAAGCTGTCGCCGATGGCGTGATTAAAGGCTTCGAGCCCGCTGAAGCGTTGCCGTTCGGGAAGCCGGGGAAGGGGGCGGGACGGGTATTGGCTCACTTCGCGCACCATTGCACGGATGTGGTCTGGGGTCGTACCGCAGCAGCCACCAACGAGATTGACGAGGCCATCCTTCGCAAACCCGCCCACCGCGCTGCCGGTATGATCGGGGGTTTCGTCGTAGCCGGTCGGAGCGAGGGGATTCGGTAACCCGGCGTTCGGGTAGACATGTACATAGCAATCCGCGACCCGCGAAAGATCCTGCAAAAAGGGCCGCATGAGGTCCGCCCCAAGCGCACAGTTCAGGCCCACGCAAAGCGGCTTGGCATGGCGGATGGAATTCCAGCAGGCCTCCACGGTTTGACCGGAGAGGGTGCGACCCGATTGGTCCGTAATCGTGACCGAGATAATGACCGGCAGGCGCTCATCGCGGGTGTCGAAGAAATCCTCAATCGCATGGAGGCAGGCCTTTAAATTTAGAGTGTCAAAGACCGTTTCCGGCAGGAGGAGATCAACGCCGCCCTCCACAAGTGCCTCGACTTGTTCGTAGTAGGCTTGGCGCAATTCCTCATAACTAGTGGCGCGGTATTCCGGACGGTTCACATCCGGAGACATCGAGGCGGTGCGGTTCGTCGGACCAATCGCGCCCGCGACAAAGATGGGCCGACCCTCTTGCGCCTCTATTTCGTCGGCGATTTTGCGCGCAAGCTGGGCAGAGCACAGATTGATATCGCGCACGCGGCTTTCCAGTCCGTAGTCCGCCTGGGCGATGGTGGTGCCGGAAAAGGTGTTGGTTTCGATGATGTCCGAACCGGCGAGGAGGAAGTCGCGGTGGATTTCCTCGATAATTTCCGGGCGGGTGATGCTGAGCAGATCGTTATTTCCTTTTAAATTGCCGGGCGCATCGGCGAGGCTTTCGTCCCGGAAGTCCGCCTCCCCCAGCGAATGTTGCTGAATCATGGTGCCCATCGCCCCGTCAAGAAAGACAATGCGTTCCTCCAGCAAGCTTGCGAGTTGCTGTCCTTTCGCGGTGAGTGGTTTATTAGTGGAGGGCATAATTAAACATCAACGCATCATGATATCTTGATATGTCAATTCCCAAAGCGTTTTACGCTAGGGCAGCCCAATCTCGGCGAGCCAGTTGTAATGCTTATCATCATGGAAGAGGGTACACTCGTGGTAGCGTGCGGTCGCAAAGATCAGGATGTCAGAATTGGGGACGGGTCTCCCGCGCTTGCGGCTGGCGCGGGAGAGTTCACCCGCCAGGTTCCAAACTCCCTCGGTATGATCCAGGCGGGGCAGGGTCTGGCGCAGCAGCTCAACCATCTTGTTTTCGGCAGGGTTGGCGCTTTGCAATTCCAGACAGACCATCTCGCACAAGGCCGCCTCGCCGCTTTCGATCCAAGTTCGCAACTGGGCATTTTCCGGCGCGCGATACTTTGGATTGATGAAACGAATCCAGGCAGATGTATCGACTAGAATCATGACTTGCTCACCCCGGAATCCTCCCCTAACTCAAGCCCACGCAGCGAGGCGAGATCCTCTGCCGTCATGAAATCCGGGCAGCTTCCCTCCAATGCCAAGACTGCTTTAACCCGTTCTTGATGAATGTAATGCTCAATTGCCCGGTTGACCGCTTCCGTCATCGTCTTCGCCTGTGTCGCCTGCAATAAGGCGTCCATGCGTTCGTTTGGAATATTTAAAGTGGTCTTCATGAAATATAAAATATTGCCAAGAAATATTCTGTAAAGCCCTGAATGAACGCAGAAGCGACTGACAAAGACGCGACGGAGTCCAAAAAAGAGGCGGCGGAAAAATAGCCCTGTTATTTTCGGGGCTCGCCGAGTGGGGAGCTTTCGATCACGTCTTGGGGGTGCGTAGCTTTATTGGTCGAGGGTATGGGCGTCTGGCGCACTTACTTAAAAACGCACACGGATAGCTTGATACGTTTCAAGCCAACACTTCATAAATCCTCATGATCAAAATGGCATGTCGAAGCGGAGCAGCACGGAACCAAAAGGGTGTTTTCTCTTTTGGCTTTTGAACTCGCGAGTTCGGTGTGTGAAAGAATGGGAAAGTTCAAAATGTCGCCAACTCAAACCATAACCCAAAAGGGCTTCGCCAACAAAGGCTTTTGTTTCAACCTCATATTTAAAATCGCGGAATAAAGGACCATTGAGGGTGATGTCATGAAGCACACCGGTTCCACGACATCCAGCATATGTGTAAAAGGAAAAACGATTCTTGCGGGGATCCTCCTCGCGGAAAAGGTCATGGGCGTAGCTGCCAATTTGCACGCGTGGGGTGCTGTATGAGGCGCTCAAGTTGTAACCAGCGCGCAGGAGAAGGCCCAAATATCCATTGGTCTGGAAATTTCCCACCGCAGCTCCCCACTCATAATAGCCGTCAAGTTTCAGAGGAATGTTTTCTGTTATCTGATCAATCGGTAGCTTATGCTTATGGTCAAAATGAAGGTTAAAGGTCACTTCTTGTGGTACCTGGCTATCCCAGCCATGGTAGAGTTGGCTGTTCGATATATTTTTATGAATCCAATTCTGGGTTTTTTGGGCAAAGCTGGACTTGCCGGTTGTACCAACCGAGAAGGTAACACTACTTACCGATTGATTATTTTTTGTATGCAGCGAAAATTCCAGACCCAGCCAACCCGCAAAAGGGCGTTCTCCGTAAGGGGGGACTTTGGCTGATTTGTCTTTGGGCGTAAACATCAACTGTGTCAGACCGGTTCCCCAGGCATAACGTCTTATACCATCGCCCCGAGTGCGAAATTGGCCTAGTTCCGTCTCAGAGTCTGCCCCACTCAGCTTGTGCAGTCCCTTTTGTAGCGCGTTTTCTTTTATGGCTTGATCCTTATTCTCTCTCATAAAGGCTATCCGGGTGCCATTGGTATAGTCCTGATCTATGTCGAAAAACAAATCATTATCGAATTGAATAATGCACTTATTCGTTGCCTCTGCACACAGGTTGAGCAGAAAAAGGACAAGTATTAATATGTAACGATTTTTCATATAATAAAAACAAGGCATAATTACCCTATAGTGTAAAGTAATTTATGGATCGTCTAATGAAGTTATTTCCTGTTTTGTCAAATGTTGAACAGCAGCTGCTCATTGAATGGGCGGTGCTCGTGCGGGAGTGGAATGAAAAGATCAACTTGATCTCTCGAAAGGACATCGAGCATTTGGAGTCGCGGCACCTTGCACCCTGCCTCGCGATCACGAACCATCTGCAACTCATGCAGGGCGCGCGGGTCATGGATGTGGGAACGGGTGGGGGCTTCCCGGGTTTGATTATGGCGATTTGTTATCCGCAGGCGCAGTTCACGCTGGTGGATTCCATCGGCAAGAAGGTCGCGGTGGTGCAGGATATTGCGGAGCGACTGGGTTTGCGCAATGTGGTGGCGCGGCAGGCGCGGGCGGAGTCCATTCAGCGGGAATTCGATTTTATCACCGGTCGTGCCGTAAAGAATTTGCCGGAGTATTTCAGCTGGATCAAAGGCAACTTGCGGCGCGGGCAGCGCAATTCCCTGCCGAATGGGGTGCTCTATTGGAAGGGCGGCGATCTGGCGGCGGAATATGCCGCGGTCGGGATTGAGCCGCGCCGCACGATCGATTTAGAGGCGGAGCTGAAGGATCCCTATTTCGCCGAGAAATATATTTTGCATTTTGATGCGCGGGATGTGCCGCGCGCACGCGTCCCAAGCCCGCACTAGCGCGACACTATTTCCCCTTTAGGAAATCGCGGGAAGCCCGCCTCAGTTGCTTGATGCGCGTAGCGTTTTTGTTCAGATCACTTTTATCCATCTGATCGATAAAGAGAACTCCGTTAAGGTGATCGACCTCGTGCAGGATACAGCGCCCGAGCAAACCGTTCGCCTCGATGACATGTGGCTCGCCCGTTAGATCCTGAAAGCGGCACCGCACCCTTGCAGGACGGGTGACGCGTCCATTGACTGCGGGAAAAGAAAGGCAACCCTCTTCGTAAACCTCGGGGCTGGGGTCAGTGATTTCAACCTGCGGGTTGATGAGGGCGAGCGGCATCACGACATCAAGCGGGAGGACTTTATCGTCCAAGCGGCAATCAAAATGGATATTCGCGCCTTCGGGGGGTCGCACGTCGAGGACACAGATTTGGAGGGCTTCCCCGATTTGTTGTGCCGCCAGTCCGATGCCGTCGGCATCATACATTGTTTCCAGCATGGCGTCGGCAAGTTCCTTTAACCGCGCATCAAAAATTTCCACCGGCGCACCGATTTTGCGCAGGATGGGTTCGCCGTAATGGGTTACTCGCAAGGGCATACCGAATATTGTTACAGGAACGGCGGACTGTAAAGCCCGGGCTTAGAGCACCCGACTGACGGGGATGTGGATTTCACCGCGCTTGAAGGCGGGCAGCGTGAACGGGCCATTCCAATAAATGGCGCGCGCGGGTCCGGTCGCTTTGTAGTTTGCTTGTTCCGCCAACCAGGTTTCAAGTTTGAGGCGTGCCTTGTTGAAATTTTCCTCTGAGTATTTACCGCGAATACCGATACTGGCGACGGTACGGGCCGGAAATTCCTCAACTTGAACCTCCTCGGTTTGCGGCAGCTCGCGTTTCCCCGCTTCGGCCCCCAAATAAAAATACATCGCACCCGGATCGATTTCTGCTTCGACCGGGATGGTCATCGCAATCTTGTTGTCCTTGATGTAATTGAAGAGCGGACGGAAGAGGTTATCGACGCGGTCGTAGTAGGGTTTGGCGGAACGCGTTACAATGACACGGCAGGGCGGAAGCTCCTTGATTTCCAGAACATTCACTTCGGTCTTGGAAAAGGCGCTTTCGTATGCGGCAAGTGGGCTCATCAGTAATAGTAGGAGTAGAACGGTGAAATAGCGCATGAGAATAAAACGTGACTGCGGTAAGAATCATTACAGCGCGAGGCTGCTTTCATTCTGGAACAATTCAGAGTAGTAAGGTATCTACTGTATTTAATCAGCCATGTTTTACCGTATTCCTGCAACTCTATTTCTGCTCCTCCTTTCCTTAGGTGCCACTGGTATTAGGAGTGCCGTGGCGGACTCGCCTGTTGCGGCGGACTTGATTTCGGAGACGTCGGCCGTCGCCGGGGGGGATCGCTTTTACGTGGGGGTACGCTTTGAAATCGACCCTCATTGGCACATTTACTGGAAGAATCCCGGCAGCAGTGGCTATGGAATTGCGGTGGATTGGGATTTGCCCGCGGGCGTCAGGGCGGGGGCTTTGGAGTGGCCGGTTCCGGAACGTTTCGAGTTCGATGGATTTATCAACTACGGTTACAGCGGTAGGGTTACCCTCCTGGTGCCGATCGAGGTCGATGCTTCGCTATCCGGCGAACTGGATCTAAAGGCGACGGTTTCCTGGTTGGCCTGTGAGAACGCTTGTATTCCCGGCAGCGCGGAGCTTCAACTCCGTTTGCCCCGGTCCGACGCGAGTGAGCCCGACCCTGCGCAAGAAGCGGTCTTTGAGGATGCCCGGGCGGCACTGCCGGAAGTCTGGCGCGGCGGTCCTTTGGTTTATGAAGTAGGCGAGGGCGGGATTCGTATTCAGATTCCCGATACAGAAATTAAGGAGGCATATTTTTACGCGGAGGCATTCGGCTGGGTGGACGCGGACGCGGCGCAGGTGCTCACCCAGGAAAGCGGCATGGGTGTACTGACGGTTCCCGTTCTGGAAGGGGAGTTGCCGCCACTGCTGGCAGGGGTGCTTGAGTTGGATGGGCAGGCATGGGAAGTGGAGCTAGCGTCCGCCGTAGCGGCTCCGGAGATGCAGGTTTATGCAAGCGGCTGGGAGGGCAAGTTGTTGCAGTGGGGTCTAGGCGGTTGGCTGCTGCTCGCGTTTCTCGGGGGGGTGATCCTGAATATCATGCCCTGCGTGTTGCCGGTGCTTTCGCTGAAGGTGTTCTCTTTGCTCAAGCACGCCGGGCAAACCCGCGGGCAGGCGTTCGCCTATGGCCTGGCGTACACGCTGGGGGTAGTGCTCAGTTTCGTTGTTCTGGCGGCGGCGCTCTTTGCTCTGCGCGGCTTGGGTGAGCGGATCGGCTGGGGCTTCCAGTTACAGAATCCCGCCTTTGTGGTGACGCTTACCCTGCTGCTTTTTGTCTTCGCCTTGAACTTGATTGGCGTCTTTGAAATGGGGGTAGGCTTGGTGGGTGCCGATTCCAAAGTGGCGCGCCGCAAGGATTTGCTGGGTTCCTTTGGCACCGGCATCCTGGCTGCAGTGGTGGGGGCGCCCTGCGTGGGGCCCTTGTTGGGCGGGGTAAGCGGTTTGGCCCTGCAAGCGGATCCTTTGGTCGGGATTTCGGTTTTTGCGATGCTGGGATTTGGAATGGCGTTCCCCTTCCTCCTGCTCTCGATCTTTCCAAAACTGGCGGCTTATTTGCCAAAGCCTGGCGTTTGGATGGAGACATTCAAGCAAGCGATGGGTTTCGTGCTTTTTGCGGTGGTCGTATTTTTGCTTTGGGTGGTCGGTCAATCCGGCGGGGTGGAGGGCATGATGGCTTTATTGCTCGCGCTTTTGCTGGCAGCCTTGGCGGCGTGGATTTACGGTCGCTGGGCGGCAGTTTCAAAACCGTCGCAAACCCGTCGCAGGGCCTCGCTGTTGGCGCTCCTTTTGTTGGGGCTATCCCTTTGGGGCGGGGCGCGCTTCGTGGGACAGAGCTATGCCGCGAATCAGGGCGGGGTAAGCGAGCGGTCCGCCGAGGCCTTCTGGCAACCCTGGTCGAAGGAACGGGTCGCAAGTGAACTGGCTGCCGGGCGTTCGGTCTTTGTCGATTTTACCGCGAGTTGGTGCCTCACTTGTCAGGTCAACAAACGCACCACTTTGCGAACCGCAGGCATCCGCGAGCTTTTTGAAGCGCATAGCATCGTGCCCCTGGAGGCGGATTGGAGCCTCTCCGATCCTGCGATCACCGATGCCCTTGAATCCTATGGCCGCTCCGGGGTGCCGCTTTATTTACTCCATACCCCTGACGGGAAGACCGAGATTTTGCCGCAGAATCTGACGCCTGCCATTGTGAGGCAAGCGGTCGAGTCGGCGCATTGATAAATTTCTAAGCCTCGATTTGCGGGCGATCTGCTTGCGGCCAGTCGATGTGGTAGAACTGTCCACGCGCTTGATCGACGCGCTCATAGGTATGCGCCCCAAAGTAATCGCGCTGCGCCTGTAGGAGGTTTTGCGGGAGTCGGGCGCTGCGGTAACCGTCATAATACGCGAGGGCGGAACCGAAGGTCGGGACAGAAACCCCGTGCTCGGCGGCAAGCGCGATCACGCGGCGCCAGCTCTTTTGGGCGGCGTCAATCGCTCCCTTGAAGTAAGGGTCGAGAAGGAGGTTGGCGAGTTCGGGTTCGCGGGCGAAGGCCTCGGTGATCTTTTGGAGGAAGGCGGCGCGAATGATGCACCCGCCACGGAAGATTTGGGCGATCTCGCCAAAGTTGAGGCTCCAGTTGTATTCCTTCTGGGCTTCGCGCATGAGTTGAAAGCCTTGAGCGTAGGAGCAGATCTTGGACGCGTAGAGCGCTTGACGGATCGCCTCCACCAACTCGGCCTTGTCGCCGGAGTAGGGCGCGGGCTCGGGGCCGCTAAGAATTTTGGAAGCGGCGACCCGTTCCTCTTTTACCGCGGAGAGGCAGCGCGCGAAGACCGCCTCTGCCACCGTGGGCGCGGGGGTGCCCATGTCGAGGGCGTTGACCGAAGTCCATTTTCCGGTTCCCTTTTGTCCGGCGGTGTCGAGGACGACTTCGACAAAAGCCTGCCCGGTGACGGGGTCATTTTGTTTTAAAATATCGGCGGTGATTTCAATCAGGAAGGAATCGAGTTCACCCTTGTTCCATTCCACAAAGATATCGCCCATCTCGGCGGGGCTGAGCCCGAGGACCTGTTGCATAAGGTCATATGCCTCGCAGATCATTTGCATATCGCCGTATTCGATGCCGTTGTGCACCATCTTGACGTAATGACCCGCGCCGTCCGGGCCGATGTAGGCGGTGCAGCTGAATCCGCCTTCCACCGGTTTACCGGGGGCGGCGCCTTCCAGCGGTTTGCCGGTGTCGGGGTCAACCTTCGCGGCGATCGCCTTCCAGATGGGCTCCAGATGTTCCCAGGCTTCGGGGCTGCCGCCGGGCATGAGTGAGGGACCGAATCGCGCCCCTTCCTCGCCGCCGGAAACCCCCGAGCCGATAAAGCGGAGACCGCGGGCGGTGAGTTCCTGCTCGCGGCGGATCGTGTCGTCCCATTTGGCATTGCCGCCGTCGATGATGATGTCGCCCGCTTCCAACAAAGGCAGGAGCCCCTCGATCACTTTGTCGGTCGCCCAGCCCGCCTGTACGAGAATGATAATCTTGCGGGGACGTTTTAAGGAAGCGACAAAATCCTCGAGCGTCGCACAACCGACCAAGCCGCCGGGAGTGTCAGGATTCGCCGCCACAAAATCCTCCATCTTGGCGGTCGTTCGGTTATAAACCGAAATCTTAAAGCCGTGGTCGGTAATATTGAGGGCGAGGTTCTGGCCCATTACAGCGAGGCCGATGAGGCCGATTTCGGAGTTTGCTTCAGACATAATTTCTTTGAGTGGATGCGTTATCGAAAAATTCTTTAGTGGATTGGTATTAATATACGTTGGTGGCTTCCTGGCTGATGACGGGTTCGTTGAGGAAATCAGCGGTAAAACTCAGGACGGCGCGACCGGGTCCGATCTGCGCTCCCTCGGCGGTCACCTGTAGGTTGATATCCTTGCCCGGTTCCAGCGTCGTGCGCGGGAAGGTCACGGTTTGTCCGTCGATCAACCCGCGGGCGTCGCCCTGCGCCAACTTGGGCCGGATCGTGTCTTTGAATTGAAGGGTCACCGCTCCGCTAACGGGTTCAAAGTCGCCTTGATTGCGAACGCGGATGGTGTAGGTGGTCGCTTCACCGACCCGGATGGGGTCCTTGCTGTCGGTGATGGAGATGGTCACCCCGGGAACGGCGAGCCATTCGGTCTGATGGCTATCGGAAGCTTCAAGGCCTTGGGCGGTAAAGAGTTTCACGGTGTTGGTGGCAACTCCGGTGCGGCTTGCCGCCATGCGGGTCGTGATCAACTGGCTCGCTCCGGCGGGCAGGGAGGGGATGACCCATCCGATGGCGTTGTCCTTGACGCGACCGCCGCCGTTATCGGCAACGGTGGTTCCGGGGGGCAGGAGGTCGGTGATACGGACATCGCTCAAATCGGTATCGCCGCTGTTTTGAATCGCGATTTGGAAGGTTTCAGGTTTAAAGACGTAAGCCTGGGCGGGGCCGCTTTTGGAAATCCGGATCGCGGATTGGACCACCTTGACCGGAGCCGTGCCGCTGGCGGGGGCGGGGCTGCCTTGATAGCTTGCGCTGGCGGTATTGGTAAAGCTGCCTTGCTGGACTGCCCGCGCGCTGAATTCAACGGTGCGGCTGCTGTTCGGCGCGAGGTCGCCGAGGCCTTGCTCATTGGCGCCGAGCGCCTGCAAGCCCGCAGGGAAAGCATCCGTCACCGTCACATTGCGAGCGACCGCGCTGCCCTTATTGGCAACCGTCACCGACCACGCGCCGGTTTCGTTCAGTTCAATCGTGGCGGGGCCTTGCTTGGTGACTGCGAGGCGGGGTTGCCCCGTAAAGAAGGGCAGGCAGAGGCGGTTGTCCACCGAGACCGCCGAGCAAATTTTATGATCGCCCTCGCGGAGGGCTTGAACGGTGACCGCGACTTCGCGCGTCGCGCCACTATCAAGCGGGCCGAAGCTCCAGAGGTATTCGTTGTTACGGACCGTGGGGGCGGGGTCGGCGGAGACAAAGCGAATGTTGGCGGGGAGGGTCTCAGTGATGCTGAGCCCGGTGATCGCCTCTTTGACCTCGACCTTGAGGACGTAGCGCAGGGCGTCGTTCACTTGCCCCTCCTGGACGAGGTGTTTGCGAACCGCTACCTGGCTGGAACTAAAAAGGACTTCGTTTGCCTCGGGCGCAGGGTCAAGGGCATCCGCGAGGTCGGGGGCGGGTTCGGCCTCCGGCGCGGGCGGGAGGTAACTGAAGTCTTCCGGTTCCGGGGCAGCCGTAACTTGAGTCGGTGCGGTTATGGTTCCCGACGGGAGGCTGGTGGTTTGGCAACCACAGAAAGTGAGGACCGCGCCAAGCAGGCTGGATGCGAAAAGAAGTTCGGTACGTTTCATAATATTCATTTTTAACTTGGGACTGATGCTTGTAAAGCACAGGGCGTGGATGGCAGGGGAAAGTTTAATCGCCTCCAAAGAGATCTCCGGTCTGTTGCGCGTCTGCGGGCTGGGTTTGTGGCGCGGGTTCATCTTCTTCGTGCAAATGGCGCGGGGCGTTGCGCACGTTTTCTGAGAGCGCCTGCTCGCCATCCGCGACGATGGTGTCGCAGATCCCGCGCACATGCATGCGCAGCCATTTGGCGGTGGTGGATCCGTGGCGGTAATCGGCGGGGCCATAGGCATGGATGCGCCCCGCGTGGAGGAGGGCGTCATTCTGGGCAAACTCCGCTTCGCTTTCCGGGTTAAAGACGGCGTAGGTTTTGCCGCCCTTTCCCTTGACCACCGAGAAGACCGGCACGTCGCTCGGGCCGTCGGCGATATAAATCATGCGTTCAATCGGGACGCGGCGGGCGGCGGGCGCGATCGCGGCGTTGACGTCGATCCCCGGATGCTTGTTCGTCCCTTTGTTGATCTCAAAGATGTAACGGGTCTTGGCGGTGTTATCGACAATCGTTCCGATCTGACTCAGCTCAAACTCCATATTGAGTGGCAATTCATCCTGCCGCGAATAATGCGGGGGCAGGGGTGCCTCAATAAATTCGCTGCCGAAAATTCCCTGCACGAGCGGCGCGATGGCGCTCCCGCGAATCATCTCCGCCAGTCCGGTGCTGATGATGTAATGCTCGAGCTGAATGTTGTGCTTGCGGTATTCCGCTTTGTCAGAGGCGACCGTTTTAAGGCTCTCAAAAAGTTCAAGTACCCCGGGGTAAAATCCCAACTCGCCGCCGAGTTCCCGCAGGCGTTCATTCGTCAGCCCTTTCAATTCCCCGTTCTTTACGAAACTCAGCAGGTGGTTCAAATAGACCGTGTCCCCGGAAACACGGTTGCCCCGCTGGGCGTAGATCTCCGGCAATCCATTGACCTCCTTCCAGAAGGCTTCCTCGTCCATCCCGTATGCTTTGAAAATCGGTGCCTGCATGTAGCCCGGAATCAGGGTCTTGTCGAAATCCCAAATACAGGCTACGATATTTTGACGGTGGAGCGGTTTCTTCATTTTAGCGACAAAGCACTACATAGTTGTCTTTCCCTCGATTAACTGCAACGCATTTTCATGACCATGCACAAGATTCCAGATATTGCGCCCTTTCGAGAGAAGCTCAGCGAGTTGGATGCCCAGATGGCGGAGCCCAATTTCTATTCCGACCAGCGCCGCGCTGCCGAGATCTCCCGGGAACACCAACGGCTCAGCAACCTCGTGGAGAAATTTGAGGCGCATCACAAAGCCGAACGCGAAATCGCGGAAAATGAAGCGATGCTCGCGGATGCATCCATTGAAGCCGAGCTTCGCGAAATGGCCGCCGAGGAAATCGAATCCCTCACGCAGCAACGGGAAGCCCTCGTGCAGGACGTCCTGCGCGCCATGATTCCGCCCGATGCCACCGACAGTCGCAACTCCGTCATGGAAATCCGCGGCGGCGCGGGCGGCGACGAGGCCAACATCTTTGCCGGCGACCTCTTCCGGATGTATTCCCGCTACGCCGAGTCGAAGGGTTGGCGCGTGGAAGTCATCAGCACCAGCCCTGCCGAGACCGGCGGCTATCGCGAAATCATTTTTAATATAACCGGAGAGGACGCCTACAAACACCTCAAATTCGAGAGCGGGGTGCATCGCGTGCAACGCGTACCGGTCACCGAAACCCAGGGCCGCATCCACACCTCCACCGCAACTGTCGCAGTGCTCCCCGAGGCGGAGGAGGTCGATATTGAAATCAACCCCAACGACCTCGAGATCTCCACGATGCGTGCCTCCGGCGCAGGGGGCCAGCACGTCAACACCACCGATTCCGCAGTCATGATGGTGCACAAGCCCACCGGAACCTCCGTTTATTGCGCCGACGAACGCTCCCAAATCAAGAACCGTGCCAAAGCCCTGGGCGTCATGCGCGCCCGCCTCCTCAAAGCCAAGGAAGACGAGGAAAACGCCAAATACGCCGCCGAGCGCAAGGGCCAGATCGGCACCGGCGACCGCTCCGAACGCATCCGCACCTACAACTATCCCCAGGGGCGGCTCACCGACCACCGCATCGGGATGAACCTCTCGCTCCCCCCCGCGATCGACGGCGGGCTCGATGAGCTCATTGAGGGTCTCTACAACGTCGATTACGAGGCGCGCATTGCGAACCTCCTCAAGCAACAGGCGAGCTGACCCGCCCATGCATACCCTCCGTGAAATTAAAGCCCGCACCGAACCCTTCTTCGCGGATAAGGGCATTGCGAACCCCGGCCTTGAGGCCGATTTAATCCTCGCCCACGCCCTGGGTCTCAAGCGCCTCGACCTATACCTCGACCTCGACCGCCCCCTCACCGAGGCGCAACTCGAAACCCTGCGACCCCTCGTAAAACGCCGCGCCGCCCGCGAACCCCTACAATACATTCTCGGTTCCGTTGACTTCGCGGGCATCCGCCTCGCAGTCGATGCGCGTGCCCTCATTCCCCGACCCGAAACTGAAGAACTGGCCGACCTCCTTGTGCAACGCCTGCGGGACGCGCCGCCCGCCCGCATCCTCGACCTAGGTACCGGAAGCGGCGCCCTCGCGCTCGCCCTCGCGCACGCCTTCCCGAATGCCGCCGTGACCGCTACCGATGCCAGCGCCGAAGCCCTCGACCTCGCCCGCGAAAACGCCGCCCGCAACCATCTGTCCGAACGCCTCACCTTGCTTGAGGGCTCCTGGTGGGACGCCCTTCCGGCTGAGTCGTCCTTTGATCTGATCGTTTCCAATCCCCCTTATCTAACCGAGGCGGAGCTGCAGACCGCCGCGCCGGAAGTGGCGGATCATGAACCCCGCCGCGCCCTCGTCGCAGGCAGCGATGGCTTGGATGATCTGCGGGTCATTCTCGCCGGGGCGCCACCTTTTCTCGCGGAGGGCGGCTTGTTCGCGCTCGAGACCGGCATCGCGCAGACCGCCGCGCTGGAGACGCTCGCCTCCGAAAACGGACTCCAAGGCGAAATGCTCGAAGACCTCAGTCAACGCCCCCGCTTTTTCTTTGCGACCTGATCGGGCGCCGCGATCGCCTCAGTCAGTAAGCTGCTTGAAATGCGCTTCGGCGGCTTCGAGGGCGGCTTCAGGGCTTTCGCCCGTCATGGTGAAGTGTCCCATCTTGCGCCCCGGTCGGGCTTCGCCCTTGTCGTAGAGGTGGAGCTTCGCGGCGGGGTCGGCGAGGAGGGGCGACCAATCCGGCGCGCCGTTTTTCCAAACATCCCCGAGCAAATTGATCATGACAATCGGGCGGAAGAGGTGGGTGTCACCAAAGGGGAGTCCGCAAACCGCGCGCAGGTGTTGTTCGAACTGAGAACTGGGGCAACCCTCAATGCTGTAGTGACCGGAATTGTGCGGACGGGGCGCCATCTCGTTGATGATGAGGCTGCCATCCGCGTCGAGAAAGAACTCCACCGCGAGGAGGCCGACGACGTCGAGGGCTTCAGTGAGGGCGGTGGCGAGTTGAGCGGCTTCAATATGGACTTCCTCCGAGGCGCGGGCAGGGAGGATCGAGGCGTGCAGGATGTGATGCACGTGTATATTTTCCGCCATGGGAAAGGTCTGGGTGGCGCCGTCCTCGCGACGGGCGCAGATCACCGAAAACTCCCCCTGGTGCTGGATCCATTTTTCCACCACCACGCGGGGTGGGCTGCCGAGTTGTTCCCAGAGCGCCGTGTAATCTCCGGCGGGGGACTCGAGTTTCACCTGTCCTTTGCCATCGTAACCAAAGGCAGCGGTCTTGATGACGCAGGGGAAACCGATGGCGGCAACCGCGGCTTCAAGGCTTGGCGCAGAGTCGGCGTATTCGAAGGGCGCGCAGGGAAAGCCCGCTTCTTTGAGAAAATCTTTTTCGCGCTGGCGGTGTTGACAGGTGTGGAGGGCAGTCCATCCGGGAAGAACGGGCTTAATCGCGCTGAGGGTCTCAATGACCTCCGCCGGGATATTTTCAAATTCCAGGGTGATGCAATCGACCCCATCCGCGAAGGTTTGCAGGGCGGCGGTGTCGTCGTAGGGCTGATTGAATTCGCGGTCGGCGACCTGACCGGCAGGTGAAGGGCCGCCGGGTTCATAGACATGGAAGCGGTAACCGAGGGGACGACCCGCGAGAATGAGCATGCGACCGAGTTGGCCGCCGCCGAGAATACCAATCGTTGCGCCGGGAGCAATCATGCCTGGGGGGTGTCGTTTTCGAGAACGGTCTTGGTTTGGGTTTCGCGGAAATCCTTGAGGCGTTGACTGAGCGCGGCATCATTGAGGGCGAGAATTGCAGCCGCTGAGAGGGCGGCGTTTTTCGCGCCCGCCACCCCAATCGCGAGGGTCATGACCGGAATCCCCGCCGGCATTTGCACGATGGAAAGGAGGGAATCCTGTCCACTGAGGGCTTTGGATTGCACCGGAACCCCGAGGACCGGGAGAGCGGTGAGGGAGGCGGTCATGCCCGGGAGATGGGCGGCACCACCCGCGCCCGCGATGATGACCTGCAGGCCCCGGGACTCGGCAGTCTCGGCATATTCGTAGAGACGTTTGGGGGTGCGATGGGCACTGACGATTTTCGATTCAAAGGGGATTTGCAGTTGTTGGAGGAGGGCGGCGGCTTCACCCATGGTCGGCCAATCCGATTGGCTGCCCATGATTATTCCGACGAGGGGGTTGTTTGCGCTAATTTCCATGATGGCAAGAAAGAGGATTTATAGGGTGAGTTCAACGCTCTTGTGCAGAAAGGGACTTATGGTCTTTAGAACGTTGGGGGTTGTTAGTTGAACGTTGTTAGTTGGAACGTTGGTTGGCAGCCTGGGTAATAACTCTGAACCTTTGCTTCTCCGCGTTAAAATAAAAAACGCAGAGTTCTCTGAGTTAAAATTAAACGCGGAGGAGCGGAGGAGCGGAGGGTATGAACTTCGAACATCGAACATTCAACTTTCAACTAAC
>JBELLU010000030.1:0-23572 GCA_042096455.1 Opitutia bacterium
GCTGGCCTGGCGTGAAAGCCTGGCGTGAAAGCCGAGTGTTGGAAAAATTTTATGTGCTGGAGCCGCAAGCTGGATCGCCGCCGAGGGGGACGGGTGGGGCGCTGCGGGGATCGAGGGTGTCGGCAGCAAAGTGTTTGTGAATCTGCCAACCGGCGCGGTAGGGGGCGCCGTTGGTTTTGATCCATTGGGTGATGGCGTTGAGAATGGTGGCATCTTGGTGCTTGGACCATTCGGGGTGGAGCCAGACGGGGACGCGGTGGCGGAGGGCTTCGCCAATCACACGGGTGTATTCCGTGATGGCCTCGGGGGTATCGACGATGATTTTGATTTCGTTGGCGCGGGCGAGGTTTTCGGGGAGCGGGAGTTGCCATCGCTTGGGGCTGAGGGTGATCCAGTCGAAGTCGCCCTGCAGGGGAAAGGCGCCGCTGGTTTCGAGGTGCACGCTTTGCCCGACGGCGTGGAGGGCATCGGTCAAAGATCGGAGGTCGTGGATGGCAGGTTCCCCGCCGGTGATGACGGTGAATTCGGCGTTGGATTCGGCGGCGGCGCGGGCCAGGGCCTCGGCTTCCGGGCGCTCGAGGGTCTCGGGTTTGTGGTCGGGATGCCAGGTGCCGGCGGAGTCACACCAGGGGCAATGGACAGGGCAACCGTAGGTGCGGATGAAATAGGCGGCGCGTCCTTGGTGAAGACCTTCGCCTTGGAAGCTGTAAAACTGTTCGTGAATGGGGAGCGCCATGGCGGGGAGAAATTATCCCGCCTGAAAGCGGGCAGAATTGCGGCTGTCTTCCTCGACTTCAACGGCGGTGATCCAGGCGCGTTCCTTGGTGTGTTGGCGCACCATTGGGTCAAAGATTCCGTGCAGGTGCTGGGCAATCCCCTCGCAGGAACAATTGGGGAGAAGGTAGGTTTTGAAAAGGGATGAATGTGCCTGCAGGAGGGCTTCGCGCTCGGGGTCATCCTCATTGAACAGGCAGGCGTGATCGAGGTGGGTTTCAATCCATTCCTTGAGGTATTTGAGATCGCCGAAATCGACGACAAAGCCGTTGGGGTCGGTCTCGCGACAGGCAAAGGTCAGGGTGATCGCCCAGTTGTGGCCGTGGATGAGGGCGCAATGCCCCGCGTGCAAATGTTGGCGGTGCGCGAAGGGGATGTCGCGGTAGGTTTTTTGGCAGGTGAGCATGATGCGATTAAGAAGGATTGGAGAGGTGCCAGTGGTTGGCGCGGAGGGTTTGGAGGTCGGGAGCGTCATCGGCGTAGGGGGTGGGGTCGTCGATTCCGGCGAGGTCGAAGGCTTCGCGGCGTTCAATGCAGGTGCCGCAGCGCCCGCAGTGGACTTTGCCGCCCTTGTAACAGGACCATGTTTGCTCGAATGGGACGCCCAGTTCCGCGCCGCGTTTTGCGATGTCGGCCTTGCTCCAATCCACGAAGGGGCGGCTGAGGCGCACCGAATCCCAGTCGCAGAGCCCGATCGCGGCGGCCATAGCGTCGGCAAATTCCGGGCGGCAATCGGGGTAAATGGCGTGATCCCCGTGGTGTGCGGCATAGGCGACTTCGGCGGCGCCGGAACTGAGGGCGTAGCTGGTGGCGAGGGCGAGGAGGAGCATGTTGCGGTTTGGAACCACGGTGGATTTCATGCTCGCCTCGGTATAATGGCCCTCCGCGACGGGAATATCGGGGGAGGTGAGGCTGCTACCGGCGAGGAGGGGACGGATGCCGGAGAGGTCGGCGCGTTGAAAGGGGACTTGGCGGGCGGCGCAGATCGTGGCGGCCCGGTCGAGTTCGCAGGCGTGGCGTTGCCCGTAATCGACGGAGAGGGCGCGGACCTCCTTTCCTTCTGCGAGGAGGTGGTAAAGCAGGACGGTGGAATCGAGACCACCGGAATAAATAAGGACGGTTTTCATGAATTCAGTCGTTGCCGGAAGGGCACCCTGGGAATCCTTTAGCAGGGTTCTATTTTATGGGCTTTGAGGTGGTTGAAGGGCAAGACTAAACTGAAGGCGACCTAAGCGATTGCTTGACAAATCTCCTTGGCATTCCAATTTTGATACTTCGCAATTTATACAGCAAAGCTATAAAGCGGGCTTGTCTCGCTTTTTTTATTTTTACCTACAATGAGCCACGAAATATTATCCGTTCTTGAATACATGGAGAAGGAAAAGGGAATCGCAAGGGATGACATGATCTCGGCGATCTCCGGAGCGATCGCCAGCGCCGCCCAACGGGGGGTCGGTTCCGCGCAAGAGGTGCGGGTTGAGATCAACCCCAAAACGGGCGCCCTAAAGGCTTGGAATGCCCTCGAGGTCGTAGATTCAGTCAGCGACTCCGCTTCTGAGATTCACATCGAGAAAGCACGTCAATTGTCTCCCGAAGCGGAAATCGGTGGGGTCATTGAGAAGGAAATCGACCCGGCTTTCCTCGGGCGCATCGCGGCGCAGACGGCCCGGCAGGCGATCATGCAGCGCATTCGTCAATTCGAGAAGGACCGCATTTATGATGATTACAAGGACACGGTGGGCGATATCGTGACGGGGACGGTGCGCCGCCGCGATCGGGGCGATCTGGTGGTCGATCTCGGCAAAGCGGAGGCGATCCTGCCGCCACGCGAGCGCGTGCCGGGTGAGGATTACGCACCGGGCGAGAGCATTCGCTGCCTCCTGTTAAAGATCGAACAGACCAACCGCGGCCCCGATATCATCCTTTCCCGTTCCAATATCAATTTTGTGCGTCGCCTCTTCGAACTGGAGGTCACGGAAATCGCGGACGGCACGGTCGTGATTGAAGCGATGGCACGCGAGGCGGGTTACCGCACCAAAATCGCGGTGCACAGTGCGGACCCGAAGGTCGATCCGGTGGGTGCTTGTGTGGGTGCCCGCGGTGCCCGCGTTAAGACCATCGTGCGTGAGTTGGGCGGTGAAAAAATTGATATCATCCGCCACTACAGTGACCCGATTCAACTGCTGGAGGAGGCACTTAAGCCCGCGGTACCGAAGAATATTCGCATCAATGAAGGCGAGCGTCGGATCCACTTTGAAGTTGCGGAAGATGATCTTTCCATCGCGATTGGCCGCCGTGGTTTCAACGCCAAGCTGACCTCGCGTCTGCTGGGTTGGAAGCTGGACATCGGCAAGGTCGAGCAGGAAGCGGTCGGTTTTGACCAGAAGATCGCGAAGGCGGTGCAGGGAATCAATATGATCCCCGGTATCGAACCCGCGCTGGCGGAGCGCTTGGTGACGCATGGATTTACGAGCCCGGAAGCCTTCGAGGGCGTTGGAGCCGAGGATCTTTCCGATGCAGGCTTTACGGCAGACGAGGCCTCATTGATTTTGGATCGGGTTAACGCCTACCTCTCGCAAAACACCTAAACATAGCTACTCGATACAGCAGACCACGGCATCCACCTAATTTATGAGCGTTCGCATACACCAGCTTTCTAAGCAAATCGGAATGGACAACAAGGAGTTGATTGAACTCCTGCGTGAGCGTGGATATGAGGTCAAGAGCGCCTCCAGCACCGTTGACAATATTTCAGCGGAATCGCTGGTAGAGGAATTTGGATCGAAGGAAGCTGTGGAGCCAAGTGTTCCGGAAAGCAAAAGCGAAGCGGAAGCTCCGAAAGCCAAAGGTCCGGTCATGCCGGAAGGGGTGATCGTGAAGAGCAAGGCTGATATCGAGCGCGAGCGCGAGGCGCGCGCGGCGGCGGAGAAAGCGGAGGCCGCGAAGGAAGCGGCGCGCGCGGTACCACCACCGCCGGTTGCGAAGCCGACACCTCCCGCACCGAGAACGCCCCCGACCCCTGCGGTCACCATTTCCTCCCCGGAACCTCCCAAGGCGCCACCGGTTGCCAAGACAACCCCGCCGCCCGTTCCTGCGAGCCGTCCGCCGAGCACGCCGCCGATGATTCCGGCAGGAACACCGCCCGCGCCATCTGTCCCGCCGGTTCCTCAGAAAACGAGTGAAGTGAGCGACGCAAGCGAGCCCACCGTTGAGGCTCCAAGTGATACTGAGGGAACGGAGAAAAAAGTGCTGCATGTGAAGCCTCCGATCGTGGTGCGTGATTTCGCCCTCGAGTTGGGACTGAAGCCGTTCAAGCTTATCTCGGAATTGATGGAGATGGGAATTTTCGCCTCGATGAATCAAAGCATTGAGGAATCGACTGCGAAAGTATTGGCCTCGCGTCATGGTTTTGAATTGGAGATCCATCACCGTGGGGAACAAGGTGAAGGGGGTGCTCAAAAGCCCAAAGTCGAGAAGGTTGACGACGATGACCCGCGCTTTTTGAAGGATCGCCCACCGGTGGTGTGTATTCTCGGGCATGTCGATCACGGCAAGACCACTTTGCTCGATACGATCCGAAAGGCGAATGTGACCGCCGGCGAAGCGGGTGGTATCACGCAGCACATCGGAGCGTATCAAGTGACGCACAACGGCCAGAAGATCAGCTTTATTGATACTCCCGGTCACGCGGCATTCTCAATGATGCGGGCGCGCGGAACCAATGTTACGGACATCGCGGTCTTGGTGATTGCGGCGGACGACGCCTTCAAGCCGCAGACGGAGGAGGCCTTGAAATTTGCACAACAGGCGAACAATGCCATCGTGGTGGCGATCAACAAGACCGACGCAAAAGGGGCGAACGTGGATCGCGTGAAGCAACAGATGCAGGAGAAGGGTATCGCGCCCGAGGATTGGGGCGGCGAGACGGTCACAGTGGAGGTTTCGGCACTGAACGGCACCAATATCGAGGATTTGTTGGATATGATTCTTTTGCAAGCGGAGGTGCTTGAATTAAAGGCGAATCCGGACTGTGCGGCTTCGGGAATTATTATTGAATCTCAAATTGAGCACGGCCGTGGACCGACCGCTTCGGTGATCGTTGAAAAAGGAACGCTGAAGCGCGGGGATGCGCTCTTGTGCGGGGAAGCCTATTGCCGGGTAAAGTCCTTGATGGATGAAAACGGCAAGACTTTGAACGCGGCGCCGCCCTCCACTCCGGTGAAGGTCTTGGGTTGGTCCGGGGTTCCGGCTTCGGGGGATCGCTTCGTGACCTGCAAAAATGAAAAGACCGCGAAGCGCGAAGCGGAGGAGATCACCTACCAGCGCAAACGGGATGCCAACACGCGCCAGCAAGAGGGCGAGGCAAAGGAAAGCGGTGGCGCTACGGTGGAAGATTTGTTTGCGGCGATTGAAAAGCAGCAGAAGAAATGCCTGCGTTTGATCGTGAAATCGGATGTCCACGGCTCGGCGGAAGCGCTGGCGAACGCGCTCTCACAAATTGAAAGCGACAAGGTTGATCTCGACATCATCCATGTGGGCGTGGGCAATATTACCAAGAATGACGTCACCCTCGCGGGAGCGGGCGGTTCATGCATCATTGGATTTAACGTGAAGCTAGACACCGGGGTGCAGGGAATTGCGAAGCATCACGATGTTCGGATCATCCAGCACGAGATCATTTACGAATTGCTGGATCAAGTTGAGGAAGAGATGGCGGCGCTGCTGGAACCGGAATTGCGGGAGAGCAAGAGCGGTGCAGCGGAAGTGCGCCAGGTCTTCAGCCTCGGCAAGGGCCGCGCGGTGGCGGGTTGTATGGTCACCGAGGGAACGATCACGCGCTCCGGAAAAGCCTGTGTGGTGCGCAAGGGTGAAGTGGTGCACGAGGGCAAGATTTCAACCCTCAAACGCTTTAAGGACGACGTGAAGGAAGTCCGTGCCGGTTACGAGTGCGGGGTGAATGTCGAAGGCTACGACGCCTACGAAGAGGGCGACAGCATTGAATGCTTTGAGGTTGAGGAGATCCGACCTTCCTTGCGCTGAGTTTGATTTCACGCGCGGCAAATTAAGGTCCCATCCCTTGGATTTATGTCGAAACGTATTACACGGGTAAACGAATTATTGCAGCGCGAGATCAGCGAGCAGTTGCACCAGCGCTATCGTAGTGAGGCGACCCCCATTACGATCAGCAGTGTCGACACGAGCAGCGACCTGCGCTCGGCGCGTATTTATTACTCCGTGATCGGGGATGCGGCGGCGGTCGATAAGGCGCAGAACTTATTCCGGCGGGTCGGTCGCGATTTGCGCGACCGCGTAAAGAAACGGGTCATTCTCAAATACTTCCCTAATTTTGAATTTTGTTATGACCCCTCCATGGAACGGGGGGCGTATATCAATGAACTACTCGACGATTTGAATGAAAGTGATACCCATGAGTAAATATTATCCTGAGGAGAGTGCGGATTTCGCCGAAGCAATTGAAGAACTACGTGGCTCAAAAGTGGCGGTAGTGGGGCATTTTCGCCCCGATGGCGATTGTATTGGCTCGATGGTCGCGCTGACGCGGCTCTTGAATGCGATGGGGATTGAGGCGGTAGCGGTAAACCGTGATCCCGTGCCGGAAAACCTGAAAGCCTTTGTGGGGGACACGCCGCTGCTGCGGGCGGAGGATTTTGAAGCGGCGGGGTATGTGGCGGTAACGGTGGATTGCGCCGACCGCAAACGCATCGGGGACCGACTGCAGGAATGCTTCCCGGAGATCGAGTTGAACATCGATCACCATATTTCTAACAAGGCCTACGCCCGGAAGAATTTGATAATCGGGACGGCCTGCGCTACGGCAGAGGTCTTGGCGGGCTTTTGCTTTGATAACGATTACGAAGTGGATGCACTCACCGCGCAAAATCTTTATGTGGGCATTGCAACGGACACCGGGCAGTTCCGTTTTCCATCAACAACTCCGGAGACCTTTGAAATTGCGCGCCGTCTCTGTGAATTGGGGGCGAAACCTGCGGCGGCGGCCTTTGAGCTGTACGAGAATGAAAGCTTTGGGAAATTCAAGCTGCTCCAACATTTCCTCGCCTCCTTAAAGTTGGAACTGAACGGGCGGGTCTGTGTGGGTATGATCGAAGATGGCGTCTATGCGGACTGCGGCGCCTGTGTGGATGATTCGGAGGGCTTGGTGGACTACGCCCGCTCGATTCGGGATGTGGATGTGGGTGTTTTTCTGGAGGTGCGCGATGGTGCGATCAAGGGAAGCCTGCGTTCAAAAGATCCGTTTTACCGCGTCGATCAAGTGGCACAGCAATTCAACGGGGGCGGCCATGCCTGCGCGGCGGGCCTGAATATGAAGGGGTGCAGCTTGCATGACTTTCGGGCGACTCTAATCGAAGCGATTGATCAACATCTCAAGGCATTGGGCGCGCCACCTGCGTCAGCCAAAAAATAAATTATGAATCAGGATCCAGAAGGCATTCTATTAGTGGACAAACCCAAGGGCATCACTTCGCACGATGTGGTGGATCGGGTGCGGCGAATTTTTCACATGAAAAAAGTGGGTCATGCCGGCACCCTGGATCCGATGGCGACGGGCCTCATGATTATCCTGGTGGGCAAGGCCACGAAGGTCTCGCAATACCTCATGAGCATGGACAAGGAATACACCGGAACCTTGCGACTGGGGCAAAGCACGGACTCGCAGGATGCGGAGGGTGAGCTTGTGGAGGAACGCCCGTTGCCGGAATTGACCGAAGCGGAGGTCTTGGCACAAATGAAAACCTTTGTAGGTGACCAGTATCAGACGCCCCCGATGTTTTCGGCAAAGAAGGTGGGTGGACAACCGCTCTACAAATTGGCGCGCAAGGGAAAGACGGTGGAGCGGGAGCCGAGAGTGATCCATATCAGTCGTTTTGAGATGACGGACTTTGCTTCGCCGGAGATCTCGTTTTTAGTCGCCTGTAGCAAGGGGACCTATGTGCGTACGATCGCGCATGACCTCGGGGAAAAAATTGGCTGCGGGGCGCATTTGAATGTGTTGCGCCGCACCGGGATTGGGGATTTTAGAATTGAAAACGGGAGCACCTTGGAGGTCTTGGCGGAGGCGACTCCGACGGCCCTGCGCAAACATTTGATTCCGGTCTTACAAGCGGTACCGAGTCACGCACTTTAAGCAAATACGATGAATTTTCCTGCGAGGGTATCTGATTTTGAGGCGTTGCAAGGTCTGGAGTTGCCCTTGTATATGGCGATTGGGGTCTTTGATGGGATGCATCGCGGCCACAAGGCGGTGGTTGGTTCAGCGGTCACCGCTGCCGGGGAGGCAGGCGGGGTGAGCGGGGTTTTGACCTTTGATCCGCACCCAAGCCGTTTGTTCCGGGGGGCGGAGGGCACGCGCTTGATTCTACCGATTTCGCAAAAGATTGCTTTGTTGCACGGTGAAGGGGTTCAGGTCGTGATCGGGAAACAATTTGATGCAGCATTTGCGGCGATTGAGGCCGCGGATTTTGCCTCCTTTTTAAAGACAGCGATGCCGAGCCTGAAAGGGATCTCAGTGGGTTCAAATTTCCGCTTCGGGCGGCAACGGGCTGGTGATGCGGCACTGTTAAAACAGACGGGTAAAGCCTTTGGGTTGAGTGTCACAGTGGTGGAGCGATTACAGCATGAAGGGGAGGCAATCAGCAGTACCCGTATTCGCGAGGCTCTGGAAAGTGGCGCGATTGATTCGGTGAATGCCCTTTTAGGCTATCGTTATGGTTTTACCGGAAGAGTGGTTGCGGGCGCGAAGAAGGGTCGCGAGTTTGGTTTCCCGACATTGAATTTACCTTGGGCTCCCGAGTGCTTACCCCGTTTTGGGGTTTATCGGGTGCGGCTGCGGGCTGCGGGCGCAAGCCAATGGGAGGATGGGATTGCAAACTATGGGGTGAAGCCGACGGTTTCGGAAACCGCAGAGCCGGCTCTGGAGGTGCATGCGCTGGATGGGACTGATCTGGATGCCGGTGCGTTGGTAGAGGTTGAATGGCTCGATTTCCTACGTGGTGAGCAAAAGTTTGAAACGGAAGCGGTCTTGCGGGCGCAAATTGCGCAAGACGTGGCATGGGCACGTGAACAGGTGAGTGATGGCTGAGCGTTTGATTGAATGCCATGTTCCGGAAACGGTGCAGGGTGAACGGGCGGATAAAGTCTTTGCGGCGGCGTTTGAGGATGTGAGCCGGGCACGACTCCAACGGGCCTTTGACGCAGGAAAAGTGACTTATGAAGGGGCGGTGATTGGGAAGCGCCACAAATTGAACGGGCCGGGTCTCTTGCGGGCGGAATTGGAAGAACTTGATAGCGGCGAGGGTCCGCGGGCAATGGCGATTCCGCTGGAGATTGTTTATGAAGATGCCTGTATGGTGGTGGTGAATAAGGCGGCGGGCATGATTACGCACCCCGGAAGCGGAACCGGTGAGGACACGCTGGTGCACGCACTCCTTCACCACACGAACGGGGAACTGAGCTCGGTGGGGAGCCCGGAACGACCTGGAATCGTGCATCGTCTGGACAAGGAGACCACGGGCTTGATTGTGGTGGCGAAGACGGATCTGGCGCACCATCGTCTGGCGAAGGCTTTCAGTGAACGCAGTACCTACAAACGCTACGCGGCATTGGTGATGGGCGTGCCGCGAGTGGAATCCGGTTCCTGCCGCGAGCCGATCGGCAGGCATCCGGTGCATCGTACGCGCATGGCCGTTCATGAGGGTGGGCGCACTGCGCACACGGATTGGAAGGTAGAGGAAGTTTTTGGAGAGCGGGTGGCGCGGGTTTCCTGCGTGATTCACACGGGGCGCACGCATCAAATACGGGTGCACATGAGTTCTTTGAAGCATCCCCTGTTGGGAGACAGTACCTATGGCTTTAAGGTGAACGCTTTGAAGGGTGTGACGGTGCCGCGGGTGATGTTGCATGCGGCTGAGTTGCGTTTGCCGCACCCGGAGACGGGGGCAGAGCAGTGCTTTGAAGCGGCTTTAACGGCAGATTTTACCTCTTTAGAGGCGGCCTTGCGTCCTAGTTCTTGAGCGCCTCGCGGGCGACTCCATAACGCAGGTTGTAGAAGGAATGGGTTGTTGCGTCGCGCCCTGCGAATTTTAGGAGGGATTCAATGGTGAGCAGGGCGACCGGAAGGATGTCGGCGCGGCGTGCGGGCAGGTGGGGAACGGAGAGGCGCTCATGCAACGGAAGCGCTGCGAGTTCAGTGCGTAAGGCGGAAAGGGTCTGCAGCTCCAGCCGGGGGGAGATTTGGTCGATGGCCTGGTTGTTGCGGGCGGCGAGGATCGCTCGGGTGACGGTGGCGGCTCCGCCGGTTATAAGGATTGGCCAGTCGGCGGGCTGAAAATCAAATGCGGCAAGGGAGAGGGCGCGGTGAACGTGTTCGTGGATTTGCGCCTGAGTATCGGATGCCAGCGGGGCATCGCGATCCGTCAGGAATGCCTCGCTCAAGCGCACCGAACCCAGTTGGAGGGAGACCGCCTGCTCGATTGTATTGTCTGCGAAACGAACCAGTTCAAGGCTTCCGCCGCCGAGGTCCATTTGCAGAAAGTTATGAAGGCCCTGCAATTGCGGGTCACAAGTGAGGCCGCGTCCAATGTAGCTGGCTTCTTGCTCGCCGCTCAGGACTTGTATGATATGACCGGTCTCGTTCTTGATACGGTCGATGAATTCCATGCCGTTGTGGGCATCGCGCACTGCGCTGGTTGCAACGATCTGAATGGCAATCGGGTCAAATTTTTCTGCGAGGCGCAGGAGTTCTTTGATACTGGCACTGCCGGCGTCCATGGCGCGGCCGGTGAGCTCGGGTTTGGGGTGGCTGATGCCGGCACTGATGCGGGTCTCGATGGTTTCGGTGAAGCGGGCCTCGACTGGGGAATGGGGAAGCGCCGCAGCGGCAACGAGGAGTTTGATGGAATTGCTTCCAACATCGATGACGGCGACTGTTTTATCGTGAACCACAGAATAGAGATGTGGGATGTGCTTTGCAGTTGCAATGCCTATGTCGGGCGGGCAAAGGTGATGGGTGTTTTATGATGAAGTGAAAGTAAGCTTTACGGCGGGGAAGGGTGGCGACGGCTGCTTTAGTTTTCGCCGGGCGAAATATGAACCGAAGGGGGGACCGGATGGCGGTAACGGTGGTCGCGGCGGGGATGTATATCTGGTGGCGGACGAGAACGTTGCGGATTTGACCACGTATCATTTCAAGCCCGGTTGGAAGGCGCGCAATGGCGAACCCGGGCGCGGTAGCAATCAATACGGGGCGAAGGGTGAGGACATTGAACTGAAGCTTCCGGTTGGCACGGTGGTCTATGACCGGGAAACGGATGCGGTGGTCACGGAGGTGACGGAGCACGGGCAGCGGGTGCTTTTGCTGGAAGGCGGTGAAGGCGGAAAGGGCAATACCGTTTTCAAATCGTCGACCAATCAAGCGCCACGGGAATTTACGCTGGGGAAACCGGGTGAATCGGGTGACTACCGTTTGGTGATCAAGACGATTGCGGACGTGGGTCTGATCGGATTTCCGAACGCGGGGAAATCGACTTTGTTGAATATGATCACGAATGCGCATCCAAAGACGGGAGCCTATCCTTTCACGACGCTTTTCCCGACGGTGGGGGTCTTGGAATTTCCGGAGGCGTTTGAACGGATCACGGTCGCTGACATTCCGGGTCTGGTGGAGGGTGCAAGCGATAACCGGGGCTTGGGGCATCGCTTCCTGAAGCATGTGGAGCGTTGCAAGGTTTTGCTCATCATGATCGATATGCAAGGCACCGATGACCGTGAGCCGATCGCGGATTTGCGGGTGCTGCAGAACGAATTGAAGCTTTATAAGGCCGCTTTGTCGCGCAAACCGGTATTGGTTGCGGCGAATAAGATGGATGAACCGAATGCGGCAGAAAACCTCAAGGTCTTTGAGAAGAAGTGTAAGCACCCGCTATACCCGATTTCCTGTGTCTCAGATGAAGGCTTTGATGCCTTGAAGGCCGCTTTATTGAAGGCGGTACTTTCGGTGCGCGCCGAGGAAAGCGGCGTTGAGGATTAGGCTTTTAAGTTTGAATTTTCCAGGGATCGGGTGGGTCCGCCCAAGAAAATCCAAATCGAGAGCAGGCAGGTCCAGAAGCTGAGCATTCCCACGACTTCATGCATCAGGTCATAATGCGCCATCATGTGCGGGGCGAGGAGGACGATGATCACAATGCGCAGGATATTGAAGGTAATGCCGATAAAGAGGGCGGTGGTGATGTTCACGAGTAACTCGAGTGGGGCGAGCCGTTGATAGAGGGCGAGCAGTAAGCCCAGGAGGAGGCTGGTTAGGATAACGCCGAAACCGTTACACTCGGAGGCGACATGGAAGGGATGTTGATCGACGAGGAGGATGAGGCGGGGTGCGATTTCGGGGCTTTCTGAAATGCCGAGTTCAATAGATTTTCCGAGGAACCCGAGGAGGTTGCCGCTCCATTTTCCGGCGAGGGTGCGAAGGGGCCAATCGAGTGCACCCATGAAAGTGCTGAGAAAGATGAAAACCCCAAAGGTGCCGCAGGCGGTGTAGGCAATGCGGCGCAGTTGTGTGCCGAAGAGGTAGAGCACCAAGGCGCTGAGGGCGCTACAATAGGCGGTCACACTTATGATGCTGAGGGCGAGATTGCGGAAGATGCTTGGTTCGGTAAGACGACTCAGGAAAAAGGCCGACAAGAGACATAGGTAGGCAAGGATCAGGCCGTTCCGCGCATGGGGGTTGAGCGTGAAGGGATCTTTGACAGCAACCCGGTTGAAATAAACCAGACTGAAGACCGCAAAGGCTAGAATGATAAAGGCGTTGAGGATGCGGCTTTGCTCGTGGGCACTGTGTGCAAGCCATTGAGTAAACGGCCAAAAGATGAGGCCGAGGCTGGCAAAAAGCATAAGGTTGAACCAGAAGTCCCGGTCCTTGGATTTCTGACGAAGGCTTTCTCTCAGTTGCTTACGCAGAGACATGGTTAGCGGGTACGTTTCTTTTCCCAGGGGCGACGGTCGTCCAACACCTGCACGGGCAGTGCTTCCACGCGAATACCGGCAACTGCGGGGTGCCGGCGCAAGGTTTTGTAGTTTTCACCATTGATCGCGATTTTGAGTGCTTTGGAGGAATCGGTCTCGAGGATTTGATCCTCGATCAGGAAACTGACAGCGACCTCGGAGCTATGTTCGTTGTAACTTTCGCCATCGCGGCTTTGTTGGTATTCGTGGTCGATTACCTCGCGGAGGAGCGGAAGGAAATCCTCCGTTTCGCGGTCGGGGTAGAGAATGAAATTGATGCGTTGAATGAGTCTGGGGACGGAGGTTTGGAGGTCAAAGAGGTCGTGGCCCTGGAGGGACATTTCCCCATTGCGGCGGGCGAGTTGCCCGCGAAGGAGGACGAGCTTGCCGTCTTCGAAACGGCTACGGTTTCGCTCGTAGGCTTCCGGGAACATGATGACTTCGTAGTTGTGCCCTCGGGTGGCCAAAGTGAAGATCGCAAACTGCTTGTTGTCCTTTTTGGTATAGCGGGTTTGGATGCCGGTTAGGATGCCGCAGAGGCGGTAGGTGCTGCGGTCGTCGAAGTCGTTGAGTTGGTCGGGGGCGGTGAAGCTGTCGAGGGCGAGATCGAGTCCGGCGTAGGCATCCATGGGGTGACCGGAGAGATAGAGGCCCAGGAGTTCTTTTTCGAAGGCGAGTTTTTCCGATTTCGACATGGGTTCGAGTCCGGCGGGCATCGGTGGAATTTTGTGCTCACGGGTCTCCTCATTTAAGGAGTCAAGGAAGTTGCCCTGACCCTCGGCCTTATCTTTTCTAACGCTTATGGCCTCGGTGAGTTCGGCGTCCATATCGTGCAGGAGATGGGCGCGGTCCTGTCCGAGCGAATCAAAGGCACCGGTTTTTATGAGGGCTTCGATGACGCGTTTGTTGATGGCTTTATCGCTGGAGCGGACTATGAAGTCGTGAAAGCTTTGGTAGGCACCATTTTCGCGTCTTTCGGCGATAATGAGATCGGCGGCGCCTTCGCCGACGCCTTTGATGGCGGCGAGACCGAAGCGGATGCTGGCAGACTGGTCTTCAAGGACGGGGGTAAAGGTGCGCCCCGAGATGTTGACGTCGGGACTGAGGACGGGAAGGCGCATGGCGCTGCACTCGTCGAGGAAGTGGGCGATTTTATCGGAATTTCCCTGCTCAGAGCCCAGAACCGCCGCCATGAATTCGACCGGGTAATTGGCTTTGAGGTAGGCGGTGCGATAGCTGAGCATCGCATAGGCGGCAGAGTGGGATTTGTTGAAGCCGTATTGCGCAAATTTCTCAAGAAGGGCAAAGATGGACTCGGCGGTCTTGCGATCGATATCATTGGTTTCCTTGGCACCGGCAATGAAGACGTCTTTTTGGGCGTCCATCACTTCCTTGATCTTTTTACCCATCGCCCGGCGAAGGATATCGGCGCCCCCAAGGGTATAACCGGCGATGATCTGGGCGGCTTTCATGACCTGCTCCTGATAAACGAGGACACCATAGGTTTCCTGCACCAGTTCCTCCAGAAGGGGATGGGGTATCTGGACGGTCTTGGGATCCTTTTTACCCTCGATGAATTGATCGATAAACTGCATGGGTCCGGGTCGATACAGTGCGATAAGGGCGATTATTTCCTCAAATGAACTCAGGCCGATCTGGCGGCAGAGTTTTTGCATACCGCCGGATTCCAGTTGGAAGACTCCGGTGGTGCGTCCGCTGTTGAGGAGTTTAAAGGTGGCCTCATCCTTGAGCGGGATTTTTTCGATATCGAAATCGGAGAGGGCGCGGGTCTCGCGGACAAAATTCTGGGCATCATCAATGACGGTGAGGGTCTTCAGGCCGAGGAAATCCATCTTGAGGAGTCCGAGTTCCTCGGCGGGGCCTTTGGGGTATTGTGTGGTGAGGTCGCCTTCCTGAAGGGTGACGGGAACGAGGTTGGTGATGTCCTGGTTCGCGATGATGACGCCGCAGGCATGTTTGCCGGTATTGCGCACCATACCCTCAATGACGCGACCCTGTTCAATAATACTTTGGGCGATGGGATTCTTTTTGACCTCTGCCTGTAGCTCAGGGGATTTTTTGACGGAATCATCGAGCGAGATGTTCAGCTCGTCGGGAATCATCTTGGCGATTTTGTCGGCTTCGTTGTATTCGACTTCGTTCACGCGGGCGAGGTCGCGAACCACCATTTTTGCGCCAAAGGTGCCAAAGGTAATGATGTTTGCGACGCGGTCCTTGCCGTATTTATCGCGCACGTAGTTGACCACGAGGTCGCGCCGCCGCATGCAGAAGTCGATATCAAAGTCCGGGGGGGAGACCCGCTCGAGGTTGAGCATGCGTTCAAAGAGGAGGCCGAAGCTGAGCGGATCGATGTCGGTAATTTTGAGGACGTAGGCAACGATACAACCGGCGCCGGAACCGCGACCGGGGCCGACGGGAATACCCTGACGGCGCGCCCAGTCGATGAGGTCCCAAACGATAAGGAAATAATCGACAAATCCGGTGCCGGTAATGATGGCGAGCTCGTAGTCGAGTTGTTCGCAGTAATTGCGGTCTTCGGGGCTGGCGTTATCCCAGTCGGCACGGCAGGCGTCGTAGTCGGTGCCGTAGCGTTCGCGGAGGCCCGCCTTACAAAGCTCAAAAAGGTAGAGCCCGTTCTTTTTGAAGTCTTGGCGTTCCTGCTTGTTGAGTTTGATGGGTTCTTTGCCATCGCGGGTAAGGACGGCGTTTTTGCTTTCCTCGTAAATGTCGAGGATGCGGTCGAAGTTGGTGTGGTCATTGCCGCTTTCGATTTCAATGGGTCGTTCGTAAACGGGGTAGTGGTCTTCGCCGAAGGGGAGTTTGACCTCGCACATTTCAGCGATGGCGCTGGTGTTGGTAATCGCCTCCGGGGTTTCCTTGAAGGCGAGCTCCATTTCCTCGCGGGATTTGAGGTAAAATTGTCGGGCGTCGTAACGCATGCGTTTTTCATCGCTGAGCATGGATCCGGTTTGGATGCAGAGGAGGGAGTCGTGGGGTTCCCAGTCGCTGTTATCGACGTAGTGCACGTCGTTTGTAGCGACGACCTTGAGTCCAAACTCGGTGGCGATTTTGAGGAGGTCGGGGATGATGCGCCGTTGTTCCTCGATGCCGTGATCCATCAGTTCGATGATGAAATTTTCCTTGCCGAAAATATCAATGAAGCGGGCGGCGGCCTCGCGGGCTGCGGGGTAATCGCCCCCGAGCAGGAGGCGGGGGATGACGGCGGCGAGACAACCGGAGAAAGCGATGAGGCCCTCGCTGTGAGCGGCGAGGGTTTCGAGGTCGGTGCGGGGGTTGTTGTAGAAGCCGTGGGTGTGCGCTTTTGAGACCAGTTTACAGAGGTTTTGATACCCCGTAAAATTGCGGGCGAGGAGGCCCATGTGGTAGGATTTCTGGTTTTTTCGAGCTTCGCCCTCGGTCGCGAGGGTGGGCTCGTAAACAAGATAGATTTCACAGCCGAGGAGGGGTTTGATTCCGTGTTTCTCGGCCTGTTTGAAAAAGCTGGTAAGACCGTAAAGGACGCCGTGATCGGTGATGGAAAGGGCCTTCATGCCCATTTCTGCGGCGCGGGAGCAAAGGCGGTCGACTCGCGAACATCCGTCCAAAAGGCTGTAATCGGTATGGACGTGGAGGTGGACGAATTCGCGGTCTTTTTCTGGCATGTAGTTTTAATTTGGAGCTTGGTGCGCGGGTGGCAAGGTCAAGCTGCAGGCAGGGCAAAATTTACCGCTTTTGGAGCCAATCGGGGTCGTTGAAACGGGTTCTTTCCTGGGCGATATGCTCGCTTTGGAAAAAGGGCCGGAGGTCATCGGGTTCGGTGATGGGGATGCCCCAGGTTTGACTGATGGCGGCGAGGAAGCGGTTTTGGAATCGGGCGTAGTCAAAGCTCGGCGGGAGGTTTTCGCGATTGATGGAGCCCTGAACGAGGAGGGCCTCGCTGGTCCGTTTGAGCGCTGCCCCGGCGATTTTGCTACCATCGGGGCGCAAGACGTCATTGGCGCTGGCCTCGACAAAGCATTGACTGGCGGAAGGCGCAGGCTGGGGGGGCGTGGTTTCGCAATAGCGGGGGCAGGGTGCTAGCCGGCAGGGGATCTGGTCCTGCTGTAAGATCCCGAGAATACTCTGGTGTAGTTCCAAATAAATTTGGGTGGGTGGGGCGTCGCCAACGGGGAGGCTGCGGGAGAGGAGAATACTGTAGGTCCAGTCGTTGCGATGGTCGACGATGCCGCCTCCGGTAATGCGGCGGCAGAATTGGAGCTCATCGGGGAAGAGCTGCTTCACGGCGAGCCATTTTTGAGTGTAGCCAAAAGTGATGGCGGGTTCGGTCCAGCCGTAATGGCGGAAGAGGGCGGTATCGCGGGGGAGATCGTCGAGCAGCGCGGCATCAATCGCCATGTTTTGAGCGGCGTCACCGTAGGCGTTGGGTAGGGCGATGAGCATGGGTTATTTTTAGGCCCGAAGTGGCTCGATAAAGGTGATTTCCTCAAGTTGTTCCTGGAAGTCGATGGGCTTGGTTTTAAGCTTACTGACAATGGGGTTGAGGTTGAAGGCAAGATTGCGCGGGCGGTCTTTATGGGCGGGGTCGTCGGCGATTTGGGTTGCGGTGATGGATTCGGTGGGGAGCCCCAGATGTTTGAGGATGCGTTGCCCCATTTCAAAGCGGCTGAGCACTTCTGAACCGGCCCAATGAAAGAGGCCGTGCAGGTCGCGGCGTTCGGAAAGTTCAAGCATGACTTCGGCCACGTTTCCGGCGGAGCAGGGTTGGCGGAGCTCGTCGGTGAAGAGTTTGAGGGGTTCCTCATTCTTTATCGCGGCGAGAATTTTTTCATGAACGCTCCTTGATCCGGAGGGGCTCTTGCCCATTAGAATCGGGATTCGCAAGACAACGGGGTCTTCTTTGTTGTGGGCCAGTACCTCGCGCTCGGCCATGAGCTTGGTTTGCCCGTACAGATTGGTGGGAGCAGGCATATCGGTGGAGCGATACGGGCTGTCACTCTGGCCATCAAAGACCATGTCGGTTGAGATATGGATAAAGCGGGCGCCGAGGTGCTTGCTGAGTTGGGCGAGGTGGCGGGGGAGGTCGATGTTGATTTTGCGCGCCTGTTCGGGTTCGGCGTCAACCGTTTGGGGGTTTGAGAGGGCGGCACAATTGACAATGACATCGGGCCAGAGCTGGAGGATAGGTTCGGTTAAGGTCTCGGGGTCGGCGGCATCGATTCGCAGGTTCTCGGCGATCCCGGGAAGGGTGCAGGGCTGGGAGTGGCTGAGGGCGGTGAGGGTATGGCCGCGCCGCAGCGCCGCTTGCGCGTAGGCGTTTCCGAGGAGGCCGGTGGCTCCGGTAAGCAGAATTTTCATATGAATATTAATTGGTTTTTGTTGCAATGAAACAGGAAGCTCGCAGATTGGAAATCAATTAATGAACTACGCTGATTTAGCGAACGCCGGGGTCTTGGCACAACCGGTCTACGAACCGGGAAAACCTATTGCGCAGGTTGCGCAGGAATTTGGGCTTGTACCGGATGAGGTTGCGAAGCTGGCCTCAAATGAAAATCCTTATGGGCCCTCGCCTATGGCAATGGCAGCGGGTCGTGCCGCGATGGAAACGGCGCATATTTACCCGGATGGGGCGGGGCATTTGTTGCGGGAGGCGATTGCGGCTGAGCGCGGGCTTGAGCCGGATGCGGTGATTCCCGGCAATGGCTCGAATGAGATCATTGAATTATTGGGACATGTCTTTTTGCGGCCCGGAGTTGAGGTGGTCATGGGCGCACAGGCTTTTATTGTTTATAAATTGGTGACGCGTCTTTTTGGGGCGACTGCGGTGGAGGTGCCGATGAAGGGTTTTGCGCATGATTTAAGCGCAATGCGTGCGGCCGTTACGGAACGGACGCGTCTTTTGTTCGTGGCGAGTCCCAACAATCCGACCGGTGCGGCGAACGAGGCCGGGGAGTTACTGGCATTAGCGGAGGATTTGCCGGAGCACGTGATCTTTTGTTTGGATGAGGCTTACGCGGAATACCTCGATACGGCTCCGGATTTGCGTGCTGCGATTTCGGCGGGGCGCAAGGTTTTTTGCCTGCGCACATTTTCCAAAATCTATGGTCTGGGAGGCCTGCGGGTTGGTTATGGTTACGGGGATCCGGAATTGGTGGCTTTGTTGCAGCGGGTGCGGCAACCGTTTAATGTCAATGCGGTGGCTCAGGCAGCAGCGGTGGCGGCGCTCGGTGATGTGGAATTTTATAAAATGTGTCGCCGCGAGAATGCGGCGGGGCGGGAGGTTCTGGTTTCGGGATTGAATGCGATGGGCTTCGAAACCTTTGGCGGGTCGGCAAATTTTGTGCTGACGCGGGTAGGGGATGGCTCGGCTTGCTTCCGTGCCTTGCAGTCGCAGGGGATTATTGTGCGCCCGCTGGATGTTTACGGGATGCCCGAATATGTGCGCATCACGATTGGCACACAGGAGGAGAATCAACGCCTGCTTCGAGCGATGCAGGCTGGGTTGGGGAGTGAGTTAACGCCGGTATAATGTCTGGTTTAATAAATATGGTTTTCCCGATAATCACCTTTGCGATTTTCCTGCTCCTGCACGCCCTTCTGGTGATGGGTGAGACCAGTCTGATCTTGGTCCGTTATGGGAAGGTCTCGCGTTCCGGTTTGGATGAGCTGAGAAAGTGGAAGGGTATCGCAAGGTTGCTCAGTGAGGGTGTAAGTGCAGGAGCGGCCTTGCGCTTAGGCAAGGTGCTGTGTCTTTTGGGCATGGGGGTGCAATTATCCCTTTTGGCATTCAAATATTTTGCGCTGGCGGGCTTGGCCGATTGGGTCGCCGTTATAATCGCAGGATTACAGGTTCTTTTGCTGCTCTATTGCTTGGGTGATTATTTCCCCCGGGGGCTGGCAATGCGTTATCCAGTGGCTGCCCTGCGTTCAGCCGCCCCTCTCTTGATTTTCTTGAAACTCGTCTTGCTCCCTTTGCGAGTCCTCTCGGTCAAGGAGTTCATTTTCAGAAAACTGAACGTCAGTGACGTCGCGCCCGATCCAATGGATATTGCGGTTCAGTTGCGTGCTATAGGGCTGGATAATACGCGCTTATCGCCGGTGGTGCGTTCTATCGTGAACCGTTCGATTCAAATGCAGGATTTAGTGGTGCACGATGTTCTGTTGCCAAGAAACGAAGTGGTTATCTTTGATCTGAATGAAGATTTGGCTACTAATTTGAGCCGCATGAAGCGTGCCGGGCACACGCGTTATCCACTCTGTCGCGGTGATTTGGACGACTGCCTAGGCATCGTTCACATCAAGGATATTTTTCGTAGCGAGGCGGGAGAATTGGCGATGAACCCGGATGCTTTGATGCGACCGACGGGCAGTTTTCTGCTGGAAACACCGCTGGAGGAAGCGCTGCAGCGCATGCTGCGAACCAAGTTTCATATGGGCTTGGTCTACGACAATTTTGGAGGTGCGCTGGGCGTGGTTACACTGGAGCGTATTCTCGAAGAATTGGTCGGAGATATTCAGGACGAGTTCGACAGCGAGGAGGACCCGATTGAAGAATTACAGGAGACGGGATGTTATCAAATCTCAGGGCAAGCACCGATCCACGATGTGGAGGCCCGTTTGGGGGTCGAGATCAAAAATGATGCGGTTTCGACCTTTGGCGGTTTGGTTGCGGGAGAACTGGGGCGCATCCCGGGAGCAGGCGAGGAATTGGAGGCGCACGGTTTGCGTATTGAGATTGAACGTGTCGATGATCGACGCGTATTGACGACCCGCGTGCGGGTATTGGAGGCGCAAGGTCGCTAGGACTTAGGATTCCTCGGATTGAAACCGTGCCATCGTCTCGGCGTTTTCTCGAAGCATCGCATTCAGGTCAATGAGGAGGCTTTCGCGATAGGGTGTAAATATGAAGCGATCGCTACCAAGTTTGCGGTAGGCTTTGAGAATGATTTCGGGTTGGGGTCGGCGCATTTGCAGGAAGCGCTTCAATAGGTCGTTCAAGTTCTCAGTGTAGCCAAGATCGAGTTCAATCTTGATGAGCTCGGACAGGACGCGCTGGTTATTTGGGGTGCGTTTGAAGGCTTCCAGCAGTACCCGGCGTGCATTTCTCAATTCTCCAATGTTGATCAAGCGGTTGGCGACAGCAAAGTACTGTGGCGGACTGATGTTTTCGCCGTTCATGAATTCGTTGAGATAAATATCACCAAAATCAGGTCGGTTAATTCCATAGGAGGCGACTGCCCTTAAACTATTGAAAACATCCCTGCGTTTGTTGAGCCACTCGGGTCGCTCTTTGTCGAGTTCTTCAGCAAATGCAAGGGCGCCTTCGTAGTCTTTATCCACGAGGTGAGCTTCGATCATCAACAAAGCGAAGGCATCAATGCCAAACTCGTTTTCGAGTGCTTCTTCGTAGCAGTGTCGTGCCAGTTCGATATTTCCGCTATCGGCGGCAAAGTTGGCGATTGCTTGAAGCGCGTTGGCGTCATCTCGGAATTGCTGAAGGACACGTCGGGTCTCTCGCTCTTCGCGTTCAGCGTCGCCGGACTTGTTATAGATGTATAGGAGTTCGATGCGTGGTGCGGCACTCAAAGGATTGGCGAGATTGCGCATGATAGCATATTTTCTGGCTTCTTCGACCTCGCCCAACTCGCGGTGGTAGCGGCTCAGCTGCATTAAAATGCTCTCGTTGTTCTGGAAGCTCTTTAGGTTGAGCTTTAATTTACGGATCGCAGTTTCTTTGTGCCCGCGGTTCCAGCTTATTTGAGCGGATAGCAGCACGCCTTCAACCGAGATATTTAATTCATAGATTGAAATATAGTCATCGGCCCTGTCATAGTTACCGCGCAGGAAGTTTGCCTGGGCTGCACCAAAAGCCAGCACACGATTGCGGTCATTGATTAGGGTTTCTTCCGGCAAGTAAGTGTCGGCGATTTTCTGAACTTCGGCGTCTTGTTGGTGCTTTAAAAGTAGACGAAGTGTTGCCTTTAAATAGTTGATATCATCGATTCCACCGTGTTCCAGGCCTTGGCACAGGATTCCCGAGGATATGTCGACGCGTTTGAGGAGTTGCTCATAAAATTCTGCAAGCAGGAGGCGCCCTTCAAGGTTTCCGGGTGAGCGCGTTACACCCAAGCGCAGAAAAGTTAAGGCATCGCGATATTCTCCCTCTTTAAATTGCGTTAAGCCCTTTTCGACGTGATAATCACCCATTTCTTTGCGGTGTTCATCCAGGCGAAAAGGTAAAGCTATCATACCTTTAAAGCTTACGGTTTCAAAATCCTTTTTGAATTTAAACCAGTAGTAGAGTGCGCCTGCGGTGCTTATCCAAGCTGTTACGAATAGAGCCAGAAAGACGCCGATAACTCGCAACCACCGCAGAGAGACTGTTACTTGGCCGTCGGGCCGCCTCCTTTGGACTGCAAAGCCAAAAAGAATTGGACGTTCTAGGACAGCGGGTTTAGGTTTCGTGTTTGGGTTATTCATGGTAAATGCGAAAAAAATTATAAAGTAATTAAACCAATGGCTATCCCATTGTTCAATGAAAAAAGCCCAACCCCAGCAAACAGCTCACAAGGCGTAACTTTAAAATTAAAGCATAACTTAATTTATTTGTTGACCCACGCACAATTAGGTCTTCTATTTCACCTTATGAAATTGTTAAAAAATAGATTCTTTCTGGCACTATTTAGCATTACAGTGGCAGCACTTCAAACTAACGGTGCGCCGCTTGTAACCATCGGAGACATTGGTACCATTTCATTTACTGGTAACTCCACGATCAAGTGGGATTCAAATATTTTTCGGCAAGAAACCAGAGAAGTATCAGATACCGTGCTGGTATTTTCTCCCGGATTCAGCGCTGTGTTGGGCAGAAACGTCACTGATCTTGATATCGGTCTTTCCACCAGTTATGATATTAATAGATACCAAGATAAGAACGATCTGGATTCTGAACTCTTGAGCTTTCGTGTTAATGCAGCTTACCGAACCAGTCGTTTGGAACTCTCGGCAAATGCGAGTTATGTTGAAACTAAATCTAATAATGAGCTCGCAAATCGTCAAGGCGACTTGCTTGAAAGAGAACTAACGGCATTTGGCATCAATGGTGAATATACGCTCTCCCCGAAATTTAGTGTCAAGGCCGGGGTAAACTGGGATGAGATTGCATACGTCGGAGATTACGCTGCCAGCTATGACGATCGTAAATATCTGAAGCTTCCAGTGGATATTTATTACGAATTGACGCCCAAGATGGATCTCAGTGTGGGTTATGTGCATAAACAAATCGATGTTGAGACTGCCGGTCAAGATGCCACATCAAATGACTTTAATCTTGGTTTACGAGGTGAATTGCTACCCAAGCTGGTTGGTTACTTTAAGGTAGGCTACAATCAGTATGAGAACGATAACTCCAGTCGCGACACCACTTCTATGAGTCTTGATTCCAACCTCACCTGGACCGTAAGCGCCAAATTCACTCATAGGCTGAATATTTATCGCAATTTTGACGCCTCAGCTACTGGTACCGGGACTGAGGAATCGAAATTGAACTGGAGCACATCCTACGCGCTCAACAACAAGGTATCACTCTCGGGTAGGGCAGGGTACAGTATTCGTGATTACTTGGCTAGTGAGCGTGAAGACAAACTGCTAACCCTCGGGCTCAACGGCACATACCGTATTAACCGCTATTGGAATGTTAATGCGGGTTATGTTTTCTCAAATAACGATTCTAATCGCGCCGGCT
>JBELLU010000031.1:0-23166 GCA_042096455.1 Opitutia bacterium
ATCGGATTGAGGGAGCGATTGGGTTTTTTATTTTCGGTACTCATAGTGTTGAAGCTGAGGAAATTGCGGTATTTTTGCGCAAGGGACAAGAAAAAAATCGATTTTTCAAACAGAAGCGGTGCTTGGTTATCGACACAAATACCAAAATTATAGAGGTTTTTAGCGTACCAAGTCCCCATAGTTCAACGGATAGAACAATAGTTTCCTAAACTGCAGATCCGGGTTCGATTCCCGGTGGGGGCACCATTTGCCTGAAATTTATGGGTTTTAATACTTTGCAAGCTAAGCGGGCACTTGTTCAAACTGATAAAGTCCAATAATTTTTCAAAATATGCGCCGCATCGCTTCAGTTACAATCCTGGTACTCGCTTCCACAAGCCTGGGCTATGCCGTTGAGGTGCCACTGACTGAGTCGGACGCAGCAAAAACTGCGATTGCGAGTGCGCGTGGGATTGCGAATGCAGAAGTTTTGTTGTCCAGCGGCTTGCCGGTCTCGGCGACGGAAATCTTTACCAATGTACTGGAGGACGCCGGATTGACGCCGGAGTATGAAAAGCGCGTTCGGGCGGGTCTCGTGCGCGCCCATTTGGCTCAAAATAAATTTGAAGCCGCGGAAGCGCAAATGGCTCTTATTCCAGTGGGGGCGGAAGATTATTCCCTTCAGTTGCTAGGGGTGCAGGTGGCTTACGGCGCGGGCAGGGCAGTCGACTGGAGTTACATTGGTACGCAGTTGGCGAAAATCGATGCGTCTCTTTTGTCTGAGAGCGAGCGTTATTGGTATTTCCTGATGCAGGCCTTACACGCAGAGCAAAAGCAAGAACTGGAGGCCTTGGAGCTTTATTTGAAGGAGGGGCTTCCCAGTGCACAAAGTGCCTATCAGCGGGCAAATTTACAAACGATCCTTCTGCGTAAAGAATTGCGTGGTCCCGCTTTAGAACCGGATGTGCTTAAAGATATGCAACGGGAGTTAAACAAGTCGCGCGGTACGGCGGCATTCTTGTATGCCAAGCAGTATGCCCTTGCGCTTTGGCACAGTGATGAGGTTGAGGAAGCCCTCGACTTGTTGGATCTGGACAAACAGCTCAGGCGTTATGGTCAGGGGTTTACCTTTGCGCAGCGTGAAGAGTTGCGTTTGTTGCGGGCAATGATGCTCGGGGAGAGTTCCACCGAGGGACAGATGGCGCTGGCGGAGTTGATTCGGAGCGGGCAAACCATTGAAATCATGGAGGTCGCGCTCTATCTCTTGAGCCGTCAAAGCGAAGAAAGTGTCATTTTTACAGAGCTTCTCAATGAGATGCTCGAACGCAAGGAAGCGCATCCGTTAATCGGCCAAATGTATTATTTGCGCAGCCAGTTGGCCTTGCGGCGTGGCGAGCTCGAATTGGCAAAGTCAGATGCGGAACTCCTCTTGGAGAAATTCCCGGGCCTAATGCGCGTCAGCGATGCCTATTTTATTTTGGCTTTTGCCGCATTGCGTGACGCCTCGCCGCAATACCGAACTGCCGCAGATTTTCTTATCCAGCATCAGGCGAGCCTTGAGGATGAAGCCGGGATCGCGGAGCTCAATGTCCTCATCGGAGACTGTTATTTCCTCAATAAGGATTTTAATAATGCCGCCGAATTCTACACACTCGCGCTCAACGAGGTTCCCCAGGCACTGGAGTCGATTTATCTGCGGCTTGTCATCGCATCGATTCAGATAGGTAAACTTGAGGATGCCTTGCGTTATATTGATGCCTTGCCCTTCGGGAAACAGGTGGGGGCCGAAAAACGTTGGCAGGCCGAGTGGAATATTGCGCATGCGCTCATTAAAGAACAGCGCGCTGAAGATGCGATCGGACGGGTTCGCTCCTTGCTCGGGAGTGAGGAGCAAGTGCCTACGATGCTCGACCTGCGAATGCACTGGCTTGAATTATCCTTGGCACTCGAGCTCGGAGAATCGATGGCTGATGCAATGGGGCAAGTAAACTCACTCCTGGATCGACATGCGGCAGCCGTCGAAGGCTCGGAGTCAACAAGCGGGGAATTGGACACGTTGGCAGCCGAATTTTTACTTTTAAAAGCGAGAGTACACTACCGGCAGGAAGCCGCTGATGAAGCGGCGCTTGTTTTGGATGCCTTGCGCACCGTATACCAGGGTTCCATGGCGGCGCAACGTTCCTATTTATTGGAAGCTTCGGAGTTGGAGCAGCTTGGTCAGCTGCTGGAAGCTCAGGCTGTCATGCTGCAGCTTGCGGAGGACTACCCGCGGAGCCCCTTGGCGGCGCAGTCCATTTTTGAGGGTGCATTGATCTGCGAGCGGCGGGGTGTCGACTTTTACGTCGAGGCGATTCAGTTGTATGAGCGGCTGGCAGAACGCTACCCTGAAGACGCGCTCCTGTATCGGGCGCGCATGCGACAAGGCGACCTCCTGCGATTGCTGAATGATTTTGCCGGAGCACGGCTTGTGTATGAGACGCTTGTTAACAGCGACCCGGTGCATCCGATGCGTCCCATGGCGGAGTTGGCTCGCGCGCAATGTATGTTGGCACTCGCGAAGCAGGACGCGGCAAAATTGGCCCAAGCGGCTTCAGTGCTTGAGCGTTTGGTGGATATGCCGGACTTGGATTTGAATTTCCGGGTTGAGGCCATGTATAAATGGGCTTTCGCGTTGGAAGAACAGGGCCTGGATGACCGCGCCAGGGTTGTTTTGTCGGAAAGCGTGGCGCGTAACCTACTGGATGTGAAGCTTGCCTCTTTGCTGGATTCAACCGGACGTTATTGGGCGGCGCGTACCTTGTTGGATCTGGGTGAGCGTTTGAGCGCGCGCGGAGATTTTTCAGAAGCAAAAACAGTTTATCGCAAATTGATTGCCTATAATTTACCGGGTCGGGGCCTCGCCCAATCCCGCATCAATTCAATTCGAATCACCAATAACTAACACCCCACTTCACGTGACTATGGATCTTTTCGGCAATACCCTTATTCAGCAGGGCGGCTATACCCTCTACCCCTTATTTGTCCTAAGCATTATTGCAGTCCTCATTTTTATTGAGCGTGCCTTGTTCCTACACAAAGGCCAAATCCATTCTCTGGACTTCCTCGCTGGAATAAAAAATCTCGTTAAGAAAAAGCGTTTGGTCGAGGCGATGACTTTATGTGAGGAAACTCCGGGTCCCTTGGCGCGGGTCGTGAAATCAGCGCTTTTGCAATACGGCGCAAGTGATGCGCGCATTCGGTCCGCGATCAAGTCAGCGGCGCTAATCGAGGTGCCGATTCTGGAACGGCGCATCGGGAGCCTTTCGGCAATTGCCCGCATTGCGCCGCTTATTGGTTTTATCGGTACCCTGATTGCCGCTTTTCAAGCGCTCGTAAGCTTGGAGGCAGCGAATGCCGAGAGCGCTTATTTTATGCAATCACTCGCGAAGGCCATCATCAGTTCAGCGGTTGGTTTGGGCATCGCCGCGCTCGCGGCCCTGGCTTACCATTTTCTTCATGGGCGTGTTAGAGCACTGGTTTTTGAGATCGAGCGAGTGGCGCACGCAATTTACGAATTCCTTACCAGTGCGGAGCTCCAAGCGGATGCAGGGGAGGAAGATAAGGGATGAATCATCAGGGGACATCGGATTCAGGAACCCCTTCGCCTGAAGCAAGGGCGGGTTTTCGCGGGTTCAATCTGGGCGCGAACCTGAAAGCACCGCGTGTGGGTCTCGACACTTTACCCTTGTTGGATCTGCTTACGATTGCACTGCTCTTTAGTCTGCTTTTTTCGCGAATGGTAATGACACCCGGCGTGCGCCTTGAGTTGCCGCAAACGGACTTGCGAATGCCACCCGCCGCCACTGCGGTCGCAGTGCTTACCGTCCAGAATGAGGGTATGTTGCTTTTTGATGGAGGGGTGTATCAGGTCGATACCATTGCAAAGGCGTTTCAAGAGCGCGTTGCCCGAAAAAAAGAGGATGGCCTCGTGCTGCTGTTAAAGGCTGGGGAGCGGTTGCCGATCGCATCCCTTTTGGATATCAGTGCGATGGCACAGGAAGCGGGCTTCTCGCAGGTTCACCTCGCCGCGAAGCGCCCGGAATCCAAGAACGATGGGCTTGAGCCCAATGAAACGGAATCAGTCAATGGCTACAATTTTCTGACGCCTTGATCCATGAAACGCATCCAGCATAGCTTGCGCGAATACATCGCGCGTTGGCAGTCCTGGCCGCTGGCAGTGCAGCTTTTGTTCGTGGGGTTTCTTGCACTGCAAACCCTGCTTTTCTTTTTTGCGGGTCTCCCGGGAATCAAAAATTCAGAGTCGGCGCAAAGGGATCCCTTTTTGCGATTTGTTCCCTTGCAGGAAGTCTCGGAATACGATGCCACGAGCGAGCAGGCGTTGTTGTTTGATACCGCGCCAATTTTTATTCCCACCCCTTGGAATGCCGTACAGCAAAAACAGGTTAGGGAACCCTTGGCGATTCCGGCAGCTTTAAAAGACTTTGAACCTCGCCTCGATCTCTTGAGTCAGATGTCTGCGGCTGCAGCCCTGGAGCCTGATTCAGGATTTGTGGAATCACCGCGCGATATGCTTGGTTCGAGATTTGTGAAATTGTACGGGGGTAATTTGGAATTACCGGAAACAATGGAGTCTTTTGACGATGCGACTCCCACTGCCTATTATCGCAATGGGAGTTCCCGGTGGCAGCCTTTGCCGATGCTGCCTGACCTCGATCCCGTTGGTGTTCTCGTCAATCCCGTCACGTTTTATATCAATATCAACAAAAGCCGGGTGCTGCTCGGGCTACCCCGACTGGCCAGCGGGTCGGGACTGGTGGCATTTGATCGCGCCGCACGGGCATGGTTGAGCTCGCCGGAAGTACTCGCGCTACTCCCCGTGGGGTATTCGGAGGTTGTCGTTTACCCATGAGGCTGCAAATAATGAGCTGATATGCTGGAAGACCCTAAGCAATTTGTATCACTGGAGCGCAAGGACGCCGATATGCTTGAAAGCGTCGGGAAATTGACGGACTCATGGAAGGAGCGACCGAGTTGGGATGCATACTTTATGGCGACCGCGATGCTCATGGCTTCGCGTTCAAGTTGTGAACGTTTGCATGTCGGTTGTGTCATCGTATCGGCAGGCGCGCATAAAAATCGGGTTATTGCGGCCGGTTACAATGGTTTCCTTGCCGGGTCCGAACACGTCTCGCACATGCGCGACGGTCATGAGCAAGCGACCGTTCATGCCGAACAAAACGCCATCAGTGATGCGGCGCGACGCGGAGTTTCCCTGGAGGGCGCGGTTGCGTATGTGACGCATTATCCCTGTGTGAACTGTGCCAAGATTCTTGCGGCGGCGGGTGTTCGCACCGTCAAATACTACCACGACTATCGCAATGACCCCTTGGTTTCAGCGCTTCTCGATGAAGCGGGAGTTAAAGTAATCCAACTTTAAAAGCGTGCGTTTAAATTCAAATTTCAATGAAAGAGCAACAAACGAGGCGATGGTCGGCTCGCTCTTGTTGGCGCATCCCGAATTACAGGATCCGAATTTTGCGCGCTCCGTTATTCTCCTGACTGCGCACACTCCCAGCGACGGTGCACTCGGGGTTGTCTTGAATCGTCCCTTGAGCCGAAAACTCGTTGATATAAAACCCGAGCTCGCAGGCTCTGCGCTGGCGGAGGTCCCGCTTTACCGCGGCGGACCCGTCTCGTCGGATCAGGCCATCCTTGCCGCCTGGAAATACGAGGCGGAGCAGGGCGCCTTTAAGCTTTATTTCGGGATGGATGAAGCGAAGGCCGCTCAAATTAAAGCGGAGGATCCAGCCTATGAATTGCGGGCTTTCATGGGTTATTCGGGATGGAGCGAAAACCAACTGGAGAACGAACTTAGCACTGATTCATGGATTTTAAGCCAGTTAAAGCCTTATGTCGGTCAAGCGACCGGAGACCCCCTTTGGCGTAAACTTTTGCTGGAAGTAAGCCCTGAACTGGGTTTATGGGCGGATGAACCGGAAGATCTCTCCAATAATTGAGGGGATTTACCGTTAAAAAGAAGGGATTTTCCATTGACAAGGAGAACGCGCCCGCGTTTGCTCTGCCGTTCTCTTAATTCATTGTAGCCATGAAAGTTGTTTCATCACTCAAGTCTCTCAAAGACCGCCATCCCGACTGCCAAGTTGTACGTCGCAAGGGCCGTGTCTACGTCATTTGCAAAACCAACCCGCGTTTCAAAGCCCGTCAGGGTTAGGCACGCCCCAGCATTTATTTCCGTGAAAACTGATATACATCCTAAATTAAATCCGGTGGCTTTTGTGGACGTGTCCTCCGGCACAAAATTCCTGACCCGCTCGACGATGCGCGGCAGTAAGACCGAAACCATTGATGGCGTTGAGCATCAGGTTGTGATTTGCGATATCACCGCCGATTCACACCCCGCCTTCACCGGCGAGAAGCGTTTTGTCGACACCGCAGGCCGCGTCGAGAAGTTCCAATCGAAGTTCCGCCGCCGCCGCTAGTTCGGCCACTTCCTTTACAAACCTGCCTCGCGATACATTCGCCGGCAGGTTTTTTTATGCCCACAGGAAAGCCCCGACCACAAAGAGGCCGAGTAATGCCGGAGCTGCCGCAAGCCGGGCGGCATTGAGCTGCGCGGGTTTGCGGTTCACTAAAATTAAACAGGCGAAATATATCAGCAGAGCGCTGTAGCATAAGGGCAGGGGAAAGTCCTTTGATTCAAGAACTGCCCCGGGAATCGCAGCAACCCATCCAGATAAAGCGTCCATGCTGGTGATCACCAGCCAGGCGGCATGATTGAAAAACGCCGCCAAGCCCGTCCACAGGAGCAGCCCACTTGCCAGTGAGAGACAACCGGTGCAGATAACAAGGGCAGCCAAGTTCACGAGCAGCATATTGATTAAGACTGCCGGTAGACTGAGATATCCGAAATGCCCCAAGCTCAGGGGAATACTGGCAAGCCATGCCGAAAAACTGATCGAAAATAAGAGCAGAAAACAATCAATGCTGCGCTGCAAGAGACGCTGCCCGCGGGTCCAGTCGTTTTCCGGCAACCAGCGAAAGGGTCGCGCCCAGCGAGTCAGTACCCCTTGGAGCGGCAATCCCAGCAGCAGAATACTGGCAACCACCGCATAGGAGAGTTGGAACCCCAGGCCCCAAAGTTGTAGTGGGTCAATCAACAAGACCCCAAGCGCGGAGGCCATCAATGCCGCGAAGGGGTTACGCTGGCGCTGAAAAGTATAGGCCGTCCAAAAGAAAAGGGTCATCAGGAAGGCACGCATCGCGGAGGGAGTTCCACCGGTAATTTCGACATAGAGATAAAGCAGGGGCAGTCCGAGGAAGGGCGCCAACTGATTCGGGATGCGGATCAGCCGGAGGCAGGAGGCAAGCGCGGTGGCAATGACGCCAATATGCAAGCCGCTGATCGCAAATAGATGCATCGCGCCGCTTGCCTGATAACGATCTTTTTGTTGCTGATTCAGACCCGCGCGAGCGCCCAGAAGCATCGCGGTATAGACGCGCGCCTGATCCGCCGCTCCCTCAGCGCCGGAGTTCAGGATTTTTTGGAAGCGCTCATTTTGCCGGATGCAAAAACTCCTGAAGGCACCGGCTGGTCGCGTTATGCGCAATGAGGCATTTTGGCTGAACCGATAATAAACTCCGTTATTCAACAAATATCGATGAAAGCCGGATGCCTGGGAATCGCGCAGGATACGAAGCACGCCGACGCTTTCAATTTGCACGCCCTTGTGCAGTCGCGGTCCATCTTCTGCTCCGGATTGTAGGTTAAAATAAACACGTGCTCCGGGCTCGATATGGCGGTATGCGGGACCGGGGAGCACTTGCGCTATACCACTGACCTTGTCGCCCGGTGCGGCCTTGTTGTTAAAAACCCGGATGAGCTGCATTTTAAGACGCGCTTCCCGGGGAGTTTGATTGAGGGCCGCCGCATCGAGAGCCGGTGGCAGGCGCAGCAAGCCGTAGCTACAAAAAACCGCCGTGCCTGAAAGCAGAAAGACCGGTCCCCATAGCCACAATGCCCATCCTTTCCGCTGCGACAGCAGGACCGAACCCGCCGCGCCGACCAGACCGAGCAGTCCTATCGGAAGACCCTCAATGCTGGCGATCCGCGCGAGCAACAGACCTGCGATAAGGCTGCACAATAAATAAGCGAGCGGAGCCCGGTTTGCCGATGCCAGATGATTTCGCATTGCCAGTTGTTCAATTATTGCGGGACGGCTTCCGTCTTGCAAGTTTCCGCTCGGCAGGTGATTTTTGTGCAATGCCGGACGACTCTCAACAGGCGGGGCTTTTTAAGGCGGATTCCCCCGAGGCATCACCCGTATCGACGCACCGCCCCCTCGCGGTTCGCATGCGACCCCGCGATCTCAGCGAGGTGCTGGGGCAGGAACATCTCCTCGCTTCAGATTGCCTCCTGCCGCGCCTCGTAAAGGCCGATAATTTCGGGAGTTTGATTTTTTATGGCCCGCCCGGTTGCGGAAAGACCTCCCTGGCAGAAGTCATTGCCGAGGAAACCCAAAGCCATTTCGTGCGACTCAATGCAGTACTTTCAAATGTCGCGGAATTACGGGAGCTGTTGCGCCTCGCGCGCTATTCGCCGGAGCGCCGCACCATTCTCTTTATTGATGAAATCCACCGTTTTAATAAATCACAGCAAGACCTGCTCCTGCCCGACGTCGAGGCGGGCAATATTCGACTCATTGGTGCCACTACCCACAATCCCGGTTTTTATGTGAACCCGCCGCTCCTGAGCCGCAGTCATCTCTTTCGCCTCGAACCCGTCAACTCCGATGCGGTGGCGGAGGTGCTGCAAAAAGCGATGCGCGAGACGGAGCGGGGACTGGGCGCCCATAATTGCAAAGCCGATCCGGAAGTTTTCAAGGCGCTGGCGGAATTTGCCGGTGGGGATCTCCGGCGTGCCCTCAACGCCCTCGAAACCCTCGTGCTGAGTCAACCAAACGGTTCCACCATCGGGCAGGAAGCGGTCGAAGCCTTCGCCCGGGAACGCCGGATTCGCTACGACCGCGATGAAGACGAGCACTACGACCACGCCTCTGCGATGATCAAAAGCATTCGCGGTTCCGACCCGGATGCCGCGCTTTATTGGACCTTCAAAATGTTGGAGGGTGGGGAAGACCCCCGTTTCCTCGCGCGCCGACTCGTCATTCTTGCTTCGGAGGACATTGGGCTCGCCAATTCGCATGCCCTAACCGTCGCAGTGGCGACCTTTGAAGCCTGCGAAAAAGTGGGGCTCCCGGAATGCGAATACAACCTTGCCCACGCGGTCCTCTATCTCGCCACTTCGCCAAAGAGCAATTCCACCACCCGTGCCATTGCGGCGGTCAAAAAAGCCCTCCGCAAGGATCCGGTGCAGGCCGTGCCCGCCTGGCTGCGCGATGCCCACAATAAAACCAGTCGCGCCCTTGGCAACGGCGAGGGCTATTTGTATAGCCATGATTTCCCCGAGGGCATCTCCGGGCAGGATTACATGCTGGAGCCCCGCGAATTCTACCAACCCGGTGACGCCGGAGCGGAGGCCGCCACCGCAAAACGCATGGAACAGTTGCGTGCCTTGAAAGCGCGCATTCAATCCCAGAACACGACCACCGCAAACGATTCCTAATTCCTAATTATGCAATTTCGGGCATTCATTCAAAGTTGGCTCCTTACCTCCCTCGGCATCCTGCTCGCCTCCCTAATCTTCCCGGGAATCGCCTACCGCGATACCGAGGCACTCCTCTTTGCAGTGCTCCTCTTGAGCCTTTGTAGCACCTTCGTTAAGCCGCTACTGATGTTGCTCGCCATGCCGCTTATCGTTCTGAGCTTCGGGATCGGGATCTGGTTCATCAATGCCTTCCTTTTCCTCGGTGTCGCTGAACTCGTCGACGGGTTTTATGTCGACGGCTTCGGAAATGCCCTTGCCGGTTCCTTCATCGTGAGTTTCACCGCACTTATTGCGAAAATATGGCTCGGTACCTCCGGTATCAATATACGAGTCCAGTCCCCCAAGAAATCGCCTCAAAACCGTCGCCCCCCGTCTTCCAAAGACTTGGACGACGATGATGTCATTGATGTCTGAAGCGCATATGTGTTTGACTCATCCAGTGTTCCGTAAACTTTAAAAGCTAAAATTATGTCCAATCAAACCCAGTATGATCTCGTTGTAATCGGTGGTGGCCCCGCCGGTTATGCTGCTGCTATCCGCGCCGGGCAACTCGGCAAAAAAGTCGCCTGCGTTGAACAGGAACGCCCCGGAGGCACCTGCCTCAATTGGGGTTGTATCCCCTCCAAGGCACTCCTCAAGAGCGCCGAGCTCTTCAATAAGATCCAGCATTGCGACGAATTCGGTATCAGCATCAGCGGCGCGAAATACGACTTCGGGAAAATTATCAAGCGTTCGCGCGCGGTTTCCGACACGATGGCGAAGGGCATTGAATTCCTCTTTAAGAAAAACAAGGTCGATTACGTCAAGGGCGTCGGACAGATCAGTGTCCCGGGGATGGTTGAAGTCGTCGACGGTCCCGACAAGGGCCGCATCCTTTCCTCCGACAAGATTCTCGTCACGACCGGTTGTAAACCGCGCCAGTTGCCGGATCTTGAAGTCGATGGGGAACGCGTCATGACTTCCCGTCAGGCCCTTGAAATGAAGGAACAACCGAAGTCCATCGTGATCGTGGGCGCCGGTGCCATCGGGGCGGAATTTGCGTATTTCCTCAACGCCTTCGGCACGAAAGTCACCCTCGTTGAAATGCAGGATCAACTCCTGCCCGTGGAAGACAAGGACATCGCCGCTTTGGTCGGCAAGGAGTTCAAAAAACAAGGCATTGATTGCCGCGTTTCCACCGCCGTTGAAAATATCAAAGTGAGTGGTAAATCCGTGAAAATGGATCTCGTGAAAGGGGAGGCCCGTGAAGCAGTGACCGCAGATGCCGTCCTCATCGCAATTGGGGTGGTTGCCAACACTGAGCAGCTCCTCTCCTCCAAGGTGAAGCTTGCGACCGATCGCGGTTATATTCAGGTCAAGGACAACTACGAATCCTCCATCCCTGGAATCTACGCTGCCGGTGACATTATCGGCCCTCCTTGGTTGGCGCACGTTGCCACCTACGAAGCCATTCAGGCGGTGCAGGGTATGTTTGGACACGGCACCCCCGAACGCGTCACGAATTTCCCCGGCTGTACCTATTGCGTTCCGCAGGTCGCCAGCATCGGAAAAACTGAAAAGGCCCTCAAACAAGAAGGCATCGACTACAAGGTGGGCAAATTCCCCTTCATGGCATCCGGCAAAGCAGTCGCCTCCGGAACCTCCGAAGGCTTTGTCAAAATGCTCGTCGATCCCGAACACGGAGAAATCCTCGGCGCCCACATTGTAGGCGGTGAAGCGACCGAAATGATCGCGGAATACGGCCTCGGTATGCAACTCGAAGCCACCGCTGCCGAAATCCACAACACCATCCACGCGCATCCCACCATGAGTGAAGCGATGATGGAAGCGGCAGCCTCCGTCTTTGGTGAAGCCATCCATATTTAACCCGCCCAAAAAACGCCCCCCGCGCTCGCGGTTTTCCAAAACTGCGGCATCGTTTGGGCTATGTTGACTCCGGTTGAACGCGGCGGGCTCTATTTGCCCGATTGCGGGCTTTGGATGGACGCGCGGCGCCCCAAGCCCTTTGCGGTCGTGTCTCATGCCCACAGTGACCACACCGCCCGCCACGAGTCCTTTCTTGCGACCCCGCCCACCATCGACTTTATCCGCATCCGCCTCGGTGACGCCGTGGCGCGGCGCGGCATCCCGCTCAACTATCGCGAAACCTACCAACACGGCCCCCTCACGATTCAACTTTATCCCGCCGGTCATGTCCTCGGTTCCGCGATGGTGCGCGTCGAAACCCCATCCGGTGAATCCCTCCTCTATACCGGCGATTTCAAGACCCGACCCGGACTAGCCGCCGAGCCCATCGAAATCCCGCAAGCCGATACCCTCGTGATGGAATCCACCTTCGGGCGACCCGAGTTTGTCTTCCCGCCCACCGAAACCATTCAGGCGGGCATCGTGAGCTTTTGCCGTGAAACCCTCAACGACGGTCGAGTCCCGATCCTCCTCGCCTATTCCCTCGGCAAAGCACAGGAAGTCCTGAAAATTCTCGAAGCCGCGGAACTACCGGTCATGGCGCACCGCACCATCCGCGCCCTCAACCAAGTCTATGCGCAACACGGCATCCTCATGCCCGAGACCCGTCCCCTCGACTTTGACAACCTGCCCGCTCAGGTCGTGGTCATACCCCCCACCATTCGCAAACAAATCCCTGCCGACATTCCCACGCACCGCCTCGCCATGATCAGCGGATGGGCCTTGCAGGAATCCGCCCGTTACCGCTACCGCACCGAAACCGTCCTCCCGCTCTCCGATCACGCCGATTATCCCGACCTTCTCCAATTCGTCGAACAGGTCAACCCCCGCACCACCTACCTCATGCACGGATCCACCGCTTCCCTCGCCGCTGACCTCCGCCGCCGGGGCCGCGAAGCCTGGTCCCTCAACCGAGACGACCAACTCGAATTACTCTAGGCGCCCCGCTTTAGCATTGACCCAAAAGCCTCGCTCGCGGACAGTTTTAAAACTCAAGGCTCCCGTAGTTCAATGGATAGAGCAGCGGTCTCCGAAGCCGCAAATCCCAGTTCGAATCTGGGCGGGAGCACCACACGGAGCGTTAGCGCTTCGGTTTATTGTAGCGGCGGATTTCGGGTATGCCGTTTATGAGGGGCAGGATGGGTTCGGAACCGGGGCAGGGTTTGAATCGTTCGGCGGTGTTGAATTCGTGAAGGAGTCGCTGGGCGTCGTGGGCGTGCGTGGTTTTGGCGGGTTTATAACTGAGGAAGCCTTCGACGAGGGGCAGGGGGCCGAAGTCGGGGAGGCGGGGTGCGAGCTGGAGGAGGAAACGTTGGGCGGCGGCGTACGTGCTGACGCCGGGGCCGTGATACCAGCCGCGTCCTTTTTCGAAGTCGCCGCGGATATGGGGGTTGCCGTCGCTTTGATGATAGGTGGAGAGGACTGCTTCGAGGATGAGGATATGGGGGCCGTTTTTGCGGAGGGTGTCGGCGGTCCATTGAATGCAGTCGCCAAAGTGCAGGGAATGGCTTTCGCCCTCAGGGGTGGCGATGCCGCAGGAAGCTTGGGTGGCGCTGTAGCCGAGGTCGATGGCGAGTCGGGGTAGCTTCGGCGGGAGCCGGGCGGTGAAGACGGGTTGCATGCGCGGGGGGTTAGACCGGTTCGGCGGCGTCGAGGTCGCGGAGGAAACGGGTGGCGTCGGTTTGGATTTCCTCTTGTCGCTCGGGGGTCATTTTATCGAGGGTGCGGTAGGTCATAGCGAGGCGTTGGTTGCCTTTGAGGCGCTCGCGGTTGCGCTGGAGGAAGTTCCAGTAGAGGTAGTTAAAGGGGCAGGCTTTGGGGCCGGCTTTGGTGGTGACGGAGTAGGGGCAGGCGCGGCAATAGTTGGACATTTTGTTGATGTAGGCACCGCTGGAGCTGTAGGGTTTGGAAGCGAGGAGGCCGCCGTCGGCGAAGAGGCTCATGCCGCTGACGTTGGGCAGCTCGACCCATTGATAGGCATCGGCATAGACGACGTGGAACCAATCGTTGACTTCGCGGGGGTCAAGGCCGGCAAGGAGGGCGAAGTTGCCGAGCACCATGAGGCGTTGGATGTGGTGGGCGTAGGCGTTTTCGCGGGTTTCGCGGACGCATTGCGCGAGGCAGTTCATGCGGGTGGGGGCGCCCCAGTAAAGCGGGGGGAGGGGGCGGTCGGCTTCGAGGAAATTGGCGGTTTCGTAGTCGGGCATTTTAAGCCAGTAGATGCCGCGGACGTATTCGCGCCAGCCGAGGATTTGCCGGATGAAGCCCTCGACGGCGTTGAGGGGGGCGTTGCCGGATTGATAGGCGGTTTCGGCGGCACGGATGCAGTCCAGGGGCAAGAGGAGGCCGCAGTTGAGGTAATGGGCGATGTGGCTGTGATACATCCACGGTTCGTCCTGGAGCATGGCGTCCTGATAGTCGCCGAAGCGGGGGAGGCGTTCCTCGATGAAATGGTGGAGGATTTGAAGGGCGTCTTGATGGGTGACGGCGTAATGGAAGGGCTGGAGGTCACCGAAATGGTCGGGGAATTCACGGGCGACGTCATCGAGGGCTTGGCGGGTGATGGCGTCGGGCGGGAAGCGGGCGGGCTCGGGGATGACAGTTCCTTTGGGCGGGGTTTTGCGGTTGTCGTGATCGTAGTTCCACTTGCCGCCCTCGGGGTCATCGCCGTCCATGAGGATGTCATAGCGGCGGCGCATCTCGCGGTAGAAGAATTCCATGCGGAATTGTTTGCGGCCTTCGGCCCAGCGCGCGAAATCTTCGGGGCTGCTGAGGAAACGGTCGTCGGGGAGGATTTCGATGGGGGTGCCGAAGGCTTCGTTCCAGGATTCGACTTCTTTGAGGACGCGGTATTCGCTGGGGGCGGTGAGGTAAAGGGTATGGGGCTTAAGGGTTTGGAGGGCGCGCTCCGCCTCGGCGCGGAAGGAACCGGCGTTGTGGGGGTCGTTGATGCGGGTGTAGTGAACGGTGAAGCCGCGTTGCTCGAGTTCGGCGGCAAAGTGGCGCATCGCGGAGAAGATGAAGGCGATTTTCTTTTTATGGTGCCGTACGGCGGTGGCCTCCGCTTTTACCTCCGCCATCCAGATGTGATCGGTGGCGGGGTCGAGGGTGGCGAGGCTCGGAAGGGGGTGGCTGAGCTGGTCGCCGAGGATAAAGGCGAGTTTCATAAGAGGAGATAAGTTAGGATATCATAGCTTTTTATTGCGAAATCGCAACCGGTGCAGGGTGATGGCAAGGGCGAGGGCGCAGACAAAATATAGGGGCAACCAAATGAGGGATTCGGTGAAGACGGTGGCCTCGGTGGCGGAGTTGACCGCGGTCGCCTCGCTGCCCTGTTTTGTTTTTATGAGGGCGATGAGCCCGGAATAGAGGAGCGCGGTGGCGCCGTAGGCTAAATTTATACTGAGGCCTTTAAAGCTGAGGACGGTGGCGCGTTGCTCGGAGGGGGCGATTTCATTGAGGTAACGACTGCCGTGGTAGTTCATGAACTGCATGGCAATGTGCAGGAGGACCGCCGGGGCGATGCCCCAAATTGGAATGACGAGCGCGAGCCCGGAAAGTCCGACGAGCACAAGGGCGCTGGTGATCCATAGATTCTGGACGGGTGTGTAGCGGTCGGAGAGGATGCGGGCGATGCGGGGGGTGAAGATCCCGAGGATCGCAGTACCGGAGCCGATGAGTCCAAAACTGGCGATGGGTAATTCAATCGTTTTCCAATATTCACTGGCGAGGGTGAGGTATTGTCGGATGACGCTGTCGAGCGCCATGATACAAAGGACGACCCCGAAGGCGAGGGGGGTTATCGTGATCCAGCGACCCGCCGCGAGGATTTGACTTCCACTTTTGCTCAAAGTTTTACGGAGGTCTTTGTGGGCGTGTGAGGTCTCATGCATGCGCCATGCACTGAAGAGGACGACGAGGCTGGAGAGAAAGGTCAGGAAAATCGGAGCTTTGACGAGTTGTGATTGGGCGAGCTGTGCGTCGATGCCGATGGCGTTGAGGCTGGCATTGACAAAGCCGGGATCGTAAACGACTGCGCCGAGGGTCATGGCAAAGAAGAAGGCGATGGAGGTCATACGCTGCACCTGTTCCAGAATGCGTGCCCATTCGAGTTCGCGACCGGCAGCCTTTAGGGAATCATAGACGAGGGCTTCATCTGCACCGCTGGCGGCAGCTTCCGCAAGGCCGCTGATGATGCGGTTTAGAAGAAAGAGGTAGAAGACGAGATTGCCGCCGCCAGGTGTGGCAATGAGGAGGACACCCATTTCGGCAGCCATGCAGATGCCCGCGGTGATGAGGAGTTTACGCCGCCCAATGGTGTCCGCCAAGGCACCGGAGGGGACTTCAGCAAGGACGATGGTGAGCGCCCAGACGGCATTGAGGATTCCGAATTGCTCAAGGGAGAGTCCGAAGTCGAGGAAGAGGAGGGCGTAAACGGGGTAGTAGAATCGAGCGGAGAAAAAGGCGCGAAAGGCGGTGAAGCAGCGAAGGTTTTGGGAAGCGCGTTGACTGGGTTCTAGAGTATGCACAACGCGAAAGTTCAGGGATGGCTCGCAGGTGCAGGTAGGCTGCTTGCGGGGTGAAGTCTATGCGCGCAGGAGCGCGGCGGGCAAGGCGGTTTCACGGTAGTTGAATATGGCTTCAACCTGACCGCGAACATAAAGCCGGTGCACGAGGTCGCCGATGGGTCCGGCATACATGCTGTAGTGTACTTCGTCACGAAAGCGCACCCCGCCCTCGACTTCCGTAATTTCATGATAATGCAGCCACATCTTGTAGGGGCCAATGCGTTGTTCATCGACGAATGAATGGCGGTCGCGGACGTGCTTGATTTCAGTAAGCCAGGGGCGGCGTCCGATGAGTGGCATCCCGATGCGGTATTCAATGAGAAGACCGTCATACATCGCATCCGGCACCTCGCTCATGATGGTGAAGTCGAGGGTATCGGGTGTGATTTCGTTGAGGTTGCTGGGTTTACGAATGAAATTCCAAGCGGTCTCGAGATCAGTCGCGATTATTTGTTCTTTTCGGATGCGATGAATTTTTGCCATGAGCACTAAACGAGTCAGCGAGAAAATGCTTACTGATTTTCATTGTAAGCATATCGGTAAAAAATTAGTTCTATTACCAACCTATGACTCTACTCAATGCGATAAAACGATGCTTTAACGACGAGGATAACCAACTCCTGTTAACGAAGACGCCCATGTTGTTCATGCATCTTGCATGTATCGGGGTGTTTTTTACGGGCTTCAGTTGGGTTGCGGTGGTGGCATTGCTGTTAACTTATTTTGTGCGGGTCTTTGCTCTGACCGCAGGGTTTCACCGTTATTTTTCGCATCGCTCCTTCAAAACGAGTCGTTGGTTTCAATTTGTCCTCGCCTGGGTCGGCACTTCCTCGGCGCAACTGGGGCCCATGTGGTGGGCCGCCAATCACCGCCATCACCATCAGCACTCTGACAAGGAACCCGATATTCACTCGCCGGTAACCCGTGACTTCTTCTGGTCTCACATCGGTTGGGTCATGTGCAAGGCGCACAGCGAGACGAAATACGATCGCATTAAGGATCTTACAAAATATCCGGAACTCCATTTTGTGGATCGTTATCACGTCCTGCCGGTGCTGTCCTTGATCGCCTTGCTCTACGGGGTTGGAGCGCTCCTGAATCATCTCTTCCCGGCGCTGGGAACGAGTGGTATGCAACTCGTGATGTGGGGCTTTTTTCTGAGCACCATGCTGGTGTATCACGTCACTTTTTGCGTGAATTCCGTGACGCACATCATAGGTAAGAAACGTTTTGATACCGATGACGAAAGCCGCAACAACTGGTGGGTGGCATTGCTGACCTTTGGGGAGGGCTGGCACAACAATCACCACCGCTGGCCGCTCTCAGCGCGACAGGGCATGTACTGGTGGGAAATAGATCTAACGTATTATTTGCTGCGGGTTTTGCAGTTTTTCGGCTTGGTCTGGGACTTGAAGCTGTACCCGGAAAAGATCTACGAGGAGGCCCGCAGTTAGCGGAAAGGGCTACGATGGATACATTGTATGGGGGCTTGTTCCTCGCCGGTTTAGGGCTCGCTCTGGTTGCCTACCTCAGCGCACGCTACCTGAAGGTTTATGCGGTGGTGGATTCGGTGTGGTCGCTGGGGATTTTGTTTGGAATCTGGACGCTCGCGCTCGCTGAGGGGATCGGCCACCCGCGTGCTGTTTTTGTTTTGGCGGCGGTCAGTTTTTGGGCGATTCGTTTGAGCGTGCACCTTTTCAAGGATCGCATCCTTCCGCGTCATGAGGATCCGCGCTATGCCAACCTCAAGGAGCGTTGGGGCGGGCGGGCTGCACGTAATTTCCTCTTTTTATTTTTTATGCAAGTCCCGCTGGCTGGGATTTTTCTGATTCCGCTGGGCGTGGCACTTGCCAATCCTTCATCTCTGGGAATAGCGGATGCCTTGGCGCTGGTTTTGGCACTGGTGGCATTGGGAGGGGAGGCGCTTGCGGATCGCCAATTGGCTACCTTTCGGGCGAATCCGGACAATGCCGGCGGAGTTTGCCGGGAGGGGCTTTGGGCTTATTCGCGCCATCCCAATTATTTTTTTGAATGGCTCCATTGGTGGGTTTATGTTTTACTCTCAATTGGTACTGCGGCCTTTGGATGGAGCCTGCTGGGTCCCACGATTATGTATATATTCCTCCGATACATAACCGGCATTCCCCCTGCGGAGTATTCCTCGCTGAAGCGACGCGGCGCGGCATACGCGAACTACCAAAAGTGCACGAGTCCGTTTTTCCCCTGGAAACACAAAGCTGACCTACCGGACGATTCATGAATTCCAGTCAATCCAATCACCTGTCTTTGTTTGAACGCATAATGGTGCGCTACTTGGGACGTTTGCGCGGTGGAAGGCTCCGCTTGGAACTTCCCGGTGAACGGGTTGAATATTTGGGTGATGGGGAGGGGCCGGAAGTGATAATGAAAATCCTTGATGCTGGAATGCCGCGACGTCTCGTGCTGGGCGGGAGTATGGCGCTGGGAGAGGGTTATGTTGACGGTGCATGGACGACCCCCGATTTGAGCGCCACCCTGACCTTGCTGGCACGCAATCAGAAGAAGGTGGGTCGTATTGGCAAAGGGCTTTCGGTGGTGGGGCATTGGTTGAATCGCCTCTATCATGTGCGGCGTTCCAATACCCTTGAGCAGAGCAAGTCGAACATCGAGGCACACTACGACCTCAGTAATGATTTTTACGCCCTCTTTCTCGATCCGACAATGACTTATTCCTCGGCGCTCTTTGAATCGCGCAAGGAGGACAGCCTCGAAGCGGGTCAGGAAAAAAAGATCGCGGCGATGTTGCAGCGGGCGGCTTGTCCGGCGGGCGGGCATTTGTTGGAGATTGGGACGGGTTGGGGCGCCTTGGCACTGCGGGCGGCGCGCGCCGGGTGCGAGGTGACGAGTCTGACGCTTTCGAAGGAACAATTAGCCTATGCGAGGGATTTGATAGAGGATGCCGGTTTTAGGGAACAGGTGCATTTAAAGCTGCAGGATTATCGGGAAGAAAGAGGTCAATACGATGCGGTGGTTTCATGTGAAATGATTGAAGCGGTGGGGCGGGAATATTTGCCGACTTATTTCGAAACGATTCGCGACTGCCTGAAGCCCGGCGGTTGGGCGGTGGTGCAGGCCATCACGATTTCCGATGATCGCTACGCGGGCTACTGCCGGAGTTGTGATTGGATCCAGCGTTATATTTTTCCCGGCGGGCATTTGCCCTCGAAGGCTGCACTGCGTGGCATTATTGCGGATCTGGCCGGGATGGAACTCGAGATTCAGGAATCCTTTGGCTTGGATTATGCGGAGACCCTACGCCGTTGGCGGGATGCCTTCAATGAACGCGAAACGGAATTGGAGGCGTTGGGTTTTGATGCCGCCTTCCGCCGTAAATGGAATTACTACCTGAGTTATTGCGAGGCGGGATTTGAAGCAGGCTCCATTGATGTAAGCCAAATCGTGCTGCAACGCGCATAGCGCTAGGCCTTGCTTTGGCGTTCTTTGGGCGCTTCAAAAAGGAGCTCGTGCGCCTCGCGCAGGATTCCGGGGATGCGATTGGCAAAGGGGCTTTCGGCGAGAAGCGGTGCGAGTGCTTCTTCCTTTACCTCGGCGGCGTTGATCCCCGGAAACCAATGCTCCGCCTGTCCGAGTAAATTATATCGCATCTTGGCGAATTCGATCATGTCCAATCCTTTGGCAAAATTCCAAAGGCGCAGGATTTCAGGGATGTTCATTCCGCCGGGGGTATCGACCTGACGCGGGAGTCCTTGTTGCCAGTTCTGTATCCAGTCCGCGCCGAGGGCGGCTTGCATCGCGCCATCGAGTTTTTGCTCAATCGCTTCAATGGTGGGTCGATGGAGTTCAAGGTTTTTGACGGCGGTGACGTGTTCGATGAAATCGGAGGGACGTGCTGCGCCAATCGAGAGGGTGTGAACGGCAGGGTCGCGCAGGCAGTAGAGGTCATTGAATGCCATGGGGGTTAGCGGCTGGCATAGCTCCAGGAGTTTGGGTGAGGGCTCAAACAATTTGCCGCCTTTATCGCAGGGACTGATGATGAAAACGCCCATGTCGCGCGCGGCGGCGGCATCAACCGGGGCGCGGTTCATGGGGTGATAGGCGTAATACCAATGCAGATTCACGTATTCGAAGAGGTCCGTTTCGATCGCCTTGAGGGCGATATCGGGCGGGGCATGGGTGGAGAATCCGATGTGGCGGCAACGCCCCTCTTTTTTGAGCTGCTGAATTGCGGGTATGCATTTGAGGGCGTGCTCAAGGGTGGCGGCGTTGTTGATACCATGAACGCTCAGCAGGTCGACGTAGTCGAGTTGCAGGGATTCGAGCGAAGTCTCGAAGGCCTTGAGGAATTCGGCGGGTGATTCGGAAGGGCAAATCTTGGTTTGGATGATAAGCTCATCGCGCGGAAGGGTGGGGAGCAGTTTGCCCATTTGGTATTCCGAAGTACCGTAACCGCGGGCGGTTTCGATATGGTTAATGCCGAGCTCGAGGCCGTAACGGATCGTGGCTTCAAGGTTCGCCTGACATTCCTTTGTGACGGATTTTCGGTCGGCGGGGGTATCATTCCAGCTTTGGATGAAGCGCATACCGCCGCAGGTGATTACGGGCATCTGCAATTCGGTTTTCCCGAAGCGACGCTTGGGGACGTGGGTGCAGGGGTGTTCAGGATCTTCGCTCATGACTACTATCGAGCGATGTCGGTAGCGGCTTTCGCTCGTGGTAAATTTGCTTGGCGAAGCAAGTGCCGCTGGGGGTGCGCCTACTTGAGAATGATAATCTCGACGCGGCGATCCTGAGCAGACTGTGCTTTGGAAAGACCGCCGGTTGCTTCGAGGCTTCCTTTGGAGAGGGTTTCGATGCGGCTACTGTTTACGCCAAGGGTGGAGAGATAATCGCGGGCGCTGTTGGAACGCAGTTCCCCGAGGGCAAGATTGTAATCTGCGGTGCCATACCAGTCGCAGTGGCCTTCGAGCAGGACTCCGGCGCGGGCGTTTTTATCGAGATAACGGGCGGCTTCCTGTAGCTTGGCGCGCTCGGCGGCGGCAATACTGGCGGAATCGAAGTTGAAATAGACGGGTTGAAAGAGACCCATGACGGTGGGACGTCCTTTGTAGGTGCCGTCGGTGTAGCTGTCGTTGAGTCCGCGCTGTTGGAGTTCAGCGGGTCCCCACTCGCCGTCTATGCTGTCGGGAATTAAGCCATTGTTGTCTCCATAGCGGCTGGCGGTGTCGCCGGGGGTGGGCAGTTGGGTGCGGGTGCAGGCACTCAAGAATAAAATGGCGAAAAGAAGGACGGAAACGTTTTGGAAGACCTTGATCATGATGCATTAAATTTGTAGGGAGCGTTGCATTGCGCAAACATTTTCCTTTGTTTGATGCAAATATTAGCAAAGGTTTGTGCTTTTAAATCAAATGGATGCGGAAATAGAGGTTTTTTTAGTGGATAATGGGTCGTTGGCACCGGGGGCGACGTTGGAATTGCGCGCGCTGGCGAAGGGATTGAGCGCGCGATTGGGGCGCGAGGTGGAGGCGGTGAGTCTGCTGCATTCGCACAAGGTGGACCCGGCGGAATTGGGGGGCGTGGCAGCAACGATTGTGAAGCGCCGGATGCGCGCCTCCTTCGGGGCGGGTCGGCGACGTTTTATGATTTTGCCGCTCTTTTTGGGACCGAGTCGTGCCATTACGGAATATTTGCCGGTATTGCTGGGGGAGTTGCGCGAGGAGTGCCCGGAGATGGAAGTGGTGATTGCGGACTGTCTCTTTGGTCAATCGGTGGAACGTCCCGATCCGCGCTTGGTCGAAATGTTGTCGGACCATGTGCGGGTGGCGGACCCGGAGGGGGCGATGCATGTCGCGCTGGTGGATCACGGAACGCCGGCGCAGGAGGTGAATGCGTTGCGCAATTCGGTGGCGCGGGATTTGGCGGATGCGCTGGGTCGCCGGGTCGTGGCGTGCTCAATGGAGCGGCGGGAGGGCGCGGAATATGCTTTTAATGAACCGCTCTTGGAGGGATTGGATGCGATTCCGGATTTCGCGGGCGGGCGTTTGCTGGCGGCGATGTTCTTTTTGCTGCCGGGGCGCCATGCGGGCGCGGGTGGCGATGTCGCACAGATTGGCGCGGAACTCGTGCGGCGCGGGATCTATGAAGGGGTGGAAAGCACGGCCCTTTTGGGCCGGCATCCCCTTTTGTTGGAAATCCTTGCGGATCGCTACCGTGAAGCGGGCGGTTGACCCGCGTGCGGGTTTAGCGGTTGAGAATGATCAACCCGTTGTTGATCGCGTAACGAGTAAGGCTGGCGATATCGTGCAGGTCGAGTTTACGCATAAGATTGGTGCGGTGGTTCTCGGCAGTCTTGACACTGATGTCGAGTTTCTCAGCGATTTTTTTGGTGCTGTTACTTTCAGCGATGAGTTGAAGGATTTGGCGCTCGCGGCGGGTGAGGACGTTGATGCCGGATTCCTTGGTTTTAGGATCTGACATGGCGTCGCGGAGCATTTGAGCGATCTCGGGGCCGAAGTAGCTGCCGCCACCGGAGACGATCTCGATACCTTTGCGAAGTTCATTGAGGGCGGCGGATTTTTCGACAAATCCATGTGCGCCGATTTGAAGGAGTTCACGGACGAGGCCGGGGGTTTGGTAGCCGGAGAAGATGAGGATGCGGGTGTTGGGCAATTCCTTGGCGAAGCGACGAAGGACATCGGTGCCGTTCATGTTGGGAAGCATGACGTCAAGGATGACGAAGTCGGGCTTCAGTTCGAGGCAGCGGTCGCAACCTTCTTTACCGTCGCCGGTTTCAATGACGATGTTGTAATCATCACTGTTGAGAATGGTTTGAGTAATGAGTTCGCGGATCGCGGTTTGGTCTTCGATAATGGCTACGCTTTTCATAATGGATGGTATGGTGTTATATAGTGAGTTTTTGGCGGAGAGAGAGGGATTCGAACCCCCGGAACCTTTCGGCTCAATTGTTTTCAA
>JBELLU010000032.1:0-15468 GCA_042096455.1 Opitutia bacterium
GTTTTCACAACCCGCATGAGCACACCCGAGCGAAACGACGCCGAAGCAACCTATTGCCGCGACAAATGGCGCGCGCCTTTTCAGGGAATCCTGGAGGCGGGTTGGCAGGCCTTTCCGCTCCTCATCGCGATCCGGTATTTTGAAGCGCCGGAGACCGTGAAGGCGTTCATCGCGGGCGCGGGGCCGGTGGGTTTTTTGCTCACCCCCCTCACCCTTTTTCTGGCGGCACGACTCGCGGCGCGCCCGAGTTATGCCTGCGCGGTTGTTTTTGTGATGAGCGCCGCCCTCATTCTGGGGGCGATCCTCGCGAGCAACCTCCTGCTCTTTACCCTATGTATCATCGCGAGTCAGATGGCGATGGTGCAACACGGTCCCCTCATGGTGCAGGTCTATACCATGAATTACGAGGCGCATGAACGCGGGCGCCGCGTCACCACACCCCTCATGCTGACGGCGGGTTTCTCGGTGGGCTTCGCCTGGCTCGGCGGGGAAATCCTCGACCTCGATCTCCTCAACTACAAATACCTCTTTGGATGCATGGCGCTCTGTGCCCTTGCCTGTGCCCTCGCGGTGCGGGGCGTTCCCAGTGCGCCGCTATCCACCGAGCACGTCGGCAATCCCTGGCAAAGCTTCAGCCTCATCTGGAAAGACCGCCTCTTTGGATTCATCCTCAGCGCGTGGATGCTCCTCGGTCTGGGCAACCTCATCACGATCCCGATCCGGGTCGAATACCTCGCCAACCCCGCCTTTGGAATCAATGCCAACAATGCCACCATCGCCCTCCTGCTGGTGGTGGTCCCCGCCCTGGCGCGCCTCGCCTCCACGAAATTCTGGGGCCGCCGCTTCGACCAACTCCATTTTGTCACGACCCGCAATAGCCTCAATCTTTGCTTCTTGCTGAGTATCGCGCTCTTCTTCTTTACCACCCATATTTGGCTGCTCGCCATCGCGATGGCGTTTCAGGGAATCGCGATGGGCGGCGGTAAAATCTTCTGGGGGCTCTGGGTCACCAAGATCGCCCCGCCGGAAAAAGCCTCCGCCTATATGAGTATTCACATGGCGCTCACGGGATTCCGGGGAACCCTCGCCCCTTTCCTCGGGTATTGGATTCTGGCGAGTTCCAGCCCCGCGCTGGTGGCATGGGTCGGGCTCGCCCTCATCGCCGCCGCGATGCTCCTCTTTCAAACCCTGCGCGGTCACGCCCGCCTCACCACCTAGGCCATGCAGATTGATCCCCTCGAGCGTTCCATACAGCTCAGCGTCGGTGAACTGGCGAGCTTCCGCAATGCCCCGCCCGCCCCGCGTCCCGGCGGGGGATCCTGGCGCGCCGCCCTCGGACAGGAATGGCATCAAACCGCCGCCGAACAAACCGCACAGCAATTCCCGGAAGCGCGCTTCGAAGTCCCCCTTGAGGCGATCTGGCGACACCGCGACTGGATCTTTCGCATTCAGGGCCGCATCGACCAAATCATTCCCGCCCCCCACGACGGCCTCACCCTGCGCGAGGTCAAAACCATCCGCGCCAGCCTCCCCGCTCCCGCCGAGGAACTCGCCGCCCGCTACCCGCAACACCTCGCCCAAGCCGCCACCTACCTCGCCCTCGCCCGCGTCCGCCCTGAATTCCAAGCCGCCACCCTCCGCGCCGAACTCGCCTGGATCGATATCGATACCGGCACCGTCCAAATCCAATCCCTCGGCCCCGGCGACGAGACGCGCTTCAACCAACAACTCGACGCCCTCATCCCTTTCCTCGAGGACCGCCGCAGCGCCCGCGGTCGCCTACTGGACGCCGAACTCAAACCGCCCTTCGAAACCCTCCGCGAGGGGCAGGCCGAATTCCGAACCGCCCTGCGAGCCGCCGCCCTCGAAGCCCCGACCCTCCTCCTGCAAGCCCCCACCGGATTCGGCAAGACCGGGCTGGTCCTTGAGCACGCCCTCCAATCCCTCCTCGATGGCGTCCATGAACGCCTCATCTTTCTCAGCAGCCAATCGACCGGACAAGTCCAAACCCGCGTGCAGCTCGAGGCGATGCTCGGCACCGGCCTGCGCTCCATCCAGATGCGCAACCGCCGCGAGCACCGCATCGAAAGCGCCGCCCATACCTGCACCGGTGATACCCGTTGCGAAGCGGAACTCGCCACCCGTTGGCACGACGCCGACCTCCGCCCCGAAGAATTTTTCCGGTCCGGGACCTTTGAATTGGAAGCGGCGAAGTCCCTCGGTCGCGAGACCGGGATCTGTCCCTACGCCCTGACCAAAAGTTGCCTGCCCTATGCGGAGGTCTGGATTGGCGACGTCAATTACTGCTTCAACCCCGCGAGCAGGAACGTTTTTGAACAGAGCTACGGCTTTGACCCGGCGCGCACCTGCCTCGTGGTGGACGAGGCGCACAACCTCCCGCGCCGTGCCGCCGATGCCCTCAGTCATACCCTTCGCGCCACCGAGTGGCTCTTTGCCCTCGAGGCCCTCGAGTCCGCCGGAGCAAAACGCCAGGTCCTCGCGGTGGGCCGCGCCCTCGCGCATTGGATCGACCGGCAAAAACCGGGGAACCCCCTGCCCACCAATAAACAATACGAAGCCCTCGACCTCTGCGAAGATTTCAGCCGCGGCTTCCGGGAGGCCCGCCTCGATTACGCCGCGACCCCGCCCTTTGCCCTCGACCTCGCCCACCGCATCCACGACCTCGCGGAGGCCCTCGCCCGACCCCAACAGGAATACCTTGCATGGATTCCCGCCGACGGAACCCTCCGCGCCGAATGTCTTCAGCCCGCCCCCTGGATCCGGGAATGCCTGCGCCCCTTTGCCCGACAAATCCTCATGTCTGCCACCCTCGCCCCCTACCCCGAATTCATGGTACGTTGCGGACTCGAGGCCGAGTCCCTGCAAGTGGTGGAAGGTCACGCCCCCTGGCGCGAGGACGCCTACCGCGTCGCGGTCGATACCCGCGTCGATACCCGACTCAAAAACCGCCACCTCCATTTTGAAACCACCGCCCGCTCGGTGGCGGCTTGCATCGCCCGCAGTCCGGGTGTTCCCGTCGCGGTCTTTTTCAGTTCCTATCAATACGCCGAAAACGTCCGCGCCTACCTTGAAACCCTCGAACCCCAGGCGCGCGCCGCGATTCAACCGCGCGGCCTTGAACTCGCCGAACAGGAGGCCTTCATCCAATCAGCTCTCCTTACAGAGGACGCCCTCTTCCTCATCCTCGGCTCCAGTTATGCCGAAAGCATCGACGCCCTCGGGGGGCGCGTGCACACCGCCATCGTGGTCGGTCCCGCCCTCCCCGAGGTCAATTGCGTCCGTGAAGCCCGCGTCACCGCGCACCCCTCCGATGACCGCGAGACCGCTTTTCACGAATGCTACCGCCTCCCCGGGATGCGGCGCATCCATCAAGCCCTCGGGCGGCTCGTTCGCGCGCCGGGTCACCGCGCCACCATTCTCCTGCAGGGCCGCCGCTTCGCCGAAGCGCCCTACCAAGAAGCCCTCGCCCCGGAATACCAAAGCACCACCCGGATCGAAAACGAGGCGCAGCTCTTTGATTGGCTCGCAGAACCGGCTCCGGGGGCGGCTGAATAATTTCATTGCCCCCCGCCCCACAAACCGCCATCTAAAGAAAACCTTTTACAGGGACATCCTATTACATGAGTCAAAATTTAGATTGGAACCGCAAGGACCTTATCGACCTAAAACCGCTCAGCCGGGCGGAAATTGAAACTATTTTTCAGGCGGCGGGCGCCTTTAAAAAAGCGCTCCAAAAAAAGGACAAGAAACAAGCCTACCTGGAGGGGCGCACCGTTGTGAACCTCTTCCTCGAACCGAGCACCCGCACCCGCCTCGCCTTCGAAGCCGCCGCCCAAAACCTTTCCGCCGATACGATCTCGGTCTCAGCCGCCGCCAGTAGCCTCACTAAAGGCGAAAGCCTCCGCGATACCGCCGCCAACCTCAAGGCCCTGCAGGCCGACATCATTATCATGCGCCACTCCGCCTCCGGCGCGCCGAATTACCTGAGCAAGGTCATCGACATCCCCGTCATCAACGCCGGTGACGGTTCCCATGCCCACCCCACCCAAGCCCTCCTCGACGCCTTCACCCTCATCGATAAACTGGGGCCCCTCGACGGTAAAAAAGTCACGATCCTGGGCGACATCCTCTTCAGCCGCGTCGCCCGTTCCAATATCATCTGCCTCCAGAAACTCGGCGCAGAAGTCACCATCGCGGGCCCCAGTACCCTCGTCCCGGAAGGTTTCCGAGCGATGGGTGTCCGCGTGTGCCACGACCTGCAACCCGCCCTCGAAGACGCGGACGCCGTGATGCTCCTCCGCATCCAGCACGAACGCCAGACTTCCACCCACTTCCCCTCCATCGGGGAATACACCCGCATCTTTGGCCTCAATAAAGCCCGCGCCAAATGGCTCAAACCGGGCGCCCTCATTATGCACCCCGGCCCCATTAACCGGGGGGTCGAAATCGACTCCGAACTCGCCGACTCCGAACAATCCGTCATCCTCGAACAGGTCACCAACGGCATCCTAGTCCGGATGGCGGTGCTCCACCTCTGCCACTGCCACCACCGGGGCCTGAAAATCAAACTGCCCGCATGAGCGAAACCCAACACATTCTCTGGATCCACGGCGGGCGCGTCATCGACCCCGCCAATAACCGTGACGAATCCGCCGACCTCTACGCGGTCGACGGCATCCTCGTCGATGCCTTGAGTGATGCCCAAAAGGCCGCCGCCCACAAAGTGGACGCGACCGGCCAGGTGGTCGCGCCGGGTCTGGTCGACATTCACGTGCATTTCCGCGACCCGGGTCAAACCCACAAGGAAAGCATCCAAAGCGGCAGTGAGGCCGCCGCCGCAGGCGGTTACACCTCGGTGGTCTGTATGCCCAACACCAATCCGGTCTGCGACAACGCCGGTACGATCCAACGCATCGTCGATACGGTTCGCCGCAGCGCCGTGATCCGCGTTTACACCACCGGTTGCCTCACGATTGGCATGAATGGCGAACAACTCGCGCCTACCGGACAACTCAAGGAAGCCGGCATCGTGGCGGTCACGGACGATGGCAAATGCGTGCAAAGCAACGAAATCATGCGCCGCGCGGTGGAATACGCCCACATGTTTGACCTCCCCGTGATGGATCATTGCCAGGACGCCAGCCTCACCGAAGGCGCCGTCATGAATGAAGGCGAGTGGTCCCTCAAGCTCGGCCTGCGCGGTTGGCCCAAAGCCGCCGAGGATATCATCGTCGCCCGCAACGTCATCCTCGCGGAACTCACCGGAGCCCATATCCATATGCAACACGTGAGCTCCGCCGCCTCGGTCGACATCCTGCGCCGGGCGATCGCGCGCGGTATTCCGGTCAGCGGCGAGGCGAGCCCCCACCATATCGAATTTACCGACGCCTGCCTCGAGGATTACGATACCCTCTATAAAATGAACCCGCCCCTGCGCACCGATGCCGACCGCGAAGCCCTCATCGAAGGCCTCTGCGACGGAACCCTCGCCTGTATCGCCACCGACCACGCCCCCCACAGCCCCACCGAGAAAGATCAGGAATTTGATTACGCCCCCTTCGGCATCATTGGCCTCGAGAACGCCCTCGCCGCTACCCTCGAAACCCTATACCACAGCGGGCGTTGCTCGCTCTCTCATGTCATTGCCCTCATGACCCACAAGGGCGCGGAACTCTGCAAACTGAACGCCGGTACCCTCAGCGCCGGCGCGCCCGCCGATATCTGCATCCTTGACCCCGACGAAGCCTGGACTGTGGACCCGGAACAATTCTTCAGCCGCTCGCGCAATTGCCCCTGGAACGGACGCAGCCTGCGGGGTCGTGTCAAAGGCACCTATGTTGCGGGTCGTCAGGTTTTTGACGGAAACGCCATTACCGCCTAATTCATGCCCCCCTCTCCCGATCTTCCCGCGATCCTCCTGACGCTTCTCTTTCTCGGCGTCCTCGGCGGTAGTCTCGCGCTCTGGTTCGCTCGCTGGCTCGCCCCCAAGCAAGCCATTCAGGAACACGAACCCCTCGCCGCCTGGTCCATCGGTTGGATCAACTTCGGCATCTTCCTTTGCGCTCTCGTCGTGGGGATCTACCTGTGCCAAATCCTCGGCTTCAGCGTCCTGGGCGCCACCGGTATCATCGAATCCGATATCCCGGAAAAAATGACGCCAAAATACGCACTCGTATCCATTTTACTACTACAATTTCCCGCGCTCTTCATCATCCTCGGCCTGCGCAATTATTACCCGAATCAATTTTCCGGAGCCTTTGAAAACAAGCGCTATCCCTGGCTGCAAGCGCTGCGCCAAACCCTGCCCTTTTTCCTTCGCTACCTGCCCCTCATCTGGCTCGCGAGCATCCTCTGGAATGTGGTCCTCTCCGGCTTGCGGTCCATCGGCATCGTCGATGCCACCCCGCCGCAGGAAATCGTCGAACTTTTCAGCAGTGGCGGAAGCCCGGTCCTGATCACCCTCCTCGCCCTTTCCGCGGTTCTCCTGGCGCCCTACGTCGAGGAGATCCTCTTCCGCGGTTGCATCTATCGCTTCTTCAAAAGCAAGACCCTCATCCCTTTCGCGCAATTCATCAGCGGGGTGATCTTTGCCTTCATTCACGGCAACCTCGCTTCCTTTGGCCCGCTCATCGTGGTGGGCATCCTCCTCGCGCACATCTACGAGAAGGAAGGCAGCCTGCGCATGGCGATCTGCTTCCACGCCCTCTTCAACGCCTTTAGCCTGACCTTTATCCTCCTCGCCAGTAATTCCGAGGTCGTGCCATTGCCCTAAAGCTTGGGATTGCAATAGCGGTGCGCTTTTGAATGATAGCCCGCATGCGCAGTATGACAGGTTACGGCCGCGGAACGGCCACCGATCCCAAACTGGGTCTCACCGCGACATTTGAATTGTCCGCCGTGAACCGCAAATCATTGGACGCCCATGTCCACGCCCCCCGTGAATGGAACGGGTTTGAGCAGACCTGCCAAGGCTGGTTGCGCGAGGGCGTGCAGCGCGGGCGCATCAATGTGCATCTGAAAATTGAAGCGGCGAAAGACAGCGCCTCTAAAAACGGATTGCATTGGGATGAGGCGAGCCTCGATGCCAGCGTTGAACGCCTCCGCCGGTATGCCGAAAAGAACGATTTCCCTTTCGAAGTTCACAGCGACCTGCTTCTCAACCTCGCCAAGACCCTCAAGGAGGATGCCGCTTTACCCGATTGGCGCGACCTGGAGCCCACCCTCAAGACGGCGTTTCAAACTGCTCTCCATGACCTGAACGCCATGCGCCAAACCGAAGGCGCCGCCCTCGCCAAGGACATCCTCCAACAATTGACGGATCTCGAAGCGCGATGCCGGGGAATCGCGCAGGACGCCCAATCTGCCGCCGCACAACAACGCGACAACCTCCTCCAGCGCCTCCAGAAACTCGGCCTTGAAATCGACCTCCACGACGAACGCCTTCTCAAGGAACTCGCCCTATTTGCGGACCGTTCCGACATCAGCGAAGAGCTCACCCGCCTCGACGCCCACCTCGACCAATTCCGCAGCTTTGTCGATTCCAGGGAAGCCCACGGGCGCAAAATGGATTTCCTCTGCCAGGAGATCAATCGCGAGCTCAACACCACCGGCAGCAAATCCACTTCCATCGAAATCACCCGCGCCGTCCTGGAAGGCAAAAACATCCTCGAGCGCATTCGGGAACAAGTGCAAAACGTTGAGTAGCCCGCCTCAAGCCCGCGCAAAAAAATAGTGCAAGAAGCGTGCAAATGGCTCATAGTCTTTAATTATGAGCGCTGAAGTGCTACAGGAACCCAACCCCTACCGGCCCGTTATCCAATTCTCCATTCATGCCGATAACAAAGTCGGCCGCTTGAATGAACTCATCAGTCTGCTCTCCGTGCGCGAAGTGCATGTCATGGCGCTCTCGATTCTCGATACCACCGACAGCTCCATCATTCGCCTCATCGTGGACTATCCCGAAGAAGCGCAGAACCTGCTCGTCGAACACAATTTTTCCTACGTTCAAAGCGGGCTCATCGCAGTGGAAATCGAGGACGAATCCCTTCTCAAGGCCGTCACCAGTGCCCTCGTGCAGGCGGAGATCAATATCCACTACGTTTACCCCTTCCTCGTGCGACCACGCGGTCGCTACGCCCTCGCCCTGAGCCTCGAAGACAACGAACTCGCAGCCGAAACCCTCCAACGGCACCAAATCAAAGTCATCGGGCAAAACGATATCGCCCGTTAGCGACGCACCCTCCGCTACATGCCACAAACCCGCTCCCGCTCCCGTACTGAAAATAAATTCGTCGATGCCGTGGTCGCCCATTTGAGCGAAAAGGGTTGTGACGAACTCGGCGTCAATACCATCGCGAAACGCGCCGGCGCCGACAAGGTCCTTATCTATCGTTATTTTTCCAGCTTTGAGGGACTCCTCGAAACCGTCGCCCGCGAGATCGAATGGCTCCCGGAGGCCGCCGCCTTCCTCCCCCATTCCGAACGCGAACCCCTCGATGCCCTCCGGGATATTTTGCAAACGCTGCGGCAGACCTTCGCGGAACGGCCCGCCAGCAAAGCCCTCCTCCACTGGCGCAAAGCCGTCGATAATCCCCTCACCCAACGCTTTGATTCCGACTGGATCGCGCTCCGGGAGGACATCGCCCGCGGCCTCACTGCCGGACAGAGCTACGACTACGATTCCCGGCGCGCCTGGCAAACCGCCCTCTCCCTCGCGGCGCTCCTCCTCGAAGCCGAACTCGGCGGCGAAGCCTTCAATACCGACGGCCTCGAACGTGCCGCTGCCGGACTCCAAAGCACCACCGCTGCCGCAACGGAAACCGTTGAAGCTGGCGAATCGGAAAGCCTCCCCACCAACCTCCTTTAGGATTCCGCCTCGGGGCCGGACTCCCCGGCACCCTGTTTCAAGGGACGCAGGCTCGGGAAAAGAATCGTGTCCCGAATACTTTCTGCACCGGTCAGGAGAATCACAAGGCGGTCGATCCCGAGCCCCATTCCCCCCGCGGGCGGCATGCCGTGTTCCAGCGCGGTGATGAAATCCATATCCATGTCCTGCACTTCCTCGCCCACTTGTTCGAGGAACATCTGCTTTTGAATAACGGGGTCGTTTTGTTCGGAGTAAGCCGGTGCGATTTCCTGCCCGTTGATGCACAACTCAAAGACGTCAATCGTGCTGGGGTCATCCTCCGTGATCTTGGCGAGCGGACACAACTCCCGCGGTATGTGCGTCACAAAGGTGGGCTGAATCAAGGTCGGCTCAATGAGTTTTTCAAAGACATTGTTGGTGATTTCGTAATCCTCCAATACTCCGTCCACTTCAATTTCCATGGCACGGGCTTTTTCGAGTTTCACCTCGCGGCTGTGGCTGAACCAGTCGGGATCCCCGGTCGCCTCCACGATCAAATCCTTATACTTCGCCTCGCGCCATTCACCGGCGAGGTTGATCACGGTGCCGTCGGGGCGCGGAATCTCCAAGCTCCCAATCACGCTTTGTGCAACGTGCTGGATCAAGCCCTGCGTGAGGGTCATCATGCCGCGAAAATCCGTGTATGCCTCGTAGAGTTCGAGCATCGTGAACTCGGGGTTGTGCCGGCGCGACAAGCCTTCATTGCGGAAGACCCGCCCGATTTCAAAAACCCGTTCCTCGCCGCCCACCAGGAGTCGTTTCAAATACAGCTCCAGCGCAATGCGCATATAAAAGGTGCAATCGAGCGCGTTAAAATGCGTCTCAAAGGGCCGCGCCGCTGCGCCGCCCGCCACGCCTTGCAGGACCGGCGTTTCCACCTCCGTGAAATCGCGCTCCCAAAGGTATTCCCGCATCGCCTTGATGATGCCGGCACGTTGCCTGAAGCGTTGCCGCGAGTCGGGGTTTACGATCAAATCGAGATAACGCTGGCGGTAAATTTTCTCGTCGTCTGAAAGCCCCGCCCATTTTTCCGGCAAGGGTCGCAGCGCCTTGGAGACCAGCGTGTAGGCGGTCGCCCGCACCGTGATTTCCCCGGTCTTGGTTTTGAAGAGCCGACCCTCCACCCCGATGATGTCCCCGAGGTCGAGCTTCTTGAAATAGGTGTTGTATTCCCCTTCCGGCAATTCATCACGCGTCACGTAGGCTTGAATCTGCCCGGCGCGATCCTGAATCTTGATAAAACTGGCTTTGCCCATCACGCGGAAAACAACGATGCGGCCCGCTACTTTCACGAGGGGTTGCTCGGCATCGTCCGCGCCTTCCTGATAGGCAGCGAGCGCCGCCTCGGTGGTGTGGCTCTGTTCGCAGTTCGCCGCAAAGGGATTGCGCCCCTCCGACTGCAACTGCTCCAGCTTCTGCATCCGCACTGCGAAAAGATCGTGCGTGCCTTCGTGTTGGTTATTCTCCTGTGTCATGTATTCACAAAGGTCTTTGCCGCAGAGGCGCGGAATGGCAAACGCAAAAAGTCTGCCCGCCACCGCATCACTGCCCGGACTTCAGAAACAACAGCCTTAAACTGTTCAGGCACACCACCGCGGAACTGCCCTCATGCGCCACCACCCCCACGCTCAGCGGAATCCATCCAAGCACCGCTGCGAGGGTCATCAACAAAACCGTCCCCAGCGCAATCGTCACATTCTGCCGAATCACGGAACTGGCGCGCTCACTCAGGTAACGCGCCGCCAAAAAATTATCGATGCGGTCGCGCATCAAAACCACCTCGCTCTGTTCGAGGGCGGCATCACTCCCGCGCATCCCCATCGCCACCGAGACATACGCCGCCGCCAAACTCGGCGCGTCATTCACCCCGTCCCCCAGCATCGCGACTTTGTATCCTTTATCTGAATACGAGGCGACCAACGCCACTTTGTCCTCGGGTTTTAATTCGGCCTGAACTTCCTCGATTCCGAGCTTCGCACCCACCGCTTCCGCGGTCTCCCGACGATCCCCGGTCAACATCACGGTGCGAATTCCCAAATCCCGCAAACGTTCCAATATCCCCCGCGATTCATCCCGGACCGTGTCACGCAATAAAATCCGCGCCACCAAATCGCCCCGGCAAATCCAATTCTCCACAAATTCCGCGGGTGGTTCCGAAACTTCCCGCACCCGCGCCGCCATCGGTCCCTCCAGTAATAATTCCCGCCGCCCGAGCACACAGAGCGCCTCGCCGTCCCGGCCCTCGACCCCCAGCCCGCTCATCGCTCGAAAACCCTCAATCGCCTGTGCGCTCAAACCCTGCTCCTTCCCGTAGCGTTGAATCGCCCGCCCGATCGGGTGCGAACCCTGCGATTCCAATGAATACGCCAACTCCGCCGCTTCCCGTTCCCGGCCCGCCGGAAAACTCTCAATCCGTTCCACCGACATCTCACCCGTCGTCAGCGTCCCGGTCTTGTCAAAACAGACCAGATCGACCTCCACCAATTTTTCAATCGCAACCCCGCCCCGGAAGAGGATCCCGTGTCGCGCCCCCCACGCAATCGATGCCAGGATCGCAGACGGAATCGAAAGCACCAGCGCGCAGGGACTCGCCACCACCAGCAAGGTCATGGCGCGGTAAAACGCCGACCGCATCCCCACCGTATTTTCAAAGGCGGGAATCCCAAATCCCAACCACCATACAAAAAACATCAGACTCGTCACCACCAGCACCAGCAGGGTGTAACCCGTCCCAAAGCGATCGGTGAAGCGCTGACTGGAAGCCTTCAAATGCTGCGCCTTGTGGATCAAATGAATCACTTTTTGCAGGGCACTCTCATCGACCCGCCGCACCACCTTTGCCTCCACCGTTCCCCATAAATTCAAAGTGCCACTGTAAACCGCATCGCCCGCCGCCTTCGAAACCGGATTCGCCTCCCCCGTCAAAGTCGATTCGTCCACTGCGCTTTGCCCCGTGAGGACTTCGGCATCCACCGGAAAAACCGACCCGGGCTTCACTTGAATGACCGACCCGGGTTCCACCGACTCGACCGGTATTTCCGTAAAATTACCGGCGGCATCCCGAACCCATGCCACCTTCGGCGCGTCCTTGAACAAGCTGTCAATTTCCTTGCGGGTACGATCCGAGGCAAAGGCCTCCAAGGCGCCCGAAAGCGAAAAAAGAAACAGCAAAAGGACGCCCTCACTCCACGCTCCTATCGAGGCCGCCCCCAACGCGACCGCCACCATCAAAAAATGAATGTCCAATTCCCCCTTCGGTAAACTCGCCTTCACATCCACCAGCGCGTCCCAGCCGCCCGCCAGCATCGCAAGCACATACAACGCCACCACCCAGGTGCCCGGCAAATCGCCCTGCGCCTCCAGCAACCACGCCACCAGACCCAGCAGACCACAGATCAACGCCAAAGACCCGAGGACTCGCCAGTCCTCCGTCGCATGGCTGTGGGTATGCACCTTGCGTCCCTGCAAAAAGTTCAAGAACCGCTCCTTCCAAGAGCCCGCGCTATCTTGTTCCGTATAAACGCTCATCTTGTCTGATTACTGTATCTTTACGCGCCCAAACCCCAAGGCTGAAATAAAAAGAATTCCCTCTGCGCTTTCCAAAGCCCGCATTTAGTGTTCCTCTGTATAGCTATGATCGGACTCATCGAAAACAGCGGCAGCGCCCCCGTGGCGGGTTACCTCATGCCGCTCGTCGAGGCCATCTTCAAGGAAGGCGGCCACCTCCAGACCGTGCTTCAACTCGATCATCGACCCCAACAATGCGCCATGGCGCTCGCGGTGGCCGATTCCCTCGAGTCGGGCAAACCCCTCCTCTTCGAAGCGGGCACCGGAGTCGGCAAAAGCCTCGCCTACCTCATTCCGGGCCTCATCCACGCCGTCAGCACCGAGCGCCCCTGCGTCATTTCCAGCCATACCATCTCCCTCCAGGAACAAATCCGTAGCAAGGATCTCAAAATCTGCCGCGAACTTTTCAAGGCGGTCCCGAAACTCAAACCCTACGCTTCATTCAAAACCGCCCTCATGGTCGGGCGCGGCAATTATTGTTGCACCACCCGTCTCAAAAATGCCCTCAAGGACGCCCAGAGCGGACAGGCCGACCTGTTCCCGAACGACGAAAAAAACGACCTCATCCGCCTCGCGAAATGGTCTGCCGAAAGCGGCAACGGGGTCCTGCAGGAACTTTCGCCCCCGCCCCTCCCGAACGTCTGGGACGCCGTCAATGCCGACAGTTCGACCTGTTCCCGCAAAAACTGCGACCCCGCCGCCTGTTTCTACCAGCGCGCCCGCCAACAGGTCCAAGAGGCGAACTGCGTCATCGTAAACCACAGCCTCCTCTTCGCCCTCATCAACGCCGGCATGCCACCGGGCGGCGAACAACCCGGCATCCTCCTGCCGGACGATTTTGTCATCCTCGACGAAGCCCACCGCATCCCCGCCATCGCCACCGATCACTTCGGCATCCATCTAAGCAACTACGCCGTCGATCGCGCCCTCAAACGTCTCTACAATCCCCGCAACAATCGCGGCGCCCTCAAAAAAGAAGGCGATTATTACGACTTCATCGCGATTGAGGAAGCCCTCGCCGCCAACCACGAATTCTTCAGCTACCTGCACGATACCTTCCTTACCAAGGATCCCATTCGCCGCATCCACGAACCGGAATTTTGCGAGAACATCCTGAGCGGCCCCCTCAAAGCGGTCACCGAACGCCTCGCCGCCCGCATTCAAAAAACCGACGACGAACGCCAACAGGACGAACTCCGCGACCACCGTAAACGCCTCCTCGGGTATTGCGATGCGGTCAGCGGATTCATCGCGCTTGCCGAAGAAGGCCATGTCCATTGGCTCGAACGCAGCGGGAAGAAAGGGCAAATCGTCTCCCTGCGCAGCGCCCCCCTCGACGTCGCGCCCGCCCTGCGCGAGACCCTCTTCAGCCGCCACACCGCCGCGGTCCTAACCAGCGCCACCCTTTCAGACGGAAACCATCTCGACCGTTTTCAAAGCAAAGTCGGCGCGGAAGCCGCCGAGGCGCAAATGGAATCCTCCCCCTTTGATTACCCCAACCACACCCGCCTCTTGATCGCGAAAGACGCGCCCCTGCCGCAACCCGGCGCCGGTCGCCTCGACCTCGATTACCTCGCCAATATGATCGCTTGGTGCAGCCGTCGCGTTGCGGGCGGTACCCTCGTCCTTTTCACCAGTCATCTCGACCTTCGCAAGGTCCGCGAACGCAACACCGATTTCTTTAAAAGAATCAACCGCCCCCTTTTCGCGCAGGGCCTCGACCACGGACGCTCGGAACTCACCCGCCGCTTTGCCGAAGCAGGCAACGGCGTCCTCTTCGGCACCGATAGTTTCTGGACGGGGGTCGACGTCCCCGGCCCCGCCCTCTCCCAAGTCATCATTACCCGCCTCCCCTTTGAACACCCCGGCCATCCCGTCAGCGAGGCGCGCAGCGAACATTGCCGCATGCAGGGCGGCAACCCCTTTGCCGATATCGCCATCCCCGATGCAGTGGTGCGGTTCCGTCAGGGCGTCGGGCGACTCATCCGCCGCGAGAGCGACCGGGGTAACATCGTGGTCCTCGATTCCCGCATCCTCACCAAACCCTACGGTCGGCATTTCCTCGAGGCCCTCCCGATGCGGAACTACGAACGCTTCAGCCTTCAAAATCGCGAAGCGGTCTTTGACGAATCCGCTTTTACCTAAAGCTTCCTTCCTTTAAAACCCGCACCCGATTCCAATGAAAAAATCCGAACTTTTTATACCGAAGGTCGAAGCCCAGCCCGACAATATGCTCTTCCGCTTCAGCCTCGCCCAAGCCCTCACCGAAGAAGGCGATGCCCTCGCCGCCATTCCCCACCTCGAACGCTGCGTGCAATCCCGTGACGATTGGATGCTCCCCCGCATCCTCCTCGGCAAAGCCCTCCTTCAGGACGGACAAGCCGCCACCGCCAAACCGATCCTCGAAACCGCCCTCCAACTCGCCATCGCGCAGAACCACCGCGAACCCGCCGCCGAGCTACAACAACTCCTCGCCGACCTCGCCTGAGGTTCCGCGACCCTCACCCCCGCGGCAGACCCAGCGCTTTCGCCGCCCGCTGCAGTTGCGCATCTGCCGAGTAAAGCGGAACCACAAAACGCTGCGCCAGCTCCAGATAGGCTGCGTCAAAACCCGATAGCCCGTAATGCATCGCCAGTTCCAGCGTCCTTTGCCGGGCAAACGCATCCGGACTGTCTAGATCGTGAACGGGCAAACGATCAACAAAAGCGCGAGCGTCTTTGAGACTTGCTTGTTTCAAACGTCCACGACGCTGTGCGGTTTTTATCACATTTATCATCTCGTAATACCAGAGCACCGGCAAAGCTAATACAATACTACCCTGATGAATCGATTGCAGTAAAGCCTCCGCTTCCTCGCTATGCTCGTCCGGTAAAATCCAACTTGCACTTACGGAGGCGTCGACCACCGCCATTTTCACCGGCGGCCCTCCTCAATCAGCTCCTTGAGTGTTTCCTTGCCGGGTTTGGCCGAGGCA
>JBELLU010000032.1:15568-21212 GCA_042096455.1 Opitutia bacterium
GCGGCCCTCCTCAATCAGCTCCTTGAGTGTTTCCTTGCCGGGTTTGGCCGAGGCACGGATTTTTTGAGCAAGCTCTACCAAATTCTCTTTTTCGGTATCGACGGTGCCCAGACCCGAGCAGAGTAGCGCCACGCGCTTGCCGTGCTTTGTGATCCAGATGCGCTGTCCGCGCGAAGCCGCATCCAACAAGGACGATAATTTGTTCTTCGCCTCAAAGGCACCCACTTCTCTTTCCTGAAAGCTCTTCATTTGTAAAAAACTAGTTAAACTGGCTCAAAATGCGAGCCTCTTTGAAATTCCAAACTGCCCCGCATCTCCCCCGTTGAAAATTCATCGCAGTTTTACTTTCAACCTGCCCCGCACTGCTCTAGATTTTTCAACAATATGCTGCAGCACCACCGCCTCGACTGGAACGCCCCGCTCCTGCCCGCCGTCACCGCAGGACTCCTCGAGCGGGCCACCAATGAAGGCAAGGACCTCCGTCACCTCCTCGCGCTGGTCCCGACCCGGCAAGCGGGGCGCCGTCTCCGCCAGAGCCTCCTCGCGCAGCAAGCCGATTTAAAACTCCCCGCCATCCAGACCCCCGATGCCTTTCTCGCGGTAAGCCTCCCCACCCCGCCGGTGGGCGAGGGCGCGCTCCTCGCCGCCTGGTTCGCGAGCCTGAATGCCGTGAAATTTTCGGACTACCCCGCGGTCTTCCCCAAGGAACCCCCCGCCACCACCGCCTGGTTTCTCTCCATGGCGCAAAGCCTCCTGCAACTCCGCCGCGAACTCGGGGAAGCCGGTCTCACCCTCGCAACCGCCGCCGAAAAAGCCGCCGAGGCGGGACTGGAAAGCGATCGTTGGCGGCAACTCGCCCGCCTTGAAAGCCAATACCTCGAAACCCTGCACGCCCGCAAACTGGAAGACCCCATCCTCGCCCGTCGCGCCGCCGCCGAAAACTACCGCCCCCCGGAAGGAATCGAACAAATCCTCCTCCTCGCAATCCCCGACCCGCAGGCGCTCCCCCTCCTCGCCCTCGCGCAGGCGGAATCCGTAACGGTGGAAGTCTGGCATTACGGGCCCGCCAATTGTTTCGATAGCTGGGGCCGTCCCCTCCCGGATCTCTGGGCGGAGCGTCCCCTTCAATTCGAGGACTGGGGCGCGGAACTCCTCCCCTGCCGCGATCCCCGCGAATGCGCCGCAAGGCTCGCCGAAAGCGTCGCCGCCGCCCCGGAAGCCCATTGCCTCGGACTCGTAGATCCCAGCCTCGCGCCCTACGCGGAACGCGCCCTCCAACAAAAAGGACTCCCCGCTTACGATCCCGAAGGCCGCGCCCTCCACCTCAGCGGAAGCGGTCACCTCGCGGAGCTCTGGTGCAATCTCTGCGAACAGGCCAGTCTGCAAAACCTCCGCGCCCTCCTGCAAAACCCCCTCAACCATCGTTGGCTCGACACCGGAGTCCCCGCCGAAACCCTTCTCATCGCGGTCGATACGATCTTTGAGAAACACCTCGTCTCGAACCTCGAAACCCTCCTTCAATTCGCCTACGAAGCCCCGCTCTCCGGCGCCCTCAAAAAAATCGACGCGACCCGCCGCGCCCTCCTTCAGGCATCCAATTTCCCCGAAGCCCTGCGCGCCCACCTGCAGGCGCTCGCCGCCGCCAACGAAAGCGCCGAGCTCGACGAAAACCTCGAACCTTGCCTCGCGGCGGGAATCGAGGCCGCCAAGCATTTTGCGAAACTCCCCCCCGCCTTCCACCGCCTCGCCTTCAAGCAAGCCCTCCGCAAAAGCAAGACCTACCCCCCGCGCCCCGAGGGCGCCCACGACCTCCTCGGTTGGCTCGAGTTGCTCTGGGATGACGCGCCCCACCTCAGCCTCGCCGGCCTCAATGAAGGGATCGTTCCGGAAGCGCGCCCCGCCGATAGCTTCCTCCCGGAGACCCTCCGCGAAATCCTCGGCCTCCGCACCGAGGCGCAACGCTTCGCGCGCGACGCCTACCTCCTCGAGGCGCTCTGCCACCGCCGCGCCGGGGACCGCGGGCGCCTCCAATTCCTCGTGCCGCAAACCCTAGCGGACGGCACCCCCGCCAAACCCTCCCGCCTCCTCTTTCAGGCACCCGACGCGGAATTTCTCGAACGCATCCAAGCCTTCTTTCAGGATGACGACGAAGCGCACGCGCCCAGCCTGAGCCACAGCCTCCCCTGGCGGCTCGCCCCCCCGCCGGGTCTGTCCCTCCCCGAGCATTTCTCGCCGAGCAGTCTCCGCAGCTACCTGCAATGCCCCTTCCGTTTTTTCCTGCGCCACATCATGGGACTGCGCCCCGCCGAACTCGCGGCACGCGAACTGACCCCCGCAAACTTCGGCAACCGCCTCCACGATGTCCTTGCGGAGCTTGCAGGTCGCCAACTAACCAAACCTCTCGACACTGAAGCGCTCGCCCGCGAACTGAAATCCAGCATCGCAAAAAATCTTGAGCGGCGTTACGGGAAACAACCCTCCTTCGCGCTTCGCCTCCAACAGGAAGCCCTCGAAGGTCGCCTCCAGGCTTTTGTGACCCGTCAGGCCGAAGACCTCGAAATCCACGGCGCCACCGAAATCCGCGCCGCCGAGCAGCGATTTGAAATGATCCTCGAAGGGTTTAAAATCAAAGGCTTCATTGACCGCGTCGACTCGGGGAACGCGGGCCTCACCCTCTACGATTACAAGACCGCCGACAATCCCAAGACCCCCGCCGCCGCGCACCTCGCCACCGCAACCGCCGCGACCACCCCCAAGCATTTGCCCGGTGGCGCCTTCTTCGATCTCGACGGCAAGACCTACCGTTGGACCGACCTCCAACTCCCGCTCTACGCCCTCGCCGCCCGCGAGGCATACCCCGAAACCCGGCGCCCCCGCCTCGCCTATATCAACCTCGCCAAGACCCTCGATAAAAGCGCCTTCGATTATTGGGACGACTTCACCGAAGCTCACCTCGACTCCGCCCGCGAGTGCGCGGTGGAGGTCATCCAACAAATCAAAACGGGAGTCTTCTGGCCCCCCAACGCCAAGCTCCGCGAATCCTACGACGATTTCGCCGCCCTCTTCCCCGACGGAATCGAAAACTCCGTCGATCCCGAAACTTTCAAATGCTATCCCTTCAAAACATAGCGATCGCGGCCTCCGCGGGCTCCGGTAAAACCTACCAGCTCACGAACCGTTTCATCACCCTCTTGCACCTCGCGGAGCAACCGGAACGCATCATCGCGCTCACCTTTACCCGCAACGCCGCCGGGGAATTCTTCAACCGTATCATCGGGAAACTCAGCAAAGCCGCCGCTTCCCCCGATGCCGCCGCGCAACTCTCCCACGAGCTCGGCATCGAGGCCGACGCCGCCCGCTACCACGCCCTCCTGCGACTCGTGGTGCGTTCCATGCACCGCCTCAACCTCCAGACCCTCGACAGTTTCTTCTTCCGCATCGTCAGCGCCTTCGCTCTCGAGCTCGGACTCACCGGCAACCTTCAACTCCTCGATGCCAGCAGCGAACCCCGCCTCCGCCGCGCGGTCTGCGATGCCCTCGTCCATCGCCGCGGAGAACTCGACGAGGAACTCACCGAATTCTGGCAAGCCTTCAAACAGGCGACCCACGGACAACAAACCCGCAGTGTCGAAACAACCGTCACCCAGTTCATCGAAAACCTCTACGGTCTCTACCTCGAAGCCCCCGATCCCGCGCTCTGGGGACAGGAAAGCGCGATCTGGCAAGACCCCGACGCATCCCCGCTCAACGGCGACCCGCAGGCCGAAATCGACTGGTCCCAACTCGCCGCCCAACTCCGCGACGCCGCCGAAAACGAAAGCGCACTCACCATGCGTCAACGCGGGTTCATCCTCAAAGCCGCCATCCATACCGAGGAATACCCCGCCAAGGAAAAAACCAACACCCTCCTCAACAACACCCTCCACGACCTCCCCGAATACCGGAAAGGCAACCGCTTCGTAAAACTCGGCAGCCCCAAACTCGTGGAACTCAGCGCCCCCCTCCACGCCGCCCTCCTCGCCTGCGCCGACGCGATCTTCGCCCACCACCTCCGCCGCGCCCTCCAAAACACCCGAGGCGTCCACCGCATCCTTCAGGCATACCATCAAAATTACGACCGCATCGTCCGCCGCCCGGGGCGTCTCAGTTTTGCCGACCTCACCCGCCTCCTTAGCCCCAGCCCCCACGAAGCGGGCGCCCTCCTCGCCCCCGCCGATCCCGCCGCGCGCCTCCTCCTCGAGTTCCGCCTCGACAGCCGTTTCGACCATTGGCTCTTCGATGAATTTCAGGACACCAGCCGGCCCCAGTGGGCGGTCGTGCAAAACCTCATCGACGAAATCGTGCAGGACGAGTCCGGTCAGCGTTCCCTCTTCTACGTGGGCGACACCAAGCAATGCCTCTACCTCTGGCGCGGGGGCGACGACCGCCTCTTCCACGAGATCCAACAACACTACCACCCCGCTATTCAAAGCGAACACCTCGCGACCTCCTGGCGTTCCGCGCCCGCGGTTCTCGATGCCGTCAACACCGCCTTTGACGACCGCGCCGCCCTCGCCGCCCGTCTCTCCCCCGCCGTCGCGGAGCGTTGGGCGCAGGCCTGGGAAACCCACCAAGCCGCCCCCGACAATGCCGAACTCAAGGGTTACGCCTGCGTCCTTCAGGCGAGCGAGGCCGAAAATTGCACCGAATGGGAACGCACCCGCGATCTCCTCCTTTCCCTCAAACCCCTCCAAAACAAAATCAGCGTCGGTTGCCTCGTCCGTCAAAACAAAGACGCCACCGCCCTCGCCGATTACCTCCGCGCCGAAATCCCCGGCCTCCCGGTCCAGACCGGATCCGCGACCCGACCCGCCACCGACAACGCCGCCGGCGCGACCCTCCTCCAATTCCTCCGCCTCGCCGCCCACCCGGGCGATGCCCTCGCCCGCGGTTACCTCCAGTGGCTCGACCACAACACCCCCAGCGCCAAACTCGCCGACCGCGCCCCGGAATTCCGCGACCGCCTCCACCTCGACGGCTACACCCGCGCCACCGAATGGGCCGCCGATCAAATCCGCGCCAAACTCCCCGCCGACGATCAACGCCACCAACAACGCCTCGACCGACTCTGCGAATACGCCCGCGATTACCAATACGAGGACGAGCGCCACCTCGACGGCTTCCACGAATTCCTCACCGAGCGCAGCTCCAACGAAGACGCCCGAGGCAACGTTATCATTGAAACCATTCACCGTTCCAAAGGACTCGAATACGACGCCGTCATCCTCGCCGCCGAATCCCACGCCGGCCCCACCGAGGGACGCATCGCCCCCCACCGCAAAAGCGACGGCAGTATCGACTGGATTCTCGAACCCTTCAAGAGCGACTGCATGCAGGCCGACCCCCAACTCGCCGCCCTCCCCGAAAACGACGCCCAACAACGCGACTTCGGGAACCTCTGCATCGCCTACGTCGGCATGACCCGCGCCCGCCGCGCCCTCTACCTCATCCAGCCCGCCGGAATCATCCAAAGCAAATCCATCGCCGGACACCTCCGCGACACCTTCGGCAACGAACCCGACTCCCAAGGCCTCCTCTGGGAAACCGGCGACCCCGATTGGGTAGAGGGGGTTGGTAGTTGAGGGAGGTTGTTAGTTGAACGTTG
>JBELLU010000033.1:0-11764 GCA_042096455.1 Opitutia bacterium
GTCGGACCGCATCCTGGAATTGACGCGGACGGTGGAACTGCGGGAGATGAAGGACCAGTTGCTGGATTCAATGGATTTGGAGCGCGAGCGGGGGATCACGATTAAGAGCCATCCGGTTTCGATGGTATACAAGGCTGCGGACGGGCAGGATTATACTTTCAATTTGATTGATACCCCCGGGCATGTGGATTTCTCGTATGAGGTCTCGCGCAGTTTGGCGGCCTGTGAGGGCGCGATGCTTTTGATTGATGCCGCGCAGGGGATTGAGGCGCAAACGGTGGCGAATGCGCATTTGGCGCTGGAACAGGGGTTGGAGATTATTCCGGTCATCAACAAGGTGGATTTGCCGAGTGCGGATGTGCCGGCGATTCAGGCGCAACTGGAGGACGTGCTGGCGATCCCGGCAGACGAGGCGATTCTGACGAGCGGCAAGTCCGGGCTCGGGGTCGAGGATCTCATGGCGGCAGCGGTGGCGCGGGTGCCAAAGCCGCGCTGGGCGGAGGTCGAGGGTTTGCGGGTGCTCATCTTTGACTGCGTCTATGATGCCTTTAAAGGCGTGATTTGTTATGTGCGAGTCTTCTCGGGGCAGGTCAAAGCGAGCGATGCGATTGTGACGATGAGCGATGGCCGAAAGGCGCAGGTCAAGGAGGTGGGTAAATTTTCACCGGCAATGACGAAACAGGAAAGCCTGCAAGCGGGAGACGTGGGCTATATCGTTACCAACATCCGCGACGTGGCGGAAATCAAACTCGGTGACACGATCACCCACAGCAACGCTCCCGCGCAGGAGATGTTGCCGGGTTACAAGGCGGTGAGCCCGATGGTCTTCAGTGGAATTTACCCGATCGACACGAATGATTACAACAAGCTCAAGGCCTCGATGGGTAAGCTGCGCTTGAATGACGCCGCCTTTGTGTATCAGTCGGAAAATTCCGTGGCCCTGGGTTTTGGCTTCCGCTGTGGATTCCTCGGCCTCCTGCACATGGAGATTATTCAGGAGCGCATCCGGCGGGAATACGACCTCGATGTAATTTCGACCTATCCCAGTGTCGTTTACCATGTCACCCAAACCGATGGAACCATGATCGAGGTGCACAATCCCGTGCATTTGCCGGAACCGGCGGAGATCGACTTTATTGAAGAACCCATGATCAAGGCCTCGGTCCACATACCGAGCGATTCAATTGGCGATGTACTGGCTTTGATGAGCGAAAAGCGCGGCATCTGTGAACACACCGAGACCATTGACAATTCCCGCGTCATGCTGGTGTGTCGTGTCCCGCTCAATGAAATCCTCGTGGACTTCAACGATCGCCTCAAGAGCATCACCCACGGTTACGGCTCGATGGATTACGAGATGGACGGATATGAACGCGCGAAGCTGTGCCGTCTGGACATTTTGGTGAATCAGGAACAGATCGACGCGTTTTCTTCGATTGTGCACATCGAGAAAGCGGAGGGTCGGGGGCGTGCCCTATGTAAACGCCTCAAGGAAATCCTTCCGCGGCAAATGTTTAAGATCGCGGTTCAGGCCGCGATTGGGGGCAAGGTTGTTGCGCGTGAAACCATCAGTGCCTATCGTAAGGACGTGACCGCAAAGTGTTATGGCGGCGATATCTCCCGCAAACGCAAACTCCTTGAAAAGCAAAAGGAGGGTAAGAAACGGATGAAGAATATCGGCAGTGTTTCGATTCCGCAGGATGCCTTTATTAAGATTCTTAAAACCTCGGACGGCGGTTAGGGTTTGCAAAGCCGGCATCTGCACCCTTGATGTAATGACAGATATGAAAAAGCTTCACAAACAAGCTCGGGAGCTCTTACACGCTGCAAGTAAGATTTACCATTACCGGCGCGATCTTACCTCCAAAGAGGATCTTGATCGTTTGGATGCGCTCAATGAAGATTTGAGGGCGGTCCTCGCCGACAAAGCAGCGGGCGATGAAGCTTGCAACGCCGCGATGGAACCGCTCCACGCGCATTTGAAGAAAATCGGTGGCAAGATTTACCCCAAGACTTTTTTCAGTGACAATATCGAAGTCATCCTGGTCGCGGCAATTGTGGTGATCGGGATTCGTTCCTTCTTTTTTCAACCGTTCATCATTCCCACCAATTCCATGTATCCGACCTATAGTGGAATGAAAGAGCGAATTTACAGTACAGGGGAAGCACCTTCTGCCCCGCAAAAAGTTTTCAATTTCCTGACCCAGGGCGCTCGACATCACAATTTGGTGGCGACTGATTCCGGCGAGCTATCGATGCAAAAGGCCCGCACGCAAGACAATAGCAGCATCGCTTTCTATCAAGTGGTTAAGGGCCGCAAATGGTTTGGTCTTTTGCCTGCCCAATTCAAGGAATACACCTTTTTTGTAGGCGATACTCCGCATCGTTTGCGCGTGCCTGCGGAATTCCAGATGGATCAGGTGATCGATAGCCTAAGTGCGGGGGGGAACCCGCGGCGCATCGCCAGCATCGATCCCCGACTCGAGCGCTGGGCTACCGGACGCCAAATTAAGGCGGGCGAATCGATTCTCTCCTTTGATATCCGTTTGGGAGATGCGCTATTTGTGGACCGCCTTACGTATCATTTCCACAAACCGAGAGTGGGCGATCCCTTTGTGTTTCGCACGGATCAGATATTGGACGCGGTGGGTAGGGCGACCAACGACTACACGCCGAAATATTACATCAAACGGCTCGCCGGAAAGGGGGGCGAGACCCTGGAGATAAAAGACCACACCCTCTTTGTTGACGGAGATCCCCGCGATGAGGTCGCGGCATTTGAGCGCAACGCCGCGCAGGAGGGTGAATACGTTGGCTACAAGAACGTTGGCGCGTTGGCAGTGGGTGCCACAATGAAAGTGCCCGAAAATGAGTTTGTGGCCTTGGGCGACAATTCCGCCAACTCCGCGGATAGTCGCTACTGGGGTTACGTCCCGCAGGAATCGGTCGTGGGACGCGCCATCTTTATCTATTATCCCTTTACCAAGCGTTGGGGGCCTTCCAAATAGCATTTTAATTCTCATGACCGACCACGCCCATCTCGATATTGATTACGTCGCCCGTCTTGCGCGCATCGAATTAAACGATGCCGAAAAGAAAAAACTGGGCGGGCAACTGGACGCCATTCTTGAACATTTTGAAGCCCTCAAGGCGGTCGACGTGTCCGGGGTCGAACCGACCGCCCATGCGCACCCCGTGGAAAATGTCTGGCGCGAGGGCGACAACGCGGGACCGGTTTACGCGCCGGAGACGCTCGCGGCGATGGCGCCCGAGTCACGCGACCAGCAGGTCGTTGTGCCAAAGGTTGTGGAATAGCTACATAGGAAAAAGCTGCGATGCCCGAGTTATACCATCAAACCATTGCCGAACTATCCGCTTCCTTGGAGGCGGGTTCCCTTGCTTCCGTGGCGTTGACTGAGGCGGTCATCGCGCGCACCGAGGCGGTCGAAGCCAAAGTGCAGGCCTTTATTCATTATGATGCGGAGGACGCCCTCGCGCAGGCGCGCGCCTCGGACGAACGCCGTGCCGCCGGCAAAGCGCTGGGTCCGCTGGATGGCATCCCGCTTGGCATTAAAGACATTCTCGCGGTTGAAGGGCAACCGCTGCGCTGTGCCTCCAAAATCCTCGATAATTTTGTTTCGCCCTACGATGCGACCGTGATTGCGAAGTTCAAGGCTGCCGGCGCGGTGCTCTGGGGTCGTCTCAACATGGACGAATTCGCAATGGGTTCTTCCACCGAGAACTCCGCTTACGCCACCACCGCCAACCCCTGGGATCTCGAACGTATTCCCGGTGGTTCTTCCGGTGGTAGTGCCGCCGCCCTCGCAGCAGGGGAGGCCATCGCGACGATCGGCACCGACACCGGGGGCTCGATCCGCCAACCAGCGGCGCTCTGCGGGGTCGTCGGAATGAAACCCACTTACGGCCTCGTCTCCCGTTACGGGCTGGTAGCGTTTGCCTCCTCGCTCGATCAGGCGGGGCCGATGTCCCGCACCGTGGAGGATGCCGCCATCCTGCTTCAGGTAATGCTGGGCAAAGATCCCCTTGATTCAACTTCCATCGCGATGCCGGAAGTCCCGGATTTCCGCGCCGAACTCAAAACCCGCAAGGGCCCGTGGAAACTCGGCGTGCCGCGTGAATTTCTTGCGGAGGGGATCGACCCGGAGGTGAAAGCCAATATCGAGGCCGCGATCGATTGGTATCGCCAGCAGGGATCGGAAATCGTCGATATTTCCCTCCCGCATGCCCACCTCTCCGTGCCGGTTTATTATATCATCGCAACCGCGGAGGCTTCCTCAAATCTCGCCCGCTTTGACGGGGTGCGCTATGGACACCGCAGCGCGGAGGCAAATGATGCCCTCAGTCTTTTCACGAAGAGTCGGGGCGAGGGTTTTGGCGATGAGGTCAAGCGCCGCATCATTCTCGGTACCTATGTCCTGAGTTCGGGTTACTACGATGCCTATTACCTGCGCGCGCAAAAAGTACGCACCTTGATTCGCCGCGATTTTGAAACCGCCTTTGAGCAGGTGGATGCGATTCTTTCGCCGACCTCACCGACCCCCGCCTTTAAGCGCGGGGAGCGCAGCGACGATCCCCTCGCGATGTATCTGAGTGATATCTACACCATTGCGGTGAACCTTGCGGGCTTGCCGGCGCTGTCGCTTCCCAGCGGCCTGACGAGCGAGGGCCTGCCGATTGGGTTGCAGGTCATCGGAAAAGCTTTTGGCGAGGCGGATCTCTTTGCGGTGGCGCACGCCTTTGAACAAGCACACGATTATCACCGACAGGTAGCAGCAATTTAGGAATCATGGAATACGACGTAGTCATCGGTCTTGAAATCCACGTGCAGCTCAAAACGCGCACGAAGATGTTTACCGCAGCGCCCTACAACTACGGCGCGGAACCCAATACCCTGACCGACGCAGTGGTGCTGGGTCTGCCGGGAACCTTGCCGGTGCTAAACCACGCCGCGATTGAGGCCTGCGCGAAGTTGGGCCTCATGCTCGGGTGTGAAATCGCAGAAGTCTGTAAATGGGACCGCAAAAATTACTTTTATCCCGACTCGCCGAAGAACTATCAGCTCACGCAAAACGAGGAGCCCCTTTGCCTGGGGGGTCTCGTTGAGATCGAGTTACCCGGCCCCTCGCGGAATGTGCAGGGCGAACACCGCAAGGTGAAACTCAACCGGATTCACCTGGAGGAAGACCCCGGCAAACTCAGCCACGAGGCCTTTGATACCGTCATTGATTTCAACCGCGCCGGGGTACCCCTCGCGGAGATCGTGACCGAACCCGACCTCCATTCCTCCGAGGAAGCCGTTGCGTTCCTTAATGCCCTCATCCAATTGATCCATTACACCGGGGTCTCAGATTGCGACATGGAAAAGGGGCAATTGCGCTGTGATGCCAATGTTTCCCTCAAGCCCGTCGGTAGCGAACAACTAGGAACCCGCACCGAGATGAAAAATCTCAATTCCATTTCCAATGTACGGGCCGCGATTGAATACGAAATCGTGCGGCAGGCGGATTTACTCGATGCGGGGGAAAGCATCACGCAGGAGACCCGCCGATGGAATGCGGAAAAAGGCACCAGCAGTTCCCTGCGCAGTAAAGAGGAAGCCCATGACTACCGTTATTTCCCGGATCCCGACCTCATGCCGGTGCGCCTCGATCGCGCCCGCGTTGCAGAAATGGAGGCGGAACTCCCCGAGCGTCCCTTTGATAAGCAACGTCGTTTTCAGGAAGCACTGGGCTTGCCCTTTACCATCACCTCGGTGCTTTGTCCGGATCCGGAATTGTCCGCCTTCTTCGAGGCAGCGCTCGCGGTTCACGACGCCCCCAAAGCAATCGCCAATTACATCGCCAACGATTTGCTGCGCGAACTCTCCGCGAGTGCCGCCCACGGCGAAAGTGCCCTTTCAATCACGGATTGCCCGCTCACTCCCGCGCACATCGCGGAATTGGCAAAACTCATTGAGGAGGGTGTGATCACGAAGCAAATCGGTAAGGATGTTTTTGCGGCGATGTATGCCAGCGGTGAAATGCCCGCCGCAATCGTCGAAAAAGAGGGGCTTCAACAAAGCGATAACTCCGACGAGGTCGAAGCGCTCTGCCGCGAAGCCATCGCGGGTAATGCTAAGGCGGTGGCGCAGTTCAAGGAGGGCAACGACAAAGCCCTCAACGCCCTGAAGGGGCCGGTGATGAAAGCAACCAAGGGTCAGGCAAATCCCGCCACCCTCGACGCCATCCTGCGTAAACTGATTGAAAGCGAAGGCTAGGGCAGCGCCCTAATCTTTTTCCTTCAGGATTACATCGTCCGGATGAATCGCCACCGTGATTTCGCGGCCGAGGAAATCGAGGAGCACCTCCACTCGTTTTTTTGCGGGCATAGCCGCGAGGACCTTGCCGTTCAGGCCTTTGAGGGAACCCGTTAGGATTTCGATTTCCGCACCGGGTTCAATGCTCAGGTCGGGCGCTTCAATCACGTCCTCCGGAAGGCTCGCTTTGAGGGAATCGATGATATGATCGGGGATGACGCGACGATCCCCGGTTGCGACAATCTGGAGCACGCCTTGCGCATGCATGATTTTTCGGAACTGGGTCTCGTAATGAAAGCGGGCGAAGATGTAGCTCGGGAAGAGCGCTTCCGTGAACCGTTTTTTCCCGGCGCGGGTCTTTTTGATCTGACTGATGCGTGGACAAAAGACCTCCACCTCATGTTGCCCGGCAAGCATATTGGCGGCAATGTGTTCGCGCTTTGTTTGGGTGCGCAGGCAATGCCAGGATGGATGATTGGAGTGGTCGGACATATTTAAAATTTTAGTTCAAGGTAATCCAAACGAGGTCGCCAGTCGCCACCTTATTGAATAGCTGAATCATAGCCTTGTTTCGCAGTTCGATGCAACCCCCGCTGAAGGGTTCACCGATCCGGTCTTCGTGATTGGTACCGTGAATATAGATATAGCGGTCATACGAATCGCAACCCCGCCCGCAGTTTTTTCCCGCTTGCAGACCCCGCAGGCGCAGAATGCGGGAGGTGATCAGATTCCGGGACTGCTCCGCTTCGGGTAAATCGCGATAATGCCCCTGCGGGACGCGCCCTTTGAAAACCGTCCCTTCGGGTTCCCCCTCACCGATGCGATCCGCAATCGCGTGCAGACCGTGGGGCGTGCCATACGATTCCGCTACGCAGGACGGCGGATTCTTGGAGGTCGAGACCGGCAGGACCGCTGCCTCTTGTTCGCCGGAAAGGTAATAGAGCTTTTGTTGGCCGATGCTGACAATCAAAACCCGCGGGGTGGGTATGATTGACAAGGCTGTGCAGCTTTGCTCTAGGTTAGCTTTCTCCTGATTTAAATCGAATGGCATATTCTATAGGCATCCTCGGAGCGACCGGTGCGGTCGGTCAAGAACTCATTAGGTTGTTGCATGAACGCAACTTTCCAATATCGGACTTGCGCCTCCTTGCGTCCGCCCGTTCGGCGGGCAAAAGCATAAGCTACGAGGGCCGCAGCTGGGTCATCGAAGAAGCCACCGAGGCGAGCTTCAAAGATCTCGATATTTGTATTTTCAGCGCGGGCGGTTCGCAGTCGAAAGCCTTCGCGCAAGCAGCGGTCGCGAGCGGGTGCATCGTGGTCGATAACAGCTCCGCCTTTCGCAATGACCCGGAAGTGCCCTTGGTCGTTCCGGAAATCAATCCCGAGGCGGTCGAGGCGCACAAGGGCATCATTGCGAATCCCAATTGCTCCACTGCGATTGCCTTGATGGGACTCTATCCCTTGCACCAGGCTTTTGGCCTGAAGCGTTTTATTGCGTCCACCTATCAGGCCGTTTCCGGTAGTGGGGCGGGCGGGCTTATCGAACTCGAACAACAGACCCGCGCCTGGGCGAAGGGCGAGACCCTACAAAAGGAAGTCTATCCCCATCAAATCGCCTTTAACCTCATTCCGCATGTCGATGCTTTTCTGGAGGATGGCTACACGCGCGAAGAGATGAAAATGCTCAACGAGGGCCGCAAAATTCTCGGCTTGGACGGCTTGGAAGTCACTTGTACCTGCGTGCGGGTGCCGGTCTTCCGGGCGCACAGCATCTCCATCAGCGCGGAATTCGACCGCCCGGTTTCGGTTGAGGAAGCCCGTGAAGCCATCGCAGGTTTTGAAGCCGCGGAACTGGTGGACGATCCCGAGCAGGGCCGTTATCCTATGCCGCTCGAGTATTCCGAGGTGGTGCCGTGCGGGGTGGGGCGCATCCGGCGGGACCGCGTCTTTGATAACGGTTTGGCCTTGTGGGTGACCGGTGACCAAATCTGGAAGGGCGCCGCCCTCAACGCCGTTCAAATCGCGGAGTTGTTGCACGAGCGCGGCCTTGTGAAGCACTAATCCAATGGAAATCGACTGGCTCAATGATCTCGACGCGATCCGGCATTGCGTGGATTTGGGCATGTTGGTGCTGATCTGGTTGGTGCAGCTCACGATTTATCCCGGTTTTGCTCACCTGCGCGCGGAGGCCTTCCCGCAATGGCATGAATCCTATATGAATCGCATGGGCTTTATCGTGGGGCCGCTGATGCTGACCCAGCCGTTCTTGATCGGGTTACAGTTGTGGCTCGAGGTGAACCTATTCCATGTAGCGGCGGCGGCGCTCGTGGCGCTGGCGTGGCTCGCCACCGCAGTGTTTTCCGTGCCGGCGCACCGTGCCCTTCAGAAGTCCGGTTTTGACGCAGCGGTGATTCGGCGACTGGTCCTCACAAATTGGATTCGCACCGCGGCATGGACCGGGGTCTTTTTCCTCGGCCTATGGACCTGATGGTGACTAGCGCCCGTAAAGCGCGTTCAGTTCCTTGAGGTAGGCGCTACTCTCTTTTCGGAATTGCAGGAGTTGTTCAAGGTGCACCCGCCATTGCCAGTTCCCCTGCGCTTGACCGGGGGTGTTGAGACGCGCCTCAGAGCCAAGACTGAGGAGGTCCTGCAGCGGGAGGATCGCGAGCTTCGCGCTGGAGCGGAGTGCCGAGCGAATGAGATCCCAGCCAATGTTTTCACCGGAAATTCCATAATAACGCCGCACGTGGTCGCGCGTTGTTGAATCGGTCTGGGCATACCAACCGAGGCTGGTGTCGTTGTCGTGGGTGCCGGTATAGAGCACTGTATTTTGGCGGAGGTTGTGCGGCAGGTAGGCGTTGTGCGCTTCCCCTCCAAAGGCAAATTGCAGCACTGCCATGCCTGGCAGACCCGTCGCCGCCAGCAGGGTCTCGACCTCGGGCGTGATGACGCCCAAGTCTTCTGCGATGATGCGCGCTTCGGGGAAGGCCTTTGCGATTGCTTGAAAGAGTGCCAAGCCGGGGGCGGGCTCCCAGTTTCCGTCGCGCGCCGTTTCGGCATCTCCGGGCACCGCCCAGTAGGATTCAAAGCCCCGGAAGTGATCGATCCGGAGGAAGTCGTAGAGATCGAGGTTCGCTTTGATGCGCTCCAGCCACCAGGCGAAGCCCTCCGCTTCGTGCACCGACCATTCGTAGAGCGGATTGCCCCAAAGCTGACCGTCCGCTGCGAAATAATCCGGCGGCACCCCTGCCACCGAGCGGGGATCGCCGTCTGCCTTGAGTTGAAAGAGCGCTCGGTTTGCCCAGACGTCGGCGCTGTCCAGCGCCACGAAGATCGGGAGGTCGCCCATGATACGGACGCCTTTTTTCGAGGCATAGGAACGAAACTTTTTATACTGGGCGCTGAAGAGGTATTGCGCGAAAGCGTGCAGTTCCTTAGCGGTGGCGGCTTCGGCGGGTAAGGTGCCTTTTGCGCCCTGCTTCGCATCGCGAAATTCCTCCGGCCACTCGAGCCAGCACTTCCCTCCGAAATGCGCCTTCAGGCCCATGAACACGCTGTAGCTTTCAAGCCAGGCAGCCTCACCCGAGCAGAATGCTTCAAAGGAACCATAATCCAGAACGCTGCCCGCCGCACTCGCCTCGAAACGGCGATGCGCTTTTTCCAGAACCGGCCAGAACTGCTCGTAGAGCGCGCCAAAGTCACAGCCTTGTGCGGAAAGCCCGCGCAAACCCTCCAAATCCTCAGACTGCACCAAGTCCGCCTCCAGCAAAGGCTCGAAATCTATCAAATAGGGATTCCCCGCAAATGCCGAAAAACATTGATAGGGCGAATCGCCATATCCGGTCGGTCCGAGCGGGCACAGCTGCCAAACCCTCAGGCCGCTGTCCGCGAGTAAATCGACGAACTGATACGCGCTCTGCCCAAAATTACCAATCCCGGTGGGCGAGGGCAGGGAGGTCGGGTGCAGCAGCACACCCGCTGAGCGCTTGTGGAGCCAATTGTAAAGGGGCGGTGACGGTTCGTTTTTTGCGTTTTTCATATACTGCTATCTACGATAAATTGTTTTGAGTGGACCGACCTCCAGAACAAGCACAATAAACACCTTGTCCTGTAATTGGCAAAGAATTCGGTATGCTCCACAGCGGTAACGCCAAAAATTCTTAAGGGGGCCTTTTAACTGGGCACCCCATTGGCGCGGATCCTCCGTACCACTGATGCGCTCGTCCAAATAGGCAAGGATCCGGCTTGCGGAAACACGATCCAACTTCTTGAGCTGCCTCAGAGCCCGCGCAGAAATGCTATAATCCCAGTTCACGCTTGGCTTCGGTCGCATTATAGCTGCGATCCCCGTCCTCAACCGCCTCGGCGGCAAGGTAGTAATCTTCCATATCCTCGAGGTGTTGCAGTATCGCTTCCCGCGCATAGAAGGTCTTGGTACGACCTGTCTTTTCGGCGAGTCGTTTTAAACGCTCCTCGATCTCCTGATCCAATCGTATTGCCAGCATCCCTTTAAAATAAGATGCTATACATGTATAGCAAGCCATATATGCTCTTAAAACTTAGCTTGAGGGCGATTTATTTGTATTGCCAAGCGCTTGCGGGTCTTCATCTTAATGTGTTCTTCAATTTAAACCTACAGCGGAGACTATACCTTTGAGAGACGACTACCTACACCAAGCACAGCAGGTGATCACCGATCCTATGATCCTGATCAATGTTGTTTCACGCCGTGCCAAACAACTCAAAAGCGGCTACAAGCCCCTGATTGAGTCATTGGAGCGCCTGTCCGCCGAGGATATGGCCCTGCGTGAAATCATCGAGGGTAAGATTACCTACCAGCTCGACGAGACCGAAGACGAAGCGGCAGTTTAGGCTCGTGGCGGTCCATCGACCCTTTGGCTGGCGGGATTTTCAAGTCCGGCAGTGCGCGTGCTTGCGATTCTGAGTTTGTCCTGCTTTGCTTCGCCCAACTCCTTTCACCGTGTCTGCCAAAAAAAAATCCAGCGATTCCCGTTATCGGGAAGTCCGCAACGCCAAAGCCACGCACAATTACTTCGTGGGCGATCGCTTTGAGGCGGGGATTGTCCTGCTCGGCACAGAGGTGAAGGCAATTCGTGAGGGCAATGCCCAAATCGGGGAATCCTTTTGCCGGATCGAGAAAGGGCAGGTCTGGCTCTACAACAGCCACATCGGGGAATACAAATTCGGGAACCTTCAAAACCACGAACCCCGCCGCAAACGCAAACTCCTCCTGCATCGCCGCGAGATCGATAAACTCCTCGGGGCGATTGAACAGGGCGGCAAAACCCTCGTCCCCCTGCGGGTTTTTATGAAGCACGGCCTCATCAAGGTCGAGATCGCGCTCTGTACCGGTAAGAAACTCCACGACAAGCGCGAGACCCTCAAGCGCAAGGTCGCGATGCGGGAAGCGGAGCGCGATATGCGGGG
>JBELLU010000033.1:11864-20629 GCA_042096455.1 Opitutia bacterium
GCGAGACCCTCAAGCGCAAGGTCGCGATGCGGGAAGCGGAGCGCGATATGCGGGGTCGCTAGGACGGGTCAAAGGCCGCCAGGACTTCCGCGAGTGTGCCGTTGTCGGGGGCGCCGCCCATCGCGAAGTTCGGTTTGCCGCCGCCCTTGCCGCCGAGTTTTCCGGTGAGCTCGCGAATGATGGTGCCGGCTTCGTGTCCTGCAGCGATCGCGGCGGGACTCGCCTGCGCGCAAAGGCTTACTTTGCCATCGATTGCCGCTCCGAGCACCACGAGGGATTCGCCCAGTTGTCCGGCGAGGTGGCTCGCCATGGAACGCAGGGCGTTGGGGTCAGGCGCATCGACGACCGCCACCAGCACCTTCACGCCGTTATCGCCGGTGCGGGCAGAGTCGAGGAGGGCGTTCGCTTGACCGGCAGCCGCGGAGGCTTGCGCCTTCCGAAGTGCTTTGTCGGCTTCGATCGCGAGCGATTTAAGCGCGCCCGGGCTGGCTTCCGCCGGGATTTTAACCGGGTCGAGGCCGAGCTTCACCAGCGCGGAATTCACATGCTCGATTTTTTCAAGTTGTTGGGCTTTGGCGTCCGCTTCCAGGGCGGCCTGTTCCTTGAGGTAGTCTTCGGCGGCTTTGCCGCAGAGCGCTTCAATCCGGCGTATGCCCGCCGCAATCGCCCCTTCGGATTTTATTTTGAAACGACCGATATCGCCGGTATTGCGAACGTGGGTGCCGCCGCATAATTCCATGGAATAACCGTCGAGGGCATGGGCGGTGCCTCCGATTTGAACGACCCGCACCTGCTCGCCGTATTTGTCGCCAAAGAACTGCATCACGTCGGTGCGGTCCTTGACTTCTGCGTGGGGGACCTCGCTCCAGGAGACGGTTTCTGCTTTTTCGATGCAGGTGTTTACGGCGGCCTCTAGGGCTGCGAGCTGATCGGTGTTGAGGGCTTTGGAGTTGAAATCGAAGCGCAGGCGTTCGGGGGAAACGCTGGAGCCCTGCTGGGTGGCATCGGGCGAGACGTGTTGATGGAGCGCCCAGTGTAAAAGGTGGGTGGCGGTGTGGTGCGCCTCGATCGGTGCGCGGCGGTCGCGGTCGAGGTGGAGCTTAACCTTTGCGCCTGCTGCGATTCCTTCGGGAAGCTCGCCTTGCAAAATATGCGCCACGGCGTGACCGGCTTTTTGAGTCGCCAGAATCGCATGGGGTGCCCCGTCAATCTCGAGGGTGCCGCAGTCGCCGTCTTGTCCGCCCATTTCGGTGAACAGGACGGTTTTGTCAGGGATAATCCATACTTGTCCGTCCTGAGTGTGCACTTCGAGGATTTCTGCCTCGCAGTGGTCGTGATCGAAGCCGAGGAATTCCGTGACGGCGTCGGTCTCGAGTTCGATCGCTTTGACAACGGTCTTCTTTTGGGCGGCGCGGGCGCGGGTGCGCTGGGTTTTCATGGATGCCTCAAAGCCTGCGGTATCGACTTGGATGCCCCGCTCGCGGGCGAGGAGTTCGGTGAGGTCGAGCGGGAAACCGTAGGTGTCGTAAAGGGTGAAGGCTTCTTTGCCGCTGATCGCGCCGTCCTGGCATTGCTTTTCAAAAAGTTGGAGGCCGCGGTCGAGGGTCTTGTTGAAGCTGCTTTCTTCGGCGGCAAGGGTCTCTTTCACCGCGGCGGCGCGGGTCTTGATTTCCGGGAAGACCGCGCTGAATTCCGCCTCGAGGGTATCGACGAGTTTTGGCAGGAAGGGTTCGGAACCGTCAAAGCCTAGGTTGCGACCGTATTTGACGGCGCGGCGAAGGATGCGGCGGAGGACGTAGTTGCGCCCGTTGTTGCCGGGGAGAATGCCGTCTGCAATCGAGAAGGCGAGGGTGCGGATATGGTCGGCGACCACCCGAAAGGCGATCGCTTCGGTGAGGGCTTGGCTCGGCTCGGTGTCGGCGGCGGGGTAGATGTCCTGATAGGTTTTGCCGCTCAGGGATTCGAGGGTGCGGAAGAGGGGCTGAAAGACGTCGGTGGCGTAGTTGGTGGGTTTCTGTGAGAAATCGGTGAGGCCTTTGGTGTTTTGAATGATGGAGCAGGCGCGTTCAAAGCCCATGCCGGTATCGACATGCTTCGCGGGAAGATCGGAGAAGGTACCGTCGGCATTCGCGTTGAATTGAATAAAGACGAGGTTCCAGATTTCGATACAGAGGTCGGAGTCCATGTTTACAAGGGCGCCCTTGCTGTCGCCCTCGGGAGTGAGGTCAACGTGCAGCTCCGAGCAGGGACCACAGGGGCCGGTTTCGCCCATCATCCAGAAGTTGTCCTTTTTGTTGCCGTTGATGATATGGACCTGGGGGTCGAGCCCGGCTTTCTCAAACAAGACCTTCCAAAGATCGTAGGCTTCCTGATCGAACTCGGCGGGGTCGCCTTGGCCGGGCGCGTAAACCGTGGCGTAAAGGCGGGCGGGTGGAAATCCCCAAACTTGAGTTAATAATTCCCAACCCCATTCAATCGCCTCCGTCTTGAAGTAATCGCCGAAGGACCAATTCCCGAGCATCTCGAAGAAGGTATGGTGGTAGGTATCGTAGCCTACATCCTCGAGGTCGTTGTGTTTACCGCCCGCGCGGATGCATTTCTGGGTATCAGCGGCACGCGGCGGATTGTAGGGTGCCTTCTCGGTGCCGAGGAAATAGGGCACAAACTGATTCATCCCCGCGTTCGTGAAAAGCAGGTTGGGGGAAGTCGGCATAAGGGACGCCGAGGGCACCGAGGTGTGCGCTTTGGATTCAAAAAAATCGAGAAAGGACTGGCGGATCTCAGCGGAGGTCATGGGCGAGGATTATTAAACATTGAACATCGAACATCGAAGGTTGCACCTTGAAGGATTTGTGCAACATTTCCAACTATGTTAGTTTCAATGATGAATCATTATCGTTTATGCGATTGTTGATTTGCCTGAGCAGTTTGAATACTTTTGGCAAATATTCGTATGCGTTGGTTGTTTTCTTCAAAAAGTTTATCGACCGCATTGCTGGCCTGAACGAGCGGAACGCGTCGCAGAAGACTCAGCCAGCGTTCCGTATCCCTTAGCTCTTTAAGTCAGATCTTCATTTTATGGATAAAATCCTTTTTGGATTCTGCTGATTGCGCCTCGGCATGATTCGCCATTGGAGAGGTGCCGGCGCGAAGCAATTGGTTTGAGATATTTTGCGCCGCTTCAGAATTTTCAAAAGTTCTGCTTACACGAATTATGTTCACGGAAAAATCCATGAGCCGATCGCTTAAATTATAAACTCCCGGCTCTTCCTTTACCTCCCATGCGTCGGAAATAGTTTGGTTCCTCTTATAAGCCATTGTTTGTTGATTTCTTTGTTTGTCCGAAGACAGTCCGTGCCTCTAAGATTTAAGTTCGGCGCTCGATGTTCAATGTTCGATGTTATTATAGCTTTTCGAGTATCGCGGCGCCCATTTCTTGGGTGCCGACTGCCTCGAGGCCGAAGGCGATGTCACCTGTGCGTACGCCGGAGGTGACGGCGTTTTTGACGGCGGCTTCAATGGCGTCGGCGGCTTCGTTTTCGCCGAAGCTGTAACGGAGCATCATCGCGGCAGAGAGGATTTGCGCGCAGGGATTGGCGATGCCTTGCCCGGCGATATCGGGGGCGGTGCCGCCGGAGGGTTCGTAGAGCCCGAAGGGTAGGCCAAGGGAATTGTTTTGAGCGCCGAGGCTGGCGGAGGCGAGCATCCCAAGGGAGCCGCAGATCACACCCATTTCATCGGATAAAATATCGCCGAACATATTCTCGGTGAAGAGGACGTCGAATTGGTTCGGGTCGCGCGCGAGTTGCATGGCGGCGTTGTCGACATACATGTGGCTGAGTTCGATCTCAGGGGCGTGCTTCGCGAAGTATTCCGTTACGACCTGCCGCCAGAGAACCGAGGTTTCGAGGACGTTGGCTTTGTCGACCGAGCAGACATTGCCGCCTCGGGCTTTGGCGGTATCGATCGCGACTTGGGCGATGCGCTCGATTTCGCTGGTTTGATAGACCATCGTGTCGATTGCTTGTTGTTCGCCGTTCTCAAGGGTGGTGGTGGCTTTGGGTTGCCCGAAATAGATTCCGCCGGTGAGTTCCCGAATGCAGACGATGTCGATTCCGTTGGGGATGCGCTCTGCCTTGAGGGGGGAGGCGTCGGTCAATTCGGAATAGAGGAGACCGGGGCGCACGTTGGCGTAGAGTTTGTAGGCCTGCCGGATCGGGAGGAGGGCGGCGCGCTCGGGTTGTTCCTTGGGCGGGAGGCTTTCCCATTTGGGGCCGCCCACCGACCCGAAGAGGATCGCTTCGCTGCGGTCACAGACTTCGCGGGTGGATTCCGGAAAAGCGACCCCGTGGTTGTCGATCGCAATCCCGCCGATGTCGGCGTGCTCGTATTCGAGCGCAAAGCCGAATTTTTCGCCGGTGGCCTTGAGGACCTCCAGTGCCACGTCCATGACTTCCGGGCCGATGCCGTCGCCCGGTAAAACTGAGAATTTCAACGTTTTCATAAAGATTAGGGAAAACGTTGTAGACTGAATTCCTCAGCGCCTGCTTCAAGCCTTTTCGGGAGTCGCTTTGTTGGGATTTGCCGGATGCAAGCTTGACGAAAAGTGATAACGCAGCATGATAACACTATGCGTACGATAGTCGATATACCGGAGTCGGTGCTCGCAGTTTTGGATTCAGAACGTCAGGAGCGCGGTTGTTCGCGTGCGGCGCTCATTCGTGAAGCATTGGAAGCTTACACCGGGGCACTGGCGGTGCAGGACTCGCAGGCCGCATACGGTATTTGGAAAGATAAAAAAACTGACGCTTTAAGCTATCAGTCACGCTTGAGGAATGAATGGAAACAGGAATGAGGGCGGTCTTCGACACGAACATCCTCATCGACTATCTGAAGGGCATTCCGCAGGCCGCTGCGGAGGTGGAGCGTTACGAGGAAAAATGGATCAGCGTGATTACTTTCATGGAGGTGCTGGCTGGTGTTGAGACGCCTGAAGAAGCGGTCGTTGTGCGTAGATTCCTAGCAGCTTTTAAAACAATGGATTTGAATACGGCGGTTTCCGAGCGCGCCGTTCACCTGCGCCGTGAGAAAAAACTCAAGCTACCCGATGCCATCGTCTATGCCTCTGCGCGGGAATTGGGTTGCGCCCTGCTCACGCGCAATACCAAAGATTTCAAGGCGGAGTGGCCCGACACTCGCGAACCCTATCGCCTCTAGCAAGGCTCGCTAAGCTTTATTTTGCACTTGTTTGTTGGTGTCGATTGGTAAGTCATCACATGTGAATTGTTTGCGGGTTTTTGTGGAAAAGCGGCAGGATTGCCGCTTCCACGCATGGTGCTTTAGTGGAAGCGACACTCTTGTCGCTTTGTGTGCGCAGAACACCGCTCACGTCTCGCCGGAGACGGTGCTGAATCGTATGCGATATTCGGGCTAACCCTGAATCGTTGCCACGAGCGCACCCAGAAAGACGAGTTCGGTCTCGCCGGTGTTGCGGATCGCCTGAGTTTCTCCGTCGCGGGTGATCTGCAGGGTGCCGGGGGTAAAGGCATGTTCCGCACCGTTGTCGACCACCACGCCCTCGCCCGAGAGGCAGTAATAGAAATCCTCCTCGCCGTGGTGGGAATGCGACCCCACACTTGCGCCCGGTTCGAGGCGCACGAGTCCGACGCTCTTAATAGCACTCCCCGGAAATAGATCGAGGAGTTTGTGGGCCGTTACGGTGCCGACTCCGTCGCGCACGTTTTCAGCTACTTCCGGTATGACACTATCCACATTAATAATCATATCTAAAGTTTATAGACTCTGTGCTGAGAGGCTATAAAAATCGCATCCCGTGATGGGTCGAAGGTGATTACTTTGAAGCCTTGCCGGACTTTGTGCGGTAAAGCTTAGGGTCAACGGCTTTGACCATTGCTTGGATGTCCGCCTGCTGCATGGCAAAGGCCGCAACCTCACGTGCAACCGCCTCAGGGTCTTTGAGGATGTCGTGATAACGGATGGGCAGGACCTCGATGTTGCTATTTTGGCTGGCGGCTTCGTTGAAGTCCTTCTGGTAGTCAGCGTAAATCGCGGACATGCGGTCGTCCTCGGTAGTCGAACCGACTTTGCCGTCGCGTTTGAGCATTGAGCGTTGCGAGCGCACCACTTCTTCTGCGGGACGCTCCATGAAGATAATCTTCTGCGGAAGTTCTGGTGGGACGCCCGTGACGATGGGCATTACAATTTTGATCGCCTGTCCCCTGCAATCGTTCAGCCAGCTTTTGTCTGCGTTCGATTTCAGGCCCTTGACGCGTTCGTCCTCAAAATATCCTTTGGGGTTGGAGTCGTTGGCTTTACGAACAGCGTCGCTCACTACATCGAGTCCACCTGCGGCGAGCATTTGCATCATGAGGGAAGTGCCGGAACGCGGTAACCCGGAAACAATGATCAGCGGAGCCTCTCCCTGCTTGGAGCGATCCGGCGCGTTCACCTTTCGGATGATGTCGGGAAATTCCGTCCATTGGATATCCTTATCGGCGTCCGTTTGGAGAACCGAGCGGGTGACTTCAAGGAGGCGTTTTTCCGCTGCTTCGGCCTCGGCTTTGTAGCGTGCGGCGGCTTCGGAGTCTTTTTTATGAAGCTGGCTCAATTCCAGCCAAGCCATCGGAAAGTTGGGGTTTTGCTCAACCGCCTTCAAAAGAGCTTTCTTGGCGAGTTTGGGCTTCCGGAGATTTTTCAGGGCTTGTCCGTAAACGTATTGCGCCTTGGGGTTGTGGAAATTCACCTCGAGTGATTTCAGGGCTGCGGCGGCTGCCTCGAAGGGTTGTTTACGAGCGGTGTGCACCTGTGCCATGCCGAGTTGTGCCGCACTGTCCAAGGGGGCAATCGAGAGGGTCTGCTGGTAGGCAGCCTCTGCGGCATCCCAGTCTCCCAGATCGAAGTGGGCGTCGCCGATCTTGTTGCTTAAGCTGGGTTTGAGGGATTCCTGAACGCTGTCGCATTTTGCAAAGCTGCGCAGGGCGCCCTTGGGGTCGTCCTCCAGATGCAGCACGCAGCCGTTCAAGAAGGCAAAGGTTTGCGGATTGGGATTTGCCTGTCCCCGCAGGCGGCGCATTTTTTGGATATCTTTGCGTGCGGGTTTGTGCTGAGGAGCAGGCTCGCCTTTTGCCTCTGCTTCCTTGCTGGCGGCTTCCGCTTCCTGGTCTATCTTTTCCTTGAGCGCCTCCATTTCAGCCTGAGCAAGGGTGATCGCCTCCTTTTTGCGGGCGACCAATTCTTTGAAGGTTTCCCGTGCCATGAGGGGATCGCGAAGGGAGAGGTAACAATGAAGGAGCTTGGTGCCAAAGCGTCCTTCGCGGGGGTTGCGATCCCATTCTTTGCGCAGAATCTGAATCGCTTCGGTGAGGTAGCTGGCGTCGATGTAGGCTTGGGCAAGATTGTAGTTTAATTCCCGTAGGGTATTGTCGATGGCAATGCCCTGATCTTCATCCGGTTCGTCGATGTATCCGAGCTCAACCAACTGTTTCATTTCTTCTCGGGCTTCCTTTACATCAACGGAGTCGGCATCTTTTTTGTGCTGCCCATCCTCACCGGCAACGGCATCCCAACTCGGAATGGTCTTTATCTCCGGTTCTTTTTCAAAAATGTCCTCCAGTACCCGACCGTCCATATCTTCGCCCACTGGTAATCCTTTGAGGTGCAGTAAGGTGGGAGTGATGTCCAGAAGGCAAGCGCTTTGGATTTCGTGGTTTTTTTTGATACCGGGGCCACGGGCGCAGAAGATTCCCAAGGGGCTGTGTTCCGCTGCGGGACCCGCCGGTTCATTGGGTGTTGTTTGAGGACGGAGATTGCCCGGTTCGAAGCCGTGATCTGAAATCAACATGACGGTGGTGTCCTCGCCCGCGATTTGCAGGAGGACCTCCAGCATCATATCGTGGTAGCGATAAGCGCCCTCGATGACATCCTTGTATTTTTCAAATTCTTCCTCCTCGATCCAGGATAAGCGAGGGGGATGGTAACGCATGAAGCGGTGCCCAAAGTGGTCGATCCCATCGTAGTAAACCGCCATGAAGTCCCAGGGTTCGCGTTGCATAACGGCGGTGGCGGCGGCGTGAATGCCGGAATTTTCCGCAAGGATTTTCATACAATCCCCCATGGCATTATCTTTTGATTGGTCGATTTCCGCCGCTTTGGGGATGAAGGGCAGGACGTGCTCGTTTTGCAGTTCGGCGGGGTGTACCCGGAATTCCTTGAGCGCCTCGGCCAGTTTTTCCGGATGCACCGTGCCGGGCCGCATCGGCCATGCCTCCTCCAGCGGCTTGACCGCTTGCTGGTAATGATTGGAAATCATGACCCCATTGATCGGCTCGGCAGGATGCGAGGGCCACCAGCCGACGACATTGCTGTGCAAGCCCTCCTGATTAAAGATATTCCAAATGGCCTTGGTTTTGCGTGAGAGGTTGGAGATGGGGCGTATGCTTCCGGTCTTGGGGCAGGGCTCAGAAAACCCGTGAATGCCGTGCTTCCAGGCGCGTTTACCGGTCGCTATGCTGGTCCAGAGCATGGGAGACAGAATAGGGCGAATGGTGGCAAGATTACCCCAGCTCCCTTCCTCTGTGAGGCGTTTTAGCGCAGGCATCTTCCCCGCATCCATCAAGGGACGTGCAACTTTCCAGTCTGCCGCGTCCCAACCAATTAAGAGTAGTTTAATTTGAGCCATAGAAAAAAATCCCCCGTCAGCATTTGACTGACGGGGGAGTAATGTAAAGCGGTGAACAAATAAGCGC